>JBJKSJ010000373.1:0-16545 GCA_046704085.1 Ktedonobacterales bacterium | reverse complement strand
CCTGCTCCACTAATTGATCGCGCGTGGCCGGATAGTGCATGCCGCGCAGGAAGTGGGTAACCTCCTTGAAGCCAATCCCGCCAGGCCCCTTCCCCTCTGCCGAGGAAGAGATGGTCATCGTCTTCTCTTCATCCTCATCCACCCGGCTGTGATCGCTGGTTGCGGGCGCTTCGTTCTCCTCGACCTCTTCCTCCTCGTCCTTGTGATGGGTGGCATAGCTGCGCACCACCTCGGTCAGACTGGCGAAGGTCGTTGCCGCGCTCAACCCTTCCAGCCAGCCAATCAGCTTGGCTGGCGCTTTGTTGGCGCGCGCGTGCGCCAGCAGTTGATCGCGCGTGGCCGGATAGGTAGCGCCAGTCAGATAGCGGTGATAGGCATAGCCGATCATCGCGTCGCGCGCATTGATGAAGCTGTGCTGTTCGTCCAACTCTTCCAGGCGCTTGATCATATTGGGCGGCGCGTTGTTCTTGCGCGCCTGATCGATCAGTTGCGCCCGCGTCGCTGGATAGTCCACGCCGTGCAGGTAATGCTGGAAGTCGGTGATGCGAATGCTGCGAGATACTCTGGGTTGGGCCGCAGTTTCTGCTCCCGCAGCAGAAACTGCTGGGGGTGCCGATGAGGTCTGACCTTTCTCCCGTTGATAGGCTGTATAGCTCCGTACCACTTCAGTCAGGCTGATGAAGACTACCGTAACCACCAGCGTTTCCAGCCAGATAATCAGCACGGAGGGCGCGTTGTTTCTGCGCGCCTGGGCCAGCAGTTGTGCCTGCGTGGCTGGATAATGGACCCCGCGTAGATAGCGTTGGAACTCACTGGTCGAGATGCGCTCCGAGGCCGGAGTTTCCGGCTTGTGCGCCAGCAGCAGCGTCTCATCGGAGATGTCGGGGTTCTCGTGTGCAGCCCCGGCGGCGGCTGCCGCGCCACCAAAGATCACCGTTTCCTCGGAGATGTCGGGGTTCTCGTGCGCGGCTCCGGCGGCTGCCGCCGAGCCTCCCAGGATCACCGTCTCGTCGGCAATATCAGGGTTCTCGTGCGCGGCTCCAGCGGCCCCAACAGCGGGCAGGGTGGGCGGCTCTGGCTCCTCTTTGGGCGGAATAACTGGCGGCGTGGCCGGCGGAATGACCGGCTGGGGCCGCGCCGGGTGGAGCGCGGCGCCTGAACCCTGCGCTCCGCTGGCGGCTCGGCCCGTTTGTGGCCTGCCCGCTGGCGCGCCAGCGGCGGGTGCCATCGGCGCAGCAGCGGCGGCAAAAGGTGTGGCTCTGGCGCCCACAGCGACGGCCTGAACGCTGTTGATCTTGTCTGCCGTCTCGGTGGCAAAGCGGACTTCGTTATCGCGGTGGATACGATGGACGATCAGGAAGACGGCTGGCGCAAGGAAGGCCAGCGCGATGCCTGCCGTAGTCGCTGTGGCGACGCCGCCCGCCAGGACGGTGACAACCACCGCCGCGATGGCGATCAGCAGCAGCAGAATTGGCCCGCCCCAGCGTCGGCGGAAGCGATGGCGCGCCTGCTGGCGCTTGAGCAGGTGGCTCTGGTGGGGCGCTGGGCCGCTGCGCATGCCCTGCGAGCCGGACCCACCAGCCGCGCCCGCCACTGCCACCGCGTAGACTCGCGTCTCTTCCTCTTCCACTTCCACCAGATCAAGCTCGCCCTCTTCTTCCAGCAAAAGCTCCTCGGTGACGAAGACGCGCTCGCTAAACACTTCCCAATGGGTAACATCCGTTTCGCCGCGTCCGATGCGATAGCTGCTGACGCCGCTCACCCAGATTTCAGCGACGGCCTCCTGGTCAAGCGTTGGGCCAGTGCCCAGCGCGGCCAGCCGACTGCGCCGCCGTCGCGCCCGCACCAGCATGAAAAGCTGCGTGCCCAGCGCCAGCACCCAGAGGGTGAGCAGCAGAATGACAACTGACGTCAGCGCCGTCATGCCCGTCACGGTGGCGCTCAGCAGCAGCCCCACGCCCAACAAGATCAGCCCCAGCGCCAGCGGCGTCAGGAAGACGACCAGCCGACGGACGCGCTTATCCTGTGGCGTGCGCAGGTCGCGGTGCCGTCGCGCGTGTTCGTTGCTCAGCACCACATAATTAAAGGATTCCACCAGAATGAAGAGCGGAATCGTCAGGGCAAGTAAGGCGACGCCCGCGCCGGTAATCAGCGAACCATTATAGTGATCGATGATGCCAAACGCGCCGATCATGCCCAGCACAATGGCGCCGATAGTCAGCAAGAAATGAATCGAGCAGACCATCGAGCAAACTTTCTTCGGGCGCAGGAAGATAAAGGCGATCAGCCAGCCCAATACCGCGAAGCCCAGCATCAACGCCAGCGCGGCAATGGTTACAGGCAACTGAAACAGATTGGTAAATAACGAGGTCAGGGCATCGTGCAGAGATGATGACAGATCCAGCAACAGGGGGTAAGCGGCCATCGCACCCTCCTCAACATTAAGAATACAGAATCCACAAGCAACCTGGAATTCACGCTGCCAGTATACAGGCAAAAGAGCCTGGCGGTCAAGGGTTCTAGTACCTGCTACTATGGGATGTGAAAAGTCGGCTGGCGGTTAAAACCGCGCCTGGAGGCGTGCCGCCAGAAAACCCGCCTACGCGGGTTCAAGAACGAGCGCGAGTCTCAGTCCGCGCAGGCGGACTTCGTGGCCCTGGGCCTCTAGGCGCGACTTATGAAGTTTGCCTTTTCAACGAGGCCATGTCTTCGTTCCAGCCTGCGCAGGCAGGCTTCGTGGCCCTGGGCCTCTAGGCGCGACTTTAGTCGCCAGCGTTCTGCTACTATAGCATGAGAATCGCGTGAACTTTTTTGCCCCTCATCTCTACATACTGAGCATAATGATGATCAGCAGGACAGCAGAGTGAATGAAACGAACGCGCCTCAACTGAAGAGCCGCTGCGATGACGCCGAGCGCGCCTTACTCACGCGCATTGCCGGGGGCGAGCAGGACGCGCTGGCGGCGCTCTATGGGCGCTATCAGCGCCCGCTCTTTGTCTATCTGCTGCGCCTGCTGCGCGACGAGGGGCTGGCCGAAGAGGTCTTGCAGGATGTGATCGTGGCGATCTGGCAGGGCGCGGCCTCGTTTGCCGGGCGCTCGCGGGTCAGCACCTGGGTCTTTGGCATCGCGCACCATCAGGCGGCGCAGGCCGCGCGCCGTCGCCAACTTCCGCAGGTCGCTGTGGAGGACTGCGCGGCGCCTGCCGACGAGGCGCAGGATGCCGAGCGCGTCACCTTCTCGCTGGCGCTGGGCGCGGACCTGGAGGCGGCGCTGGAGACCCTGTTGCCCATCCATCGCGAGGCGTTGGAATTGATTCTGGCGCAAGGCTTCTCGTATGAAGAAGCGGCCATCATCACAGCCGTGCCAGTTGGCACGGTCAAGAGCCGCGTCAATCAGGCGCGCCGCCAGATGCAGCGCGCGTTGGTTGAGCGCGGCTGGCGCGAAGGGGTGAAACCATGAGCGTCGATACACAGAACATCCAGCCCGATGACGCGCCGGAGTGGGCGGCGCTGCGCCAGGCAATGGCCGCCAGCAACGCGCGCCTGCCCGACCCTTCGCCGCTTGTCTTGCAGCGCGCCCTGGCGCGCATCAGCGCGCTGCCTGCGGTGGGCGCCCAAAACGGGCATCGTCCTCTTATCTTCGCCGATGGCTGGCGGACTCACCCGTTGGGCGGCCTGCTCCTGCTTTTGCGGCGGCAACTGCCGCTGATCGGGCGCGGAATCTGGGCGGCCTCGCTGATTGTGCTGGTGCTGGGGATGATCCTGACCTATCTCTTCCCCTACGCGGGCGGCCCCAGCACAGGACTGCTGGCGCTGGCCGCGCCCATTGTCGCGGCTGCGGGCATCGCGCTGATCTACGGGCCGGAGAACGATCCAGCCACCGAACTGGAGTGCGCCACGCCCGTCTCGCCCGCGCTGATCCTGCTGGCGCGCCTGGTCCTGGTCTACAGCTATGATCTGGCGCTGGCGCTGGCGACCAGCGTCATCCTGCGCCTGATGATCGTGCATATCGCTCTCTGGCCGCTCATTCTCTCCTGGCTCGCGCCGATGCTCTTCCTGAGCGCGCTGGCGCTGGCGCTTTCAGTTATCTGGAATAGCCAGGCGGCGATCATCGTCGCCTTCAGTCTCTGGGGGCTGCATGTCTTTGACGCGCTGCGCAGTCCGCTGCCCGCGCTCTGGCAGCTTTCCAATGCGCTCTGGTCGAATCAAACCTTGCTGGTCGCGCTGGCGCTGGCCTGCCTGGCGCTGGCCTTCTTTCGTGCTTTCCGACAGGAGCAACGTTATGCGTGAAACTCTGGGCGTCCTGCGCTACGAATATCTGATGCAGATTCGCCGCTGGGGTCTCTGGATCAGTTCTTTCGTCCTCATTGGACTGATTGACTTCTTTATAGCGAAAGATATGGGGCATCCGACAGAAAGCTTGCTCAATAATCCCTGGCTGGTGGCGATCAATCTGGTGGCTCCGCTCAACCTCTTTGCGCCGGTAGCGGCAGGCATCCTGGTGGCCGACCGCTTCCCGCGTGATTTTCGCCTGGGCGTCAACGAGACGCTGAAGGTCTCGCTGCCCTCTGCGCGCCCGCTGGTGGTCGGCAAGTATCTTGGGTCGTTGTTGGCGGTGCTGACTCCGGCTATCTTGCTCTTCCTGCCCATGCTGATCTTTGTGGCGCTGCTCTTGCACATGGGCGCGCTCTTCTGGATGGCGCCCCTGGTGCTGCTGGGCACGGTTGTGCCCGCCTGGCTCTTTTTTGTGGCCTGGTCGCTGGTCTTTCCGCTGGCGCTGCCGCTGCGGCTCTATCAAGTCTTGTATGCCGGCTTCTGGATGTGGGCGACGGCGGTGCCCCCGCAGCATCTGACCACGATCAATCAAAGCATTCTGGGTTTGCAGGGTGACTACGCCGACCATGCGTTTTTCCACGATATCGGGCCAATGTTTGCCACCTTCCATCCGCCCGCCACGCCCGGCTGGGCGCTGGTGAACCTGGGCTTGCTCGTCGGGCTGAGCATTGTCGCGCTCTGCCTGGCGCCGCTGGCGCTGCGCTGGCGCGAAGGACGAGGGTAATCGCATGCCGGAAACACTCGCGGTTTTTCGCTATGAATATCTGATGCAGATTCGTCGGCCTGGACTGTGGATCAGCCTCGTGCTGACCATAGGAGTGCTTTTCTTGCTGCTGTTCGGCGCCCGGCAGAACGCGCTGGCCCTTGCCAGCCAGCCCTGGAAACTGTCAACCAGTTTTATCGAGGAATTCGCTTTCTTCGCGCCCGTTGCGGCGGGCATCCTGGCGGCTGATCGCTTCAGCCGTGACCGCCTGCTGGGCACGAACGAACTGATTAACAGCGCTTTGTCGCCTAAGGTTCCGCTAGTGCTGGGCAAATATGCTGGCTCCGTGCTGGCTGTCTTCACGCCGCCGTTCATCCTGCTGCTGGCGGAACTGGCTGCTATGGCGGCGTATTATCAGCAGCCCGCGCTCTTCCTGACCGCTCCAGTGGTGCTGCTGGTAGTAGTGGTGCCCGCGTGGCTGTTTGTGGTCGCCTGGTCGCTGGTGTTTCCATTGGTGCTGCCGCTGCGACTTTATCAAGTCCTGTTTGCAGGCTTCTGGATGTGGGCCGCCGTCGTGCCACCAAACCGCCTGCCCACCATCAACTTTAGCATCTTGAGCGTGACAGGCCAGTATGCCCATTATGCCTTCTTTCTCAATGACCCAACGGGGTCTAGCTATATGCGCCCACCTGCGACGGTCGGAATGGCTGTCGTGAATATAGCCCTGATCGTCGGGCTGAGCGTGCTGGCGCTGGCGCTGATTCCGCTGGTGCTGCGCTGGCAGGAGCAACGACAATGACAACGCTTCGTTACCATCTGAAACTGCTGAACTATGACTATCTGCTGATTACCGGCATCGTCTGGTCGCTGGGCGCGTTCCTGACGTGGTTCACCTATCATAACCTCAACCTGGGCGATATGACTATCAGCGTGCTGGAACTGATCTTCCCAGTGCCGGTGGCCGTGCTGGCGAGCGCGGCCTTCGCGGGCGACCCCGCCCGCGAGGTGATCTGCACGGCGGAGCGTCCCGTCTGGCAGATCGTCGCGTCGCGCGTCGCCGTCGTGCTGGGCCTGCTGGTGGTGATGGCCCTCGTCTTCGACGCCTATCTGGCCGCGCTGAACATCCCGCTCCCTGGCGATGGGGGCTGGCTGGAACGGCAACTTGTCTGGCTTTCGCCGTCGCTCGTGCTGATCTTCGCCTCGCTGCTGGCATCGCTCTGGAGCCGCTCGGCAACGGTTGGCGCGTCGGTGGCAGTGGGCGTCTGGCTGCTGGAGATCGTCATCCATGACCTGCTGGTGAATGATGGTGCCCTGCACGGCGTCTGGCTCGATATAAGCCGCCGCGTCTTTCTCTTTGCGACCCTCTGGGAAAAGGGCGCGCCCTACTGGCTGGTGAATCGTGAATTGCTCATCGGCATTGCCGCCGCGCTGGCTGTCGCCTGCTTCTGGCGGATGAGCCGAACCGAATGGCTGCTTGGAGGAGAATGACATGCAAATCCAACTTGAACGTCTCAGCAAAACCTATTCCGGCAATGTGCAGGCGGTGCGCGACGTGCATCTGACCATCCAGCCAGGGCTGATCGGCCTGCTGGGGCCGAACGGCGCGGGCAAGACGACGCTGATGCGCATCCTGGCGACCCTGCTGACCCCGACGGAGGGCACCGCGCGCATTGGCGACTACGATGTGCGTCAGGCAGCGGACCGTCGCCAGATCAAGCGCCTGCTGGGCTATCTGCCCCAGGAGTTGGGCCTCTATCCCAACCTGAACGCCTATGAGTTTCTGGATTATATGGCGATTCTCAAGGGCATGCACGATGGCACGGCGCGCAAGCAGCGCGTCAACGAACTGCTGGAGACGGTCGGCCTGGCCGATGTCGCCAGGCGTCGGCTGAAGAGCTATTCCGGCGGCATGAAGCGCCGCGTCGGGCTGGCGCAGGCGCTGCTCACCGATCCGCAGTTCTTGATCGTGGACGAACCCACCTCCGGGCTGGACCCGGAGGAGCGCATCCGCATTCGCACGATGCTCAGCGAACTGGCGCTGGTCGGCAGCCGCGTGATCATTCTCTCCACACATATTGTCGAGGACGTGGCCCAGACCTGCCGCCGCTTGATCGTCTTGCACAAAGGCCAGGTGCGCTTTGATGGCGCGCCCGAAGACCTGACTGCGCTCGCCGAGGGGCGTGCCTGGCAGATCACCAGCAGCGGCCCGCGAGCCGCAGGCGAGAATGGGGGAACCCAGTTCCCGCAAGGGCTGGAGCGCGCGAGCGACCAACAGGAGCGAGGGGGCCGAGGCCCAGCCGAGGCCAGCGCTCCAGGCCGCAGGCCGCTCCCCGCAGGGGGCGGCGTCCGCCCCGACCACCTGACGGTGGTTTCCATCCTGCCGCGCGCCAATGGCATCGAGTATCGCGTCGTCGGCGACCCGCGCCCGGAAGACCACGCGACGCCCGTCGCGCCCGGCATGGAAGACGGCTATCTCTGGCTGATGGCGGGCATCGGCGCGAAAGATGCGCTTACGACACCACCTGCACCAGCCCGAACATTGACGGGTGAATCTGGCAATAGTAGGGATAGGAGCCTGCTGTCTTAAAGGTGAAGGTAAAGGCGCTGGACGCCCCTTTGTCGCCTGGCTGGAGCAGGTTCCCGATGCCGGAATCGAATTTCCCATCGGGCGCGCCTGGCTCCCCGCTGGTGACAGTATGCTCCGCGCTGGAGGTATTGATCCAGGTGACGGTGGTTCCCACCTTGATCTTGATGCTGGGGTTGTCATACCAGTAGCCAGAGGCATTGCTGCTGGTGTCAATGATCTTGACGGTGACTTGCTGGCTGCCGGTCATATCCACCGGCGCGCCCAGTGTCGGTCCCTGGCTTGCGGGCGACGTGGGCGTCGAGTTCGCTGATGGGGAGTTTTGTCCACAGCCGCTGAGCAAGGCCAGGCCCAGCGGCGCGAGAAAGAAGATGAATAGTTTCATGTGACGCATCTGTTTTTTTCCTCTGTCGTGCCATTCAACAGTCTCGCTTGCTGTCTCAACAGGCGTAGGCTGAATCACTATTCTATAAGGATATATTCATACCTCTGTTACATTGTTGCTGCTAGAGATGCTGCTCAAAATACCCCAGCATGCGCTCGTACTGATAGACTCTATCGGCGCGATGGCGCGGCATGTGGCGCTCGTCCGGGAAGAGCAGCGCGTCATACGCCTTGCGCGCCCGGATCAGCGCGTTCATCAGCCGCGCCGAGTGGCGAAAATGTACGTTCTCATCGAGCATACCATGCGCGAGCAGTAACTTCCCCGTGATCTGCTCGACATGCGCCATGACACTGCTCTCGGCGTAGCCCGCCGGGTTGCTTTGCGGCGTGCCCATATAGCGTTCGGTGTAGCAGGTGTCGTAGCCATCCCAGGATGTGACAGGCGCGCCTGCCACGCCGACCTTAAAGACCTCCGCTGCCTTTGCCAGGCACATCAGCGTCATATAGCCACCATAGCTCCAGCCCATGACGCCCACGCGCTGCGGGTCGGCCAGCCCTTGCTCGACCAGCCAGCGCACGCCATCGACCTGATCATCTACCTCAATCGTGCCCATGTGGTGCTTGATGGCGCTCTCGAAGGCCAGCCCGCGTCTGGCGCTGCCCCGGTTATCCAGCCGGAAGACCAGAAAGCCCTGGCTGCGCAGATATTGCAGGTCCAGCGCCGCCGTCAGCCGCCACTGGTTGGTCACCTGCTGCGGGCCAGGTCCGCCGTAGACGTGGATGACCGTTGGATATGGCCCCGGCCCAAAGCTGGCCGCTGGCCGATAGAGCGCGCCATAGAGCGTTGTGCCCGCGCGGTTGCGCAGCGTGACGATCTCCGGCGGCTCCAGCCCGAAGGCCGCGATGCGCGGGTCGGGCGGCGTCTCGATGCGATGCAGCACGGCGCCATCCGCCAGCGAGCGCAGCGTGACGCTGGGCGGATGGTCGAGCGCGCTGTGTACGTCGATAAATCGCTGGCAGGCGTGATCGATAGCGACATCGTGAAGGCCGACCTCTGGCGTCACCCGGCGCAGGTCGCTGCCATCGAACGCGACGACGTACACCTGCGCCTCTGTTGGATGCTCGCGGTTGGCGGTGAAGTAGACGCGCTCGTTCTCTTCATCCACCGCGTCGATGCCATCGACGACCCACGCGCCGTCGGTGATCTGGCGCACCAGCGCGCCATCGGCGTCGTAGAGGTAGATATGCCGAAAGCCGGAGCGTTCCGAGGTCCAGAGGAAGCCACCGCGCTCCAGCAGATGCAGGCGCTTGCGGCCCAGGTTGATCCAGGCGCCGCTCTCTTCCTCCAGCACAATTGCGCGCTGCCCAGAGGCAATGTCAAAGCGCGAGAGATGCAGCCGACTCTGCTCGCGGTTCAGCGTGATCGCGCCCAGGCTGCCATCTTTCCACCAGAAGACGCGCGCCAGATAGACCTCCTCGCCAAAATCCAGGTCCATCCAGACTGGCGCGCCACCCCACCCCTGCCGGCTGGAAGCCGACGGTACAGGGGCGCCGCCCTCCGCCGAGATCACCGCCAGGCGCACAAGCGCGTTGGCCGCGCCCGCGAAGGGGTAGCGATGCGCCTCCTCGGCCTCCTCGCCGGTCGTATCCTTGCCCTGGTGGATGATGCGATAGAGCGGGATATGCGTTTCATCGACCTCGGTAAAGGCGATCTGTTTGCTGTCGGGCGACCACCAGAAACCCTCGCCGCGCGCCAGTTCTTCCTGCGAGATATATTCGGCCAGGCCATGCGTCTTGCCTGTGCCACGCGCGCCAGCGGTGATCTGCCGGGGCGCGCCGCCCCCTGCTGAGACGATGTAGACCTCGGCATCCTGCACGTAGGCGATTCGCTCCCCGTCCGGCGAGAGCGTGGGCGTCAGCGCGGGCGGCTTTCCGGCGTTATCCACGACCAGCCGCAGCGGCTCCTGCGGGCCATCTTTGACGTAGATGTCGCCGCGCACCGGAATCAA
The DNA here is from genome assembly GCA_046704085.1 of Ktedonobacterales bacterium. Lineage (GTDB taxonomy): Bacteria > Chloroflexota > Ktedonobacteria > Ktedonobacterales > DATBGS01 > DATBHW01. The sequence continues at coordinate 6,530 of JBJKSJ010000373.1, read as the reverse complement.
GAGCCGGTCGGTCTTCTGGGCGCGGCTGTAGTGCGTCAGGCCGGTCGCCAGATTGCGCTCGCGCTGGCGGCGCAGTTCTTCCTCCGGCGAAAGCTGCTCCTCTTTCACCCCGCCCCCTGGCGGCGCAACCAGCACGACGCTCTCGCCCGTCGCCACGTCCAGCGCGTAAAGCTGCTGGGGGGCGCTCTCGCCTGCTGCCAGCAAATACGTCACCTGGCGATCATCCTGGCTAAAAGAGAAATGCTGGGGAATCTTCATCCCCGGCGCGGGCGTCACGCCCACTTCTTCAATCGGCAGTCTGGTCTCGGCCATTGCCCAATTCCCTCAATGTCTCCTGGCTGTGCAGAGTAACGGGTCTGGTGTATCCTCTCTCGTGCGCAGGCTCAGTATATCATCCAGGCGTAGGCAAAGGATGGCGCTGCCGCTGGCCCGGTGATTACGCGGGGTCCGCCGGGGGCAGTTCGGTAAGGTGGCCGCCCGCGTCGCCCAGGTCGGGAATCTCGATCCCTTGCATGCCCAGCAGGATCGCCAGTTCGCCGCCATGATGCAGGTCGTGTTCCATGATGCGCCAGAGCGTCCACTGGCGCGAAACGGAGTACATCGTTCCCTGGTAGAGATGCCGATAGGTCTGCGCCAGGTCGGCAACGGTCCAGGTCTTGAGCGTGGTTTCAATCATCTGCCAGGTTGCCTCCAGCCAGCGCATCTGTTCGGCGGGGTTCGTGACGATGGCCGCCTCTTGCTGGAAGATGGCATCCATCCACCTGCGCAGCGCGGCAAGGTTCTCGGTGTCAGCCTTCTCCGACTCCCAGGGCGCGATCTGGCGGGCCAGTTCCGCGCTGCCAGGCGCGCCCATGCGATGGAACCAGCTTAGCCGCCCCAGGCTGATATGGCTCGCGATCTCGCCCACCGAACGCAGGTGCGGCGCGGGCCGATAGGTCAACTGGTCGGCGGTCAGCGGGGCAACGGCCCGCGTCAGCGCGATCTGGTGGCTGTCCCAGCCTTCAAACACGGTCATCAGGGAAAGAGCATCGGTTGACATCGGAGAACTCCTTTATATGAGCTACTGGAATAATGGCGTCGAACAGGCGCCTGCTTCCAGTATACCTTGAAAAGCGGTCAGAATCGGTCCTGTCAGCGCGAGACATTTCAACACCTCTTTCTTGTTCTGCCCTGCTTGTCTCCTCAGGGCAGAGGTGATATAGTAGCAGCAGCAGGGGAGAACTCATGTACTGATTGAGGAGGTGAAGGGCAATGGCAACCAACATCAGAAAGACCATCCGGCCAGGGGGACGCTTGAAAACGCTCAAAGACAGCGAGCAACATTTTCGCGCGCTGCTGGAGCAGAGCCGCGAGGTGATGCTGCTGCTTGATCCGCAAGGGGTGGTACTCTACGCCAGTCCCTCTACCCAGCGGTTATGGGGCTTTCCCCCGCAGGAGTTGATCGGGCGCGTGGCCCTTGAGGAGATTCATCCTGAGGATCAGGAACGCGCGGCCCAGGAGCTGGCAGCCATCGTTGCCGAGCCAGGGAAAAGTCTGCCTGTGAGCTTTCGTATCCAGCATCGGGATGGCTCCTGGCGCTGGATGGAAGGGACCGTCACCAACCTGCTAGACGACCCAGGCGTGGGCGCTCTCGTCGGCAATTATCAGGATATTACCGAGCGCAAGGTACTCGAACAAAACTTGCAATTCCTCGCTCGCGCCAGTATGTTGCTCTCTTCCTCACTGGACTTTGCGATTATCTGGGACCATCTGGTGAATCTGGCCGTGCCCTTTATCGCCGATTGGTGCTCCGTTGATATTGTAAATGAACAAGGCGTCCTGGAGGTTGCCGCCATTAAACATATCGATCCCGCGAAGGTGGCGTTGATACGTGAATATCGCCAGTTGTATCCTATTTCCATGAGCGATACATCAGGTACGCCCGAACTGATCCGCACCAAACAGCCTCAATTTCTTCCTGAGATACCGGATGCTTTCCTTGTCGCGGCTGCGCGCAGTCCGCGCGAATTGGAGATTATGCGTGGATTGGGTGCGACCTCCTCGCTCAACGTCCCGTTAGTGGTCCGGGGCAAGGGGGTAGGTGGGATCGCCTTTGTGACCTCGGAGTCGCGCAAACGGCTGACGGAGGCCGATGTGGCGATGGCCGAAGAACTGGCGCGGCACGCCTCGCTGGCCCTGGAAAACGCGCTGCTCTATCAGGAAGCGCGGCAGGCTATCGCCTTGCGCGATGATTTTATTGTGGTGGCCTCCCACGAACTGAAAACGCCTGTCACCAGCCTGAAGATGTATACTCAGGTGCTGCAAAGACAACTGGCGCGGACTGGGGAAGAAAGCCAGAGCCGTTCCCTGGCAAAAATGGATGCCCAGTTGGATAAGCTCACCAGGCTGATTAACGATCTGCTGAATGTCTCCCGATTGCAGCAAGGGCGCCTGGAGTTTCAGGAAGGCGCCTTTGACATGAATGCGGTGGTGCGGGAAACGATTGAACACATCCGTCCAACCAGCGAGAAGCACAGCATACAGCTTGAGGGCCAGATAGAACGACCCGTCTGGGGCGACCGCGACCGCATCGGGCAGGTGTTCACGAATCTGCTCACCAATGCCATCAAGTTTTCCCCAGGCGCTGATCGCGTGCTTGTTCGGCTGATTGAGGCGCCAGAGCAGGCCGTCGTGAGCGTGCGCGATTTTGGCATCGGGATAGACCAGGAGCATCAAAGCCGCATCTTTGACCAGTTTTATCGCGTCACCGATCCAGACGAGCGGACCTTTCCTGGCCTGGGCATCGGGCTATACATCTCGCGTGAAATCATCAGACGGCATGGCGGCTCTATCCAGGTTGCCAGCGAGAAGGGCCAGGGCGCGGAGTTCCGTTTTAGCGTTCCCTATACCAGGACAGACAGCACCCTGGAATAGAAACTCTTGAGGTTCGGAGGCGGCATCGTATGGAAAGCCTGGGGAAACAGATCCTGGTGGTCGATGATGATCCCGATATTTTGGACGCGCTCCAGGTTACGCTGGAGGATGCCGGGTATGCCGTCACTACTACCTTGAAGGGTGACTACGCGGAGAATCTGCACGATGGCAATGGCGGGCTTCCCGACCTGATTATTCTCGATGTGCTGCTCTCCGGCAAGGATGGGCGGCTGATCTGCCAAAAATTGAAAAGCCAGGACGACACCAGGCATATCCCCATTATCATGATTTCTGCGCATCCAGGGGCCAGGGAATCGGTCAAAGCGGTGGGGGCCGATGACTTCCTGGCAAAACCCTTTGCGGTGGATGACCTGCTCGCCAGGATCGCCCATTACCTCTTTCCCAAAGCGGGGTAACGATTGTCGGCAGCGCCCGCGTGTAGCCCCGGCCTCCGTGCCGGGGACCGTAGCGCCGAAAGACGCGGCGGTACACGCATGGCGCCCTATGGCTTCAGCGCCACTTTAATGCAGCCATCTTCCTTGTGCTTGAAGATGTCGTAGCCGCGCGGGGCTTCTTCCAGTGGCAGTTACCCGTGAAATAAGGCGCCGGGCAATGCCTTGCACAGCGGGAAGAAGGCGTTGCCCGGCTCTGGCGTAAGTGAGGGGAAGAGGTTCGCTTCGCCTGATCGTCCTATTGCAGAATCTATGCCTGCTCTTGTTCAGGAGCCAGCGGTCTGACGCAGATCGCGCACCCGCTTGGCTTTGAACTGCGTGGGCGGCAAGGTGCCCTGCGGCAGCACCTCGACCACCGGGCGCAGTTCGCAGCGAGAGCGAATCTCGCGCTCCACGATGGCCCCCACCTCGGCATAGCGGTCTGTCGAAACGTCGGGCAGCACCTCGACCTGCACGATCAACTCATCCAACTCCTGGGTCTTCGTGAGGACGATGGCGAACTCCGCCCCAAGCTGGGGGATGCGCCGCACGATGTCCTCGATGCTGGAGGGGAAGAGCGTCACGCCGCGCACGTTAAGCATATCATCGGCGCGGCCCACCATGCCGCCGACGGCGCGCGCGTGCGTGCGCCCACAGGCGCAGGGTTCATGCGTCAGCGTCGTGTAGTCACCAACCAGGAAGCGCAGTTGCGGCGACGCCTCGGAACACAGGTTTGTCACCACCGTCAAGCCCCGACTTCCATCCGGCAGTGCCCGCATCTGCTCATCCGCCACCTCCCAGACCTGGACATCTTCCATCAGGTGCGTGCTAACCACGCCCTGCTTCTGCCCGGCGACTGCCGCGCAGGTGTAGCCGCCCGCCGAGGGCGCGGCCTCCGTGCAGCCGTAGAACTCGTGGAGTTCGGCGCCCCATGTCTCCTCCAGCCGTTTGCGCGTCGCCGGAATGCTGAAGCCCGGCTCGCCCGCGCAGAAGAGATAGCGAATGGAACTGGCCGCCGGGTCCAGGTTCAGTTCGCGCATCACGCTCGCCAGATAGAGCGCGTAGGAGGGCGTGCAGGCCAGAATCGTCGGCTGGTAGCGATCAATGAAGCGCGCGCGGGCGCTGGATTCCAGGCCGCCCGCCGTCACAATGGGGATGCCCATCAGGTTGAGCGCGTAATGCACGCCCCAGAGCCAGACATGCGGGCCATAGCCAAAGGCGATCAGCGCGCTGTCGCGGCCAGGCCGAAAGCCCATCGCCCACATGGCGCGGGCATTGGTCCACATCCACTGCTCGCGGTCAAACTGGCTGTAGCGGAAGGCGCGCGGCTGCGCCGTCGTCCCCGAACTGGCGAAGATTTGCCAGCCGCGCTGCCGCCAGAGGGCATCATCCAACGCGGTGTACGTGCCCCAGGGAGCATGCGCGGCCAGGTCGTCGGCCATCTCCTGCTTGGTCGTCACCGGAATAAGATGCAGATCATCCACCGAGCGAATATCGCCAGGATTCAGGCCAAGGCGATCAAACTTGCGCCGATAAAACGGGATGCACTCAAAAGCGTAGCGCACCGCGACGCGAAGCTTGTCGCTCTGGATCGCCCGCAGTTCTTCCTGTGAAGCCGTGTCCAGGCGGGTACACCAGAACTGGTCGTTGTCGGGGCGATCCGGCGAGAACTGATAGTGCTTGATCGTAGCCAGCCACTCGGCGCGAATGTCGCTCATGCTCATCCCTCCTGAGTTGTCTCTGCCAGAACAACGCGCGAAAGCCTCTCCGCTGAGGCCAGGGAGGCGCTACCAGAGTTCCTGCGAGGCCAGCCTGGCTCCTTCGGCCAGCGACTGGAGCTTGGCCCAGGCGACGCTGGGCGCCAGAGGCGAAGCGCCCACGAAGGTGCCAAAGCCGCAGTCGGTGCCCGCGATCACCTGCTCGCGCCCGACGACGCGGGCAAAGCGCGCCAGGCGCTGGGCCACGACCTCCGGGTGTTCCACATAGGTGCTGCATGTATCGATCACGCCAGGGATCAGCACTTTGCCCTCTGGCAGCCTGACCTCCTCGAAGACCTGCCACTCGTGTTCATGGCGCGGGTTGGCCGCCTCGATGGAGAGCGCGGCGCCGTGAATGGTGAGCAGCAGATCAAGGATGTCTTTGAGCGGCACATCCCGATGATGCGGGCCGGGATAGTTGCCCCAGCAAACATGCACGCGCACCTGCTCTGGCTCAATGCCGCTCAGCGCGTAGTTCAGCGCCTCGATGTTTTGCTGCGCCTGGCGGCGAAACTCCTCCAGGCTGGCGTGGGCAAACCTGGTATGGCGCTGCATCGCCAGGTCGGGGCAGTCCAGTTGAATCAAGAAGCCCGCCGCCACGATGGCCTGATATTCATAGCGCATGGCGTCGGCGAGCGCGTACAGATAGGCTTCCTGGCTTGGATAATACCGATTCTGCATGGCCTGGGCGATGGTTCCCGGCGAGGCGGCGGGCAGAAAGACCTCGGCGGGCTGGGCATTTTGCAGCGCCGCCTTCAGGTTGGCAATATCCTGGTGTACCGCGTCCTTGTCGCGCAGGGTAATCGGGCCGGTGCAGGCGGGAGTAAAGTAGCGGCTGGCGCTGCCTTCGTTGCGCCGAAACATGCGCACGCGCAGGTCAGGATGGTCCAGCACATCCTGCGCCACCGTCGGATTGGACTCGCCCTCGAAGCCGGTCAGTCGATCCTTGACGTAGTTGGCGAAGCCAATCTTGCTCATCTCGCCATCGGAGATGATGTCGATGCCAGTTTCAACCTGCTGTGTGACCATCGCGGCGACGGCCTGACGGATCATGTCGGCCAGCGCGCTGGCATCCACCGGCTGCCCTTGCTCCCTGGCGACCAGCAGGCGCGCTAGTTCCTCTGGCCGGGGCAAACTGCCGGTGTGGGTTGTGAGCATACGATCTGTACTGCGTCTCAAAGCTCCGTCTCCCCTCTCTCTGCTCTGGCGCGTGCGCGGCCATCGGTGAGCGTTGACTGTTTAGTCCCCATGATACGCAAGACAAGCCCCCCCGTCAAGCCTGGCCCACCAGGCAGGGCTTTCGGAAGAGGGGCTGGCGCTACAAGGAACCTTCCGCCCGCTCCATCTTTAGTTTTTCCTCAAAATTTGTTTCGCCGGACCTTGACAAAAAGCCGTCTTGCCGTTAAGATTGAGGCGACCCTTAAAAAAT
>JBJKSJ010000372.1:0-17694 GCA_046704085.1 Ktedonobacterales bacterium | reverse complement strand
GCCCAACATGGCCTATGGGTATTTTGCCGATGGGATGGAGATACCCCAGGTGGGGATCGAATAGCACGCCACGCCAGGCAGCGCGTGATACCCTCGCCGAGTTTACCCGTTATATCGGTGTAAGCCCTTGGGGCATTGGCGTCCGGCTGTTGCAGGCGTAACATCAGCATTACTATACTGGGAGTATCATCCTGGAATGGTTGGATCGCTGGCAGGATGCCCTGGAGTAGAACCAGAGCAGCAGGGCATAGACATCGCTGGCCCAGGGGCGACTGATTGCGTGGAAGGGGGTCGGCGCCTCCTGGGCGGGGCTGCCGGAGAGTGCATGAGCCACTGTGTCTGCTGGATTTCTAGGCATATGGGCTTCTTGTGGAGGATAGCGGGCGATGACCACAGCGAGTAACCCTGCGCGCCGTAGTCGGCCAACGCCCGAACCTCCGTCGTTCCATAACTTGCCAGTGTTCCACGCGGCTGAAGACGTGCGGCGCTGGCTGGACCACTACTGGCACAAGCTGGGCCTGCCTGCTGAAGAACGTAGCCGCCTGGCCGTCACCCAGGACCGCCGCGAGTTTGCCCGCTGGGTCGGGCGCCGCCTGAATACCCTGGCGCTGGGCTGCTATTGCTACCTTCCCTCCCCTCCCTTGACACGCCGCCAGCGCCGCAACTTGCAGCTTTCCCAGGCCATCGGCGCGCAAACGGAAGAGGCGGCAGCCGTGCTGACCCAGCTTCCTCTGCCGAATTTTGCCGTTCCGCCTGTTATTAAGCCGCAGGTCCAGAGCATCCCGATGCTGCATCGCCACCTGATCTTTGTCGAGCCAGACCTCTTGCCGCAGAGCATCGAAGTGACGGTGGCGCATGAGTTGATTCACCTGGCCGATAGGGTGCGCGGCCAGCCCCGGCGGCATCGCTGTCATGGCTATGACTCGATCTCGGTCGATGAGGCCGCCATTACCGGCTATCCGCCGGAGGATCTGCGCGCGCTGCTGCGCGAAGAGACATCGCGCCGCGAGAAAGCCGCGCGGGCGGTCCGCCCGATTCGTTATATCTATGCCTGCCCGCGTTGTGGCAAAGAGTATCAGCGCGTGCGCCGCTATCCTCGTCCGGTCTCCTGTGGCGCGTGCGACCATGCCTATAACCCTGCCTATGCGTTGGTTCTGAAAGAGACAGTTGAGCCTGGATCAAAACGCGCATAATGCGAGAGGCGCCCCCACTTAATGGGGCGCCTCTCGCAGTTTCTGGCATTGGGAGTTCCTTGCGCGCCGATTACTTGTGGCGCAGTCCTTCCAGACTGCCACCAGCAGCGAACGGTGGGCGGCGCTCCCTGCTACACACCCGCGTAACTGTGCAGACCTGGCACGATGAAGCTGACGCCAAAGTACGTGAAGAGCGTTGCCGCGAAGCCCAGCACCAGCAGCCAGCCAGACCACTTGCCGCGCAAGCCGCGCACACCGCGCACATGCAGATAGATCGCGTAGACCAGCCAGGTGACGAGCGCCGAGGTCTCTTTGGGATCCCAACTCCAGTAGTGGCCCCAGGCGTAGTTGGCCCAATACGCGCCCAGGATCAGGTTCAGCGCCAGCAGCGGAAATCCGATAATCACTGCCTTGTAGCCCAGTTCATCGGCAGCCTCGGCGCTGGGCAGCCACGAATGCCGATTGGTTGCTCCCTGAACCAGATAGATGATCCCGCAGCCAAAGGCGACCGTAAAGAGCGCGTAGGCAAAGATCGCCATCGAGACATGCAGGATCAAAATCTTCTCATCCTGAAGCGCGGGGATGACATTGTAGCTGGTCGTTGCCTGGTCAAAAGCCGCGCCAACCCAGATGGCAAAGCCGACCAGCAGGAGCGCCCCACCAGTGGCGAAGACGCCCAGCGCGCGTGTGTGATAGTGCCGCTCGAAGAGCAGATAGCAGAACAACAGGGCCAGGGCAAAGCTCAGGCTGTAGCCATACATGTTGACCCAGGGCGGATAGCCCATGACGACCGAGCGGAAGATCATCGAGGCCAGCAGGGAGATAACGCTAAACCAGGCCGCGCCTGTGCCGATGCGCCCCCAATAGGTGGCGCGATAGTCTGGCTCTACGTTGGTGGCAGCCACTTCAAAATCGCGTGTGAGCGTTGCTGTGCCCGCGCCGCCGGAGCCGCCCGCCGCGTTCTCCACGCTGACCTTGGCAGCGACCTTGCCCCGCGCGCGGCGCGTGCGAGCCTCTGCCAGGCTTGTCAGCACCATATGCCGATTGCTCAGGGTGAAGACCAGATAGGCAATGAATCCGACAGCAGTCAAGGCAACGGCGATATAAAAGAAGTCTTGTGTTAACGAAACGGCCATAAGGGTCTCCTTGAAGGGAATAGACCAACCTGCGATAATAGTCTCGTCTGCCCAAAGATAGTAGCACAGGGAGGCGCGACATGCAACAAATCTCTGAGCGCGATATTGTTCGCCGCTGGGCCAGCGGTGAACTGATTGGCCTGCCGCTCTGCACAACCAATGGCGAGCGCCTCAGCATCCTCTATCCCGGTCGCTCTGGCGGCGGCGCTGGTCCCGACTTTCGGGATGCGGTCATTCGCCTGGGTGACAGCCGCACGCTCTGCGGCGATGTCGAACTGCATCTGCGCGGCGGAGACTGGCGCACGCACGGCCACGCGGATGATCCGCGCTATCGCCGGGTCATCTTGCATGTCGTCTTTGCCAACGATCTTCTACCCACGCGCCTGCCCGATGGATCCATCGTGCCGGTCCTGGCGCTGGCGGATGTCGTCGCGCCGCCAACGTTGCCCCTGCGCGCCGATGCCGGGCAATGGCCCTGCCAGCAGGCCGCCACGTGCCTGGAAGAGCCGGACCTGCTGGCGCTGCTCGCCCAGGCCGGGGAGGCGCGTTATCTGGAGAAAGCCAGCGCGTTTCAGGCGCAGTTCGCCGCGCTCGCAGACCTGGCAGCGTGGGCAGAGTCGGCGGATCAACCGGCCTGGAACGCGGAGAGCCGCCTGCTCTTCGTGGCCCTGGCCGAAGGATTGGGCTTTGGCCGCGAGCGCGAGGCGTTTCGCGCGCTGGGCGAGCAACTGGTCGCGCTCGTCCCAACCCTCGGTTCGCCAGTGGACCTCGCGGACGCGCTGCTGGCGCGGCTGGCCCCGCCTGCGCGCCTGCAACGCCAGCGGCTCGCGGCGCTGATCACGCTGGCCGTGCGCTGGCGCGAGCGTGGCCCCTGGCCGGAGGTCTGGGCGCTGCTCTCGCGGCCAGACCTGGATGATGCCAGAGACGCCATCCTGCGGGCGCTGACTATCTCCGGCGAGAGGTATCAAACATCTGACCGCCAGAGCGCCGCGCCAGCCGAATCGCTCAGCGCCGGGCGTGCCGCCATTCTGGTCTGGAACGTCGTCTTGCCCTTCGCCTACGCCTGGGCGCTGCATCACGCCGATGAAGCCCTGGCGGAGCGTGCGCGCTCCCTGGCCCTGGAGTTCCCCGGCCTGCCCTCCAACCAGATTACGCGCGCCATGCAGCAGCAACTGCTCTTGCCAAAGCATCCCCGGCTGGCGCTGGCGCAGCAGGGTCTTCAGCATGTTCACAAACATTGGTGCCGCGAAAAGCGCTGCGCCGCCTGCCCCTGCGCCAGGGCTTGCGATTGATGCGCTTGCATAGAATAAGCAGCGTCAATACTGCCACCGCTTGCAGCAGCGCCTTTAATGCTACCCTTGACTTTTCATAACGGGAAGCTATACAATATATAACAAAGTGCTATAATGTGTATAGCCGACTCTCTGGAAGGGAACAGGCGCTATCTCCTCCACGAGATGGATAGCGCCTGTTCCACATCGCTCATCCATGAGCGAGAAAGTGAGCAAGCTGGTGTTTCCGGGTAGAGAAACGGGTGGCCTGGACCCTCTGGGGCCGGAAGATAACATGAGGAGGATTGATTTCTACACCAGGATCCAAAGGAAAAACGCAATAGCGAGTCCCGCTCCCGCGTTCGTGGCAGGTTTGGTGTTCGTCGGTTTGGGGGTCTGGACGCTGCTAAGCGGATCAGCCTATCTGGGGTTTGGGCTGTTTTCTCTAGGCATTGGGTTGTTCTTTGCCCTGGTCACCGGGATCATACTCTGGAGAGAAGCGCGCAGGAGAAAGAGAAAAACCCCCTCTTGAAAGATTATCGCTTGTCTGCGTAGGCTTTCTGCTGTCCTGTTGTTAGCGAAGGGCTTATTGCTGAGGCGCAGCAGGTTGTTGCTTTGCCGGTGCTTCAGGAAAGACGAACGTGTGCGGCTCCAGCAGTGCGCGGCCCTCTTCCTGGTGGGCCGATACCAGCGATTCCAGCGCCTCTCTGAACGGCCCTGCCGCTTCTTCATAAGTAGCGCCGTGTGTCAGCGCGTATGGACCCCACTCTGGCATGCTGGCAATATAAAGCTGATCTTCATCCGACCACTGGATGAGGACGCTGCACCTGCTTGGCTGATTGTTCATGGCCCATCCCCTCCACTTTTCACGATAGCACATTCTATACCCATGCAGGCATATGGTAGCTGGCGCTCTTGACGGAACCTTGCTAGAGTAGTAGACTCTGCATAGACCTTCGGTTGAGGCTCTATCAGGCTATAGTGGCGTGTACCGCCAGCCTCCGTGCTGGCGAACTGCGTGTACCGCCAGCCTCCGTGCTAGCGAACTGCGTGTACCGCCAGCCTCCGTGCTGGCGCGCCGCAAGTCGGCGTCCAGCCGACGCAGCGGCGCTCGCCAGAGGTCTCTTCAGCCAGCCTATCGCGTCGGCGCCGCCGATGTGCTGCCGGGACAGAGGCGCTCCCCCGATCCTTGTCCTGGTAGCTCCGGCGCGCCAGTCCCGCCGGGACTTCCTGGCGGGACGCCCGTAGCGGCGATTTCAATCGCCGAACCAGGGGCGGGGCGACTTCAGTCTTTGGGGAGGGCTGATCGGCAGGTAGCCTCAAAAAGTAGAGGCGAATTCATTCGCCGACGGGCTGCAAACAATCTTCAGCCGGAAAGCAAACATCTTCAGGGCAGGCGAGGAGGGCGCAGAGATGGAGCGAACCTATATCGGGCGCTATCGCGTCGTCGGCAAGCTGGGCAAAGGCGGCATGGGTACGGTCATCAGAGCGGTAGATGATGGTCTGAAGCGCGAGGTGGCGATCAAGTTGCCCAACGACAGCGACCCGGACGACATCCGCCGCTTGCAGCAGGAATGCGACGTGCTGATGCAGTTGCAGCATCACAACATCGTCCAGGTCTATGGCTCCGGCAACGACCCTGATCTGCCCTTCTACCTCGTCATGGAATTTGTGGACGGCGTGACAGTGGAGCAACTGCTGCGTCAGCAAGGCGGCGCGCTGGAGCCACGCAGGGCGCTCCAGATCGCGCTGGCCGTCGCCGAGGCGCTGGCCTACGCCCATCGCCCGCCGCTGCGCGTCATTCACCGCGACATCAAGCCCAGCAACGTCCTCATTCGCGCCAGCGATGGTTCGGTCAAGGTCACCGACTTTGGCATCGCTGCCGTCCTGGCCGAGCGCAGCGGGCGCACCGTCATTGGCACCGCCGATTACATGCCGCCCGAACAGGCCAAGCGCGAAGGCGTGGACGAGCGCAGCGACCTCTACTCGCTCGGCGTCATGCTCTATCAGATGCTCACCGGCCAGTTGCCCCCGCTCTTTGCCTCCGCTCCGGCGCAGCCGCCCGGCAGATGGCTTGGCTCGATGCCCCCGACCATGAGTACCCGCATTGACGCGCTGGTGCTGGGCCTGCTGACGGCTGACCGCGCGCAGCGCCAGCCCCAGAGCGCCGCGCAGGTCGTCGAAGAACTCCGCGCGCTCCTGGAGGGCCGCCCCTCGCGCCCGCTCAGCGGCCCCCAAATTGACCCGGCCATCGCCAACGCCCCCACGCGGCGCTCCTCTTCGCTAACGCCGCCAGTAACCCCCTATCCTCCCACCCAGCGCGCCTCCGCGCCTCCTATCACAAACTATCAACTCTCTGGCGCCCTCCCAGCCAGCAGTCCTCAGCCAGCGGCATTATATACGCCATACACACCCCCACCTGGCTATCAGCTTGTGCCGGTGGCGCCAGCGGCACAGAAGAGGCGGCTCAGCAAGAAGGCTAGCTGGTCAATGTGTCTCGGTATTTTACCACTGCTGTTTATAGTCCTTAACCAACTAAGATTTTCCCTCTACCAACTCTTCCCCTCCGACCTGCTGATCATCTTCGTAAGTACCGTTTTGTTGTCATCCCCCTTCTTTGCGATTGCTGCTGTGGTATTGGGACATCTTGCGATACGAGATATTCGGCGCGGTGATGGAATGCTTGGTGGGAAGGGAAGGGCTATTACAGGTTTAGTGTTGGGCTATCTCGTCCTGGCTCTCATCGCGGGCGCGCTGTTATGGACTTTTTTGGTCCTCCGATGAAGAGACGCAGGCAGCCGCCGCCGTCGTTGGGGGGCTGGCGCTGGTGACGGGTGCAGCCATTGCAGCGGAGCATGGCTACGGTTTCTTGCCCAGGTGATACAATCTTTCAATAAAGGGAGTGTGGGAGTAGTGCCGCGTAAGGTGCGTGAAGTGTTAGCAGACTACTATGCGCTGGGCTTTTCGCTGATTTCTAAGCAGGGAAGAGGAAGCCATGAATCCCATCAAATACAGCGTCCTCATCCAATGGAGCGAGGAAGATCAGTTGTATATTGCCTCCTTCCCAGAGTGGGGGCCAGGAGCGCATACGCACGGCAAGACCTATGTGGAGGCCGCTGAGATGGCCCAGGAAGTGCTGGAACTGCTGATGGACGGTGAAGAATCGCCCCCGGCTCCGCATCTGTTTGTCTTTCCTGAAGAGCCTGACCCTGTGGACGATATGCGCTTCACCAGAGCGAACTTCTTTGCCATAGCGCCACAGCGCCCGCAGGTCGCCCCCAAAGGTGATTGACCAGGCATCCTTGCTTTCGATGAAGTGCAAGCGCAGGTGTGCCGGTGGAGGCAGGTCTGACTGGTGTTTTTTAGCAACGAGCCAGGCAAAAAAGTCGTCGCGGGCTTTGAGAAACGCGGCTTTCTTTTGTACAGACAAGCGCAGATATTCTTGTCTAAAGCGATCCTCGGCGTCAAACGTTGGCATCGAAGGCGTTCTTCTCGCGCTCGTAGAGCGCGACGGCTTCTGGCCCAGACCATAGGCGGAGTGCTTCATCGAACTCCTCATCGCTATAGTAGATGCTCCGATAGCCAGGAGCCAGATAGGGCTTGCTCACTTTTCGCTCTGCAAGGAAGACGGCAAACTCGTCCTCTGTCATCTGAGCGACTCGTACCCGCTTGGCTTCCCGCCACTGATGCTCATCAAGCAACGCCTGAACCTCTTCCGCAAGTTTTGCCTGCGCTTCTTCCGGCAGGTGTTCAAGCTGGCTTATGACCTGTTGGAGTGCGTCAATCATACCTGCCTCGCTCTCTTTCCCTCTATCGCGGTGTCTGCCCTAATTATGCCAGGCTTCCCAGGTTTCTACCACTTGACGCCCGCAAAGCAGGCGCTATACTCTCAGCAGCGTTTCCACCTGGGAAGCGCCAATCCCAATGAGGCAACGGCACGACGCCGCCAGTGCGACAAACACCAGCGGCACCATTCACCCCCATTCCTGACAGAACCAGGAGTTGGAGCAAAGAGATATTCTATCACTGGTCAGACCTCTCAGCGGCCATCTTCTGGAATGGGTGACGTGCGACAGTCCTGACAGCGGGGCAGCATCGGGCGGGCGGAAGCGCGGCTTCCCCGCCAACCGGCAGCGACCCTCCTGCTACCCTGCCGACGCCGCCCAGGCGCTCAGCGCCTGCCCTGGCAAAACACTCAGGAATTGCACCCCCAGAGGCGCCTGCAACTCTAGCAACTCTGACAACTCTACCACCCCGCCGACAGCGGGTAGGCGCCGTTTTTGTAATACTGGCCGACGAAGAGTCGCAGGTAGCCGCCGTCGTCGTCGGCATACTGGCTCTGGTGGCTGTTGCACAGGTTGCACTCGTAGGTGCTGATCGGCGCGGGATTGGTGATGTCATCTTTCTGCGCGTCGAAGTATTCGGTCCCGCCGTTGCCGGGGCCAAAGAGGACGCCGATGATGCCCGCGTGGGCGAAGTCGGAGACATGGCTCAGGATATACTCGGCGCGGTTATCCTGCGTGTGGCCCTGGCTGTTATTCTCGGTGTCGAAATATTGGTTGCCCTCCGGCACCTGCCACATGATCACATGCAGCCCGGTGTCCGCCGTCAGCGCGCCGATGAATTGCAGATAGCGCGCGAAATTGGGCAGGGTCTTGTTCGTGCGGTCCCACCAGATGCCCGATTGCCCGGAATCGTGGTCGGCCACGTCGTTGGAGAGCAGGTTCCAGCGCGAGATGCCTGCGGGGTTGCTCTGGATGCCCGCCGAGAGCAGGAAATGGGCTTCGGTCTTCGCTACGCTAGCAACGTTCAGCCCAGGATCAGTATTGCTGCTGATGTCAAATTTCGTGGCCCAATTAGAGGCGTGCAGCGCCAGTTCGGCATTGGGGGCAAACAGATCGCGCAGGTGCAGCAGCGCCCAGGCGAAGCCCTGCGCCGTGTTGGGCAGCCCGGCGACGGCTCCATAGCCCGAACTGGCGACGCTGGCAGGCACCGAGGCGGCGTTGTTGGACCCGCCCACCACGCTCTGCTGCATATAGCCCCACAGATCAGGCTCGACGATGACCAGCGTGGTCTGATGCGTCGCGCCGATCTTTTGCATCAGCAGCGCCCAGTTGGCGTAATAGGCGTTCATCACGCCGGGGTTGACGAGGTTGCTCAGGTCGCGCGGCTGTTCGCCGCAGCCGCCGCAGTTCCCATTGGATTGCAGCATCTCGTAATAGACCAGGACGGGGATATAGTGATTGGAGACACTCTCCTGAATGTAGTTGGTGGCGAAGGCGCCGGGCGGACTATCCCAGGTTTCCCAGCCGTGCCCGGTGTTGACGCCAGCCGAGAGATACTGATAGCGATAGTCGAAGGCCGCGCCGTTTTGGGAGCGCATATCGTTCATGTACTGCACATTGCCGGGCGCGTTATCCAGCCCGAAGGCAAAGTGATGTGTTCCGGCGGTTGGCTGCGTTGGCGCGGGTGTTGGCGCAGCCGTCGGCGGTGTGGTGGCTGTTGCGCTGGCGAGCGCCGAGACACCGGAGATGGGATGCTGCGCTTGCAAGTCGGAGCTATTGGAGGCTGGCTGAGGCGCGCTTTTCGGGAAGGCGAAGCCCAGACCACCGCCTATGAGCAGCCCTAGCACGGCGCAGAGCGCCAGCCAGCGATAGGAGAGACGCTGGCGCAGCGCCGCTGGGGTGGGCATGATCGCGGGCATTGGGCGCGTTGGCAGGGATGGGTTTGGCCGCACCGCGCCCCCTTTCGCGCCGACGGATAATCATCAACTTTGCAGAGCTTCCAGGCGAGGATTATACTGGAGTTATGGGCGAAGAACCAGAAACACCCCCCGATTGGGCTATACTATCCGATGCGCCAGGCCAGTCTGAGCGCCTGCAAAAGTTCCTAGCGCGGGCTGGTGTCGCCTCGCGTCGCCATGCCGAGGAGTTGATTCGGGCCGGGCGCGTGCGCGTCAACGGGCAGCCGGTGACACACCTGGGCACAAAGATCAATCCGGCAATCGATGAGATACAGGTCGATGGCCGCCCGGTGCGACCGTCGGATGCTAGCGTCTATCTGGCGCTGCACAAGCCTGCCGGGGTGGTCTCGACGGCCAGCGACCCGCAGGGCCGCCAGACAGTGCTTGACCTGCTGCCAGCAACGCTGCGCGCCAAACGGGTCTTTCCGGTGGGTCGGCTGGACCTGGACAGCGAGGGGCTGCTGCTGCTGACCAACGATGGATCGTTTGCCCTGCGCCTGACCCATCCGCGCTACGAGCAGGAGAAAGAGTATCACGCGCTCGTCCAGGGGCAGCCCTCGCCCGACGCGCTGACATCGCTGCGGCGTGGCCTGCTCTTGCCTGGTGAGACGCGCCCGACTGCCCCCGCGCAGGCGCGCCTGCTGCGCGCTCTGGGCGACGGCACAAGCTGGCTATCGGTGACACTGCACGAGGGCCGCAAGCGCCAGGTGCGCCGCATGTTCGCGGCGGTGGGTCATCCAGTACTACGGCTGATACGGGTCCGCGTTGGTCCTTTGCGCCTGGGCGATCTGCCGCCCGGCCACTGGCGCCCGCTGAGCGCGGCAGAAGTACGCACGCTGGCCGGAGAATGAGGATCGCGCCTGCACAAACTGGAACGAGCGGCTGTGAGGGGCTTGGAGTCGGCCTATGCCGACTTGGTGGCCGTCAGGCCCATAGGCGCGGTTTCAACCGCCGACGGGTTTTTGGTGCTATAATAAGCCAGAATACATGCCCTGGCCTGAACCCTGTGCCATCATCCAGAGGTTGCTGCGCGCTTTCTGAGAGTGTCTCCCTGGGGTCTGCCGATCTGCGCGGTGATCTGTGCCAGATCGCGCGCCGGGAACATCTCTTGCAATCATTGTGTGCCCTGAGCAATGCTGGCGCCTGGGGCCAGGTAGCTCTGCCAGGGCGAATCTCCTGGAGGCGACATGCGCCACGACCTGCAAATTGCGATTGATGGGCCTGCCGGTGTCGGCAAGAGTACGGTGGGCGAACGGCTGGCAAAGCGACTCGGCTACCTCTATCTCGATACCGGCGCGATGTACCGCGCGCTCACCTGGCTGGCGCTTCAGCAGCAGATTGATCTGGAGGATGAGGCGACGCTGGGGCCGCTGGCTGAAACGTTCGATCTGGACATTACGCTGCCAACGGTGGATGATGGCCGCCAGTATACAGTGACGGTTGAGGGGCGCGATGTGACCTGGGAGTTGCGCAGCCCGGAGGTCGATCACGCAGTTTCGCTGGTATCGCATCATCCGGCGGTGCGCGCCGCGATGCGCAGGCGTCAGCGGGCACGTGGCGAGCGGGGCGGTGTGGTGATGGCTGGGCGCGATATTGGCACGGTGGTCTTGCCCAACGCCCAGGTCAAAATCTATCTCACGGCCACGCTGGAGGAGCGCGCCCGGCGGCGCTGGCTGGAGCTGCGCGCCAAGCAGGATGTGGCTCCGACGCTTGAGGAGGTGCTGGCCGAGGTCCAGCGCCGCGATGCGCTCGATAGCGCGCAGAGCCAGCCCGCCACCGATGCAGTGATCATTCATACGGATACCTTGACAGTAGAGCAGGTGCTTGAGCGGATTATGGGGTTGATCCATGAAAGAGTATAAGTGGTTCTATGAAACCTGCCGCGTGATCGTGCGCCTTTTCGTGCTGTTGCTCATTCGCCTGCGCGTGGCCGGCGTGCAGAACGTACCCAAAACGGGGCCGGTAATTCTGGTGAGCAATCACCTGAACTGGACTGACATCCCGATGATTGCTGTGCGCGTGATGCGCCGCACGCATTTTATGGCGAAGACGGAACTCTTCCAAAAAGCCTCGTTCAAATGGCTGGTGATTGGCCTGGGCGCCTTCCCGGTGCGGCGGGGCGAGGCAGATCGCCAGGCTATCAAGCAGGCAGAAGAGGTATTGAAGGCCGGGCAGGTGCTGGTCATCTTTCCAGAGGGTACGCGTAGCCGCAAGCGGGTGATGAAAGAAGGGCTGGCGGGCGTTGCGCTGATCGCTCTGCGGTCGGGCGCGCCGATTGTGCCGGTAGGCATCTATGGCTCGGAAAAGTTCAAGCTCTGGCATATCTGGCCCTTCCGCACGCGCATCACGCTGACCTACGGTCAACCGTTCACGCTGACGCGCGAAGGGCATCGCGGCCATACCGATCTTCAGGCGCAATTGGAGATTATTATGCGGCACATCGCCGAACTCTTGCCGCCGCAGTATCAGGGCATCTATGGCGAGGCTTCCGAAAGCGCCGCGCCAGCCCCAGCCGCCGCGCCTGCTGCCCTGCCCGAAAGCGGCCCGGCGCAGACGGTGGCGAGCGCGAAGCCGGAAAGCGCCGCCCAGCTACAGCCTTCGGCAGATCAGGAGGCTGCGGAGGAGGCCGCCAGCGGCTCTGGCAGTCCGGCTGAGTAAGCCCTCCCTTGAAGGTAGATGCCTATGGCAGAGACAGAAACGCTGCGTCTCACGGCAACCGCGCATGGGCGCGTGCATGGCGTGGGATATCGCTATTTTGTCATTGAAGAGGCCAACGCGCTAGGGCTGCGTGGCTACGTGCGCAACGCGCCGCATGGCACGGTCGAGGTGATTGCCGAGGGGCCACGCCCACTGCTGGAACGCTTGTTGGACGCCCTGCGGCGTGGCCCGCCCGCCGCGTCTGTCGAGGATGTAGAAGTTGGCTGGGGACCGGCAACTGGCACGTTTGCCGGGTTCCGCGTGCGCTATTAAAGGAGAGAGTCTTATGGCAGCAATTACACGCGAAGATGTGGAGAATGTGGCCCTGCTGGCCCGCCTGGGCCTGACAGAAGAAGAGAAAGAGCGACTGATCAGCCAGCTTGGGGTCATTCTAGAAAATATGGCAATCTTGAACGAGGTGGATGTCAGCCAGGTGCCTGCCAGCGCCTATATCTTGCCAGTGCGCAATGTGACTGCTGCCGACCAGCCGCGCCCCTCCTGCTCGCCCCAGGAGTTGCTCGCCAACGCGCCAGAGGCCGAAGAAAACTTCTTGCGCGTGCCCCCGGTGCTGGAAGAAGCGCCCTGAGCGTGCTGGCGGTTGAAACCGCGCCTATGGGCCTGCGGCCACAAAACCCGCCTGCGCGGGTTAGGACGAGCGCATGCCGACTGGGGAGGGGAGTCCGCGCAGGCGGACTTGGTGGCGCCCGCAGGCGCCCTTTGGCGCGACTTTGGTCGCCAGCCATTTAGAAGCCGGAGGAAAGTGTATGCCCCCACTCTGGGACGTGACGATATATGAGGCGGCAGAATTGCTGCGCCGCCGCGAGATCAGTTCGGTTGAATTGACCAGGGCATATCTGGTGCGCATTGGTGAGGTTGAAAGCGCGCTGCGTGCGTTTATCACCCTGACGCCTGAGCTGGCGCTGAAGCAGGCAGAAGAAGCCGACCGGCGTCTTGCCGCCGGGGAGCATCTCTCGCCGCTGACGGGCATTCCGCTGGCGATCAAGGATGTTATCTGCACCAATGGGGTGCGCACCACCTGCGGCTCGCATATTTTGGAGAACTTTGTGCCTCCCTACGATGCAACGGTGATGCAGCGGCTGAATGCAGCGGGCATTGTGATGCTCGGTAAGACGAACATGGACGAGTTTGCAATGGGATCATCTACCGAGAACTCAGCCTTCTTTCCGACGCGCAATCCCTGGGACTTGGAGCGCGTGCCCGGCGGGAGCAGCGGCGGCTCGGCAGTCGCGGTCGCGGCGGGCGAGGCGCTGGGGTCGCTGGGCAGCGATACTGGCGGCTCGATTCGTCAACCCGGCGCGCTCTGCAACGTGACGGCCCTCAAGCCCAGCTATGGGCGAGTCTCGCGCTTCGGGCTGGTGGCTTTTGCCTCCTCGCTCGATCAAATCGGCCCCTTTGCCCGCGACGCCCGCGACGCGGCGCTGCTCTTCCAGGCAATCGCCGGACACGACCCGCTGGATTCGACAGCCATTGATGTGCCCGTGCCCGACTATAGCGCGGCGCTGACCGGCGATATAAAAGGGCTGCGTGTGGGCATTCCAGAGGAATACTGGATTGAGGGAACGGAAGCGGGCGTCGTCGCGTCGGTGCGCCAGGCAATTGAGACGCTGCGCGGGCTTGGCGCGGAAGTGGGCGAGGTCTCTCTGCCGCATACGCGCTATGGCGTTGCGGCCTACTATATCATCGCACCTGCCGAGGCGAGCGCCAATCTGGCGCGCTACGATGGCATCAAGTATGGCTTCTCCGTGCGCGAGGGGGCCGAAGACCTGATCGATGCCTACGCCAAGACGCGCCAGTATGGCTTTGGGCCAGAGGTCAAGCGCCGCATCATGCTGGGCACGTATGCGCTCTCGTCCGGCTATTACGATGCCTATTATCTGCGCGCGGAGAAGATGCGCACGCTCATCAAGCAAGACTTTGATCGCGCTTTTGAGCGTTTCGATGTGCTGGTCAGCCCGGTCTCGCCAACAGTGGCCTTCAAGATCGGCGCGAAGGTTGACGACCCTTATCAGATGTATCTCTCGGATGTCTTCACCATTCCAGCGAACCTGGCGGGCATCTGCGGCCTCTCGATGCCTGGCCCCTTCAGCGAGGGGCTGCCGGTTGGCGTGCAACTGCTGGGTAAGGCGTTCAACGAAGCAGTCTTGTTCCGCGTGGCCGATGCCTATCAACGGGTGACGGACTACCATCGTCGCCGCCCGCCTCTGAATGTGAGGAGCGCCGCCTGATTCCTGGCATGTTCTTGTCGTGCGTCTCCTGTATCGCGTGCGCGTATTGCAGGTTGAAAAGATCGTGGAGCGATGGCTAGCAAGTTACGATACAGGAGGGCGACCATGACCTTCAATTTGCGCGAGAAGCAAAAGCCACTGAAGGAGCATTATCGACAGGAGCCGGGGAGCGCCATTATCACCCTGATTGCCCACAGCGACCAGACCGATACGCCGATTGCCTGCAATGTCGATCTGGGCCGGGCCATTTATCAGGCGCAGGCGCATCTTGGTGTCGGTGGCGCGGGCACGGCGCCTTGCTCCGGCGATCTGCTGCTGGGGGCGCTGGCGGCCTGCGCGCAACTGACCACGCAGATGGTCGCTGAGTCGATGGGCATTCATACAGAGAAGATCAGCGTCACTATTGAGGGCGATTGGGACATCCGAGGGACGCTGGGAATTGCCCCGACGGCCCCAGTTGGCCTGACAGCGATCAGGGCTAAGTTTGATATTGTCGCGCCAGATGCCACGCCAGAGCAGCTTGCCTCGCTCCGCGAGAAAGCGGAGAAATACTGCGTCGTCCTCTCGACGCTGCGCAATCCCCCGCCGATAGAGGCAAGCTGGGTCTGAATGATATGAATCACGCGACCATTCGCGCCGCGCAGCAGCATGATAGTGATTCAATACTGACGATCAATACAGAGGGAAAGCCTGGGGTGTCTGCGCTCACCCGCCCGGAACTCGCCTCAGCGTTAGCAGTCGGCTCTGTCTGGGTGGTTGAAGTCGCCACGCAGGTTGCTGGCTATTTGATCGCCTATACTTCCGATGCCGTCTATGACGGCGAGGAATTTGCCTGGTTTCAGCGCCGCTATTGTCCATTTCTCTATATTGATCAGGTTGCAGTAGCGCAACAGCATCGTCGCGCCTCCTTGGGCTTGCAACTCTATCAGATGGCAGAGCAGGGGGCGCGTGAGCAGCGCCTGTTCTCTCTGGTCTGCGAAGTGAACCTTGAGCCACCCAACCCAGTTTCGCTCGCTTTTCATGCGCGCAATTCCTTTCAAGAGATTGGTATTTTGGATACCCAGGATGGCCGCAAAGTAGCGCTGCTGCTCAAGCGCCTCTCGGAATAAGCCTTCACAGGTGGGATTCTGGGGATTCTAAGGATTCTAGGGATTCTTGCCTGTGAGGCCGCACTGCACCTGGCTGCGCGCCCCAGGCAAGAATCCCACCTACGCTGTGCAGGTGGGATTCTTGAGATGGCGCTGCCGTCAGGCAGGCGGCTCCAGGGCTTTCGAGGAGAGGCCAGTCCTGGCAACCGCTCCTGCGCGCCTACACCAGCTTTTTGATGTCGCCATAGACGCGATAGAAGCTGCCCAGGGCAGCCAGGTGAACCTCATCGACGAGGTAGCGCGCGCCAGCCTGGCGGATGTCCTTCGGAAATTGCACATGCAGGCTAGAGTTATAGCCGGGGGAGACGACTCGGATGCGAAGCTGGCTGCCATCTTGATAGCATTCCACAATGACGCCCCGGCTGGTGTCCGAGGTAGTTTCCAGCGTGGTTGAAGGCGGCGCTGCCGAGACGGCGGCAGCTTTCATCTGCGCCGCCTGCGGGATGATGCCTTGCTGGGCCGCCTGAATGGCTGACTCGCTGACATCGATGCAGGCAAGGACGCCATTGGTTGTCACAATATAGAGACGATCATCGAAGAACTGCATGGAGAGCGCCGAGCCGCTGCCCGTGCCTAGCTTCCAGAGGCGCTGCCCGGCCTGATCGAAGCAGTAGACCGAGGAATAGCAATCGCCCGCAAAGACATATTTGCCCTGCGGCGCGGTGGCGCAGGAGTAGACGGCGCCATCGCAGCTATAGATGGTCCCAGGCTGGCCTTGCTTGGTGAAGCTGTAGACCTTGTTGTTGCTCGTCCCGGCATAGACCAGGCTCTCTTCCTGCCAGCCAAAGAGGACAGCGCCGCCCGTCTTCTGGTGCCAGGCGAATTTCCCATCCTGTTTGTTGTACATAGTAACGCCGCCGGAGTGGCCGTGAAAGACGCCAGTTTCGTCGCAGCGCACCATCCATCCGGCGTGATCAACAGTCTTGTTCAGCCAGACGGAATCGCCCTCGTGGTTCATCAGAGCCACAGCGCCGCCCGCATCGGAGACGGCCAGATCGCCCTGCCGGATGTCGAGCCAGTAGATGTCCACATCATCGTCGATCTCATAGGCCACGCGGGGAATCTTGCCGGTCAGGTCGTAGACCTTGCCATTATCGCAGCCCGCGTAAATCCAGACATCATCCGCGACCAGGCACTTGACGCCATCAGGGAGGCTGAACTGCGCCTGAGATTGGCCGCTGTGATCGAGGGCAAAGATATGCCCGGCCTGGTTGCCGAGCCAGCAATGTCGCTCGTCGATGAAGATGCCAAAGGCGGCGCTGCTGCTGGCGAAGCGCCAAAGGACTGGCGCCTGCTTGGCGCTTGACTGATAGCTGACCACCTGGCGGCGCGTCACCGCGCGCTTCTGGCGCGCGCCCTTCACGGCGGGCGCATAGCCTCCCCGCGTCTTCTCATTGATCTTCTTCTGGGCAAACTTCTGCGCCTCTGCCGCCGTCGCGCAGGTCGTCACCTGGGCCTGGCCCTGGTCGCCGATGCGGCCATAGCGAATGCTGACCTGGGTATCCTTGACCATGACTTCGTAGAACTTGTGGGCGCCGCCGCCTTCTTCGGAAAGCTCAAGATAGGTCGTCTCGTCGGCCATGCCGTTTCCCTCATTTCCGCTCTCAATTAGGAAGCATTGCTGTGCTGCCAATCTCTTCTCATCAAGAGGTTCTGGTATGGAAACGGATGAGGGCGTCAAGATTCACATTGACCATTTTGCAGAGGGCGACCCGACCTGAGCTAGCTTTTGCTGCGCTCCAGGGCGCGGGCTTCCTGCCATTTGCGGCGCTGAGCCTCGCGCACCTGCGCGTTGACAGGCGTGTAGCCTGCCAGGAACTCGTCCTTGAAGCTGGTGAAGGAGCCGTCGGCGATGGTCTGGCGGACCTGCTCCATCAGGCGGGTCATAAAGCGCAGGTTGTGGATCGTGCCGAGGCGATAGTAGAGCAGTTCGCCCGCGCGGGCCAGGTGATGGAGGTAGCCCGCGCTAAAGGTCTGGCAGGTGGCGCAGTCGCAGCCGGGGTCGATGGGGCTGCGCTCCGCGCGAAAACGGGAGGCGCGGATGTTCACGCGGCCCTGCCGGGTATAGAGGCCGCCGTTGCGCGCCGTGCGCGTGGGCAGCACGCAATCAAACATATCCACGCCGCGTGCCACTCCCTCCAGCAAATCTTCCGGCGAGCCAACGCCAAGCAGGTGGCGCGGCTTGCCATCGGGAAGCTCGGCGATAGTCGCTTCCAAGAGCGGCCACATCAGGTCTATGGGTTCGCCAACCGAAAGGGCT
>JBJKSJ010000371.1:0-17849 GCA_046704085.1 Ktedonobacterales bacterium | reverse complement strand
TCGACCTGCCCTTCGGTATCGTTCCAGATTTCCTCGGCGGTCGTCTCGCGGTGAATCTTCGGGTTGGCCGGATTCTTGAACTGCTGGGGCATCCAGGCGTTGGGTGTCGTCGCCACAATCTCCTCGGCCCGCGCAATCGCCCCCTTCATACCTTGCGCGCCGGGCGTCAGTTCAAGCTGCGCGCCATAATGGGCCAGCACCAGCCGCCGCTCCAGGCTCATCGTGTCGGGCATCGTCAGAATGCAGCGATAGCCGCGCGCCGCCGCCACCCATACCAGCCCGATGCCAGTATTGCCGCTGGTCGGCTCAACGATCACACTCTCGCCCGGCTTTAACAATCCCTGCATTTCGGCCTCGCGGATCATGCTTACCGCAATGCGGTCTTTGACGCTGTAGCCCGGCTGAAACGCCTCGATCTTTGCCAGCACCGTTGCTTTTGCCCCATCTGTCACCCGGTTCAGCCGCACCAGCGGCGTCCGCCCGATCAACTCCGTCGCGTCGTTTGCCCATGCCATGTTGTCTGTTTCTCCTTGTGCGTTGACCTGCTCAGCCTACACTGGTAGATTATCCCAGGGCTGGAGCGATGCAATATACCGTTATGACAACCCGCATTGAGGGATGGAAACGCTAAATCTGATAGTCTGGTTCCCAGCCCTGCGTCAGTTCCTGATGCTGCGGCAGCGGCTTGCCACGCAGCACCAGCAGTTCGGCAGGCTTCGCTACAACCACCGAATCCGGCGGCACATCCTCCAGCACCAGAGCCATCGCGCCGATCTTGCTGTTGCGCCCGATGGTCACTGGCCCCAGGATAAACGCCCCGCTGCCAATGGTCACATTATCCTCAATCGTCGGATGCCGTTTCACCCGGCGGTTTGGCCCCGTATTCTTCCACCAGCCCGTCGCGCCCAGCGTCACCTGATGGTAGAGCATGACGTTATCGCCAATCTCTGCCGTCTCGCCGATCACTACGCCGGAGCCATGATCGATAAAGAAGCGCTTGCCGATCTTCGCGCCCGGATGAATCTCGATCCCGCCCGTCACCAGGCGCCCAATCTGCGAGATCAGTCGGGGGATGACGGGGATATGCGCCCGGTAGAGCGCATGGGCGATGCGATGCAGCGCCAGCGCGTGCAGCCCCTGATACATCAGCACCTCGAAGATGTTGCGCGCGGCAGGGTCTTTCTCGAAAATCACATCAATGGCATCCGGCCAACGGAAGCGCCGACGACGCTCGCGCAGCCTCGGCGGGCTGCCGCTCTCCACGCTGCGCATCAACCGGACGGACATCTCAGGCTCGCCCGGTCGCTCTGGCGTCGCTGGTGCCGCCTGTTCAGGATGATTCTCTACAAGGGCCATATCCTCCTGTTCCTTTCCTCTGGCTGGCGATTGAAACTGCCAGCTACCGTGACGCGCCCGGATGGATAAACGCCAACACCTGATCCCGCTTGAGGCTGAACTGCTTGCGCTGCTCGTCGGTCTCTGGCGCTTCCAGATCGCGCACCGTCACCTCGCCGCGCTCCAGTTCGCCCTCGCCAATCAGCAGCGCATAATGCGCGCCGCTGCCATTGGCCTGGCGCATCTGTGCCTTCAGCGTGCGGTCGCCCAGCGAGAGCAGCGCCGGGATCCCTGCCCGGCGCAGTTCCGCCGTCAGGCGCACGGCCTCAGCCTTCGCCTCGGCGCCCACATAGGCCACATAAGCGATTGGCCCTGGCTCGGCGGGCGGCTGAATCTTTTGCTCCTGCATAAACTCGATGATCCGCTCCATGCCCGCGCCAAAGCCAATGCCTGGCGTCGAGCGCCCGCCCAGCAGTTCGGCCAGCCCATCGTAGCGCCCACCGCCGCCCACCGCGCTCTGTCTGCGGCTCGCGCCCTCCTGTGGCACAGCCTCAAACGCCGTGCGCATATAGTAATCCAGCCCGCGCACCAGCAGCGGGTCGATCACATAGGCAATGTCCTCAGCCTCCAGCAAGCGGCGCACCTCGGCAAAATGCGCCGCGCACTCCTCGCAGAGATAGTCCAGAATCTTCGGCGCGCCCGCAATCTTCGGCTGGTCCTGCGGCAGCTTGCAATCCAGCAGCCGCAGTGGATTCTTGGTGAAGCGCACCTTGCAGTCCTGGCAAAGATCATCATAAAGGGGCCGATAATAGTCCACCAGCGCCTGCACATAGCGTGGGCGGCACACGCGGTCGCCCACGCTGTTCAGGTGCAGATCGATGCCGCGCAGACCCAGCCGCTGATAGACCTGCATCAGCACCGCGATCATCTCAGCATCGACGGCGGGGTCCGTCTCGCCCAGCGCCTCGCAGCCAAACTGGTGGTGTTCCCGATAGCGCCCGCGCTGCTGGCGTTCGTAGCGAAACATCGGCAGGCGCAGATAATAGAGTTTCACCGGCTGCGGCTTCATAAACAGCCCATGCTCCAGATATGCCCGCACGACGCCAGCCGTGCCCTCCGGGCGCAGCGTCAGATGCTCGCCGCCGCGATCCTCGAAGGAGTACATTTCCTTCTCGACAATATCAGTGCCCTCGCCCACGCTGCGCTGAAAAACCGCCGTCTCCTCAAAGGTCGGCGTCTCGATGCGCCCGAAGCCATACAGGCGCATCACGTCCGCCACCGTCTGCTCCACAAAGCTCCAGTACGGCTGCGCGTCCGGCAGAATATCTTGCGTGCCAGCCACCGCTTTATAGCTCGCCATTGTCCACTCCCTTATGAATACGGTATCAGGTTATCGTCAAAAGTTACACGCTCGCCCGACTCAGCAGGCAAAAAATCCCCAAAGGAGGTCGCTCATCAAAGAGGAAGCAAGAAGAAGCGGGCAAGGACATAGCGCCCCTAGAGCGCCTCTGTACAGCGCCCGGTGGCTGCCTGGGCCTCGCCCCAGGCGTGGAATTGATGGTAATGATAGCGGAGCATTGGTGGAAACTTCATGGCATACATTATACCCGCTCAGGCGGGCACTCGTCAAAGATCAAACCCAGCAGGAGGCCGCTCTTTGGTGATCAGAAACGCCAGTTCCGACGCAAACTCAAAGCGTTGGATGGTCCAGGGCAAGCCCTGGACCATCTGGCGAAAATGCGCCTCGTAGTTCTGGGCCATCCCTTTGCTCTTGCCGCTCAGACTATGGACAGGAAAGGACACCAGCAGGTGATCGGCATTGACCGTCTCTAAAAGCCGCAGGCCAGCATCTTTATCCACCTGCTCCAAGCAGGGGATGGCCTTGAGCAGCAGCGCCAGGTCGGCGTGCTGTGTCGGGCACTGCTGCAAGATATTGCAAGCCTCGGCGCGCCCCCGAATCTGGGCCAGCGCCAGAAAACCGTTGAGGAAGTCCGCCATATCCTGATAGATGTCGTAAGCGTAGTATTCCACATCCCCAGCCAGCCGCATACAGGGAAGCGCCAGGGGATTCAGCCCGCAGGCCAGATCAAGCACGACCCGCGCCGGGGGCAGACCGGCCAGCGCGCGGGCATAGAACTGCTCCAGGATGGGCAGCCGCTCCCGCGTGGAGGCATGATAGCCCATCACCTGCTTGCAAGCACTCCGCAGCGTGGGCATCCCGCCCGATTGATGCGCCCGCGTGAGGTCAGACAGCCAGCGGGCGTACTGATTCCTGGTGGTATACACCCCGCCAATCTGGTGCAACTTCCCCTTGGTGGCCTTGATCGCCTCCTGCATATTCCGGCGCTTTGCCAGTTCGCGCGCCCCAACGTCCCTGACGACATCAAGGCAGATACTGCGATATTTGGGACTCTCAAGGACGGCCTGCACCAGCGCGTCCAGGGGGCTTGCTGCATCAGGAGGTCTATTCATGGGCGCGCAGCCGTTCCATCAATTGGGCCATAAAACGGAGGTTATGAATCGTGGCAAGCCGAATAAAGAGGCTATCGCCGATCTTGAAGAGGTGATGCAGATAGCCCCGCGAATAGCGCGAACAGCACAGGCAGTCACAGAGCGGCGAGATCGGCTGATCGCTCTTGATATGCTGCTCGTCATTGATGTAGAGATACGAGAACCATTTGCCTGCTGGTTCCTGAGCAGAAGCCCGCGCCTCGTCGGTAAAGATGTAGAGCCGTCCATGCCGCGCATCGCGCGTCGGCATGGCGCTGTCGAAGAGATCATATCCTAGCCCGAAACACTCCACCACATTGGCCGGATGCCCAACGCCCAGCGCGTGCATGGGCAACTCTGGCGGCACGAGTTCTCTGGTATAGGCCAGGATGTCGCTCAGCAGATTTCCCCGCTCATCCAGGGGCCAGCCGCCAAAGCCAAAACCATCGAAGCCCATCTCCAGCAGTTCGCCCGCGCAGCGCCTGCGCAGTTCACGCGAGCCGCCGCCCTGGATCACCCCAAAGAGCAGGGGTTGCTGCTCCGGCGGCAGGCGCTTTTGTTCCACCAGGCGCGCAAACTCCTGCTTGCAGCGCCTGGCCCAAGTGATCGTGCGCTGCACCGACGCCTGCTGTTCCGCCAGCGCGTCGTCTACATGCGTGCAATCGTCGAGGCAGATGACCACATCGGCGCCATAACTGAGTTGCAGTTGGATGCTTTTCTCCGACGAAAAATGAAACTTGCGCGCCGCGCCATCCGGCTGAAAGGTGATGCCCCGGTCGTTCAGCGAGCCATATTTGGGATTCTGGCGGATGAGCGAATACGCCTGGAACCCGCCGGAATCGGTGATAATCGGGCGCTGCCAGCCAGCCATCTGATGCAATCCGCCCAGCGCCTGGACCGTCGAGGAGCCGGGGCGCTGCATCAGGTGGAAGCTGTTCATCACCACCGCCTCGATGCCGCAGGCTTCCAGGTCCACACTGTCCACGCCACGCACCACCCCCAGCGTGGCATCCGGCAAATAGGCCGGGAGCCGCACCGCGCCATGCGGCAATTGTAAGCTCGTTCTTGCGGGAGTCACATTCAATTCGGAGGCCATAGCGGATGCTTTCATCAAATCGGATTGTCCACTCTCCAGGAGACATCAAGTATTGAGAGATCATCGAGCCTTACTGACTATTAAGCATATCACGCTTTGCGCGCAACCGCCCCATGCGGTATCATCCAGAAGAGTGAGTCTACATCAGGGAGAAGAGAAGCATGCCCGACACACCGAAACCCACCCCAGCGGCCAGCTTCGATGACCAACACCGCGCTCTGGTGAAAGAGACCTTCCGCGAGTTAGCGCAGAAAGCCGTCGATGGCGGAGCCGACCCGGCTGATCTGGCCCAGGTCTACAGCGAGAAGGGCAAGCCAGACTTTGTGCTGGCGTACCTGCTCGTCTCTGAACTCCCCGACCAGGAGAAGCGCGACATCCTTGCCAGCGCCTACGAGACGCGCGCCGAGCAGTCCGAGCAGTGGGCCAGAGACAGCGAGGCGCGCTACAGCCGTCCCTTCCCGCTGGTGCATCTGGAAGCACAGAAAGACCGCGCCAACGCGCGCAACCTGCGCGCTGGCAAAGCCGTCCGCCGGGAATCCAAGGCGGCCCGGCAACTCAATATCAACATCACGCTGCGGAACAATTAACCATTCGTTCAACCAACAACCAGGCTCAGCCTGGAGGATGATCAGGTCAGGAGCTTCTGTCAGAGCGGAGCAGGCGCGCGCCGCCTCCGCTCTGTTTGGCATGGGCGCTGCCAATGGGGAAGGAGAAGCATAAAACCAAACGGGAGAGCAGATAAGATGGTGCAAACCAACCCACGCCAGCGCCCAAAGATCGGCTTTGCGCTGGCGGACGAGTCTCTATTGCCGCCAGCGCGCCCCACGCGATGCGCCTGGCCGGAGAGCAGTGTGCATACCCCGCAGCAGGATCAAATGAAAGTCATTGAATTCTACGGGCAGCACGTCCTGCCAGCGTTTCAATTGGAAGAGGCGCGGCGCTAGCACAAAGCAGACGAACAGGCAAGGTGGCACATGATGTGCAATTCCGTATCCAAAAGCGTAGTCGCCATCCCTATCATTAAGCGAGCGAAGGGTGCGGAGGCGCAGGGAAAGACGCACGTAATGAGCAGGCATTGATGCTTGCATGGCTTTTGTTATGAGACCAGACCGCTCCTGGCGCAGCATCTATCGCTCGCGCGATAAGCTTGCGGAAGGAGCGATTCTGGTTTATGAGCAGCATTGCGAAAGGTCTCGCGCGAGACCGAACCGACAGCACGATTAAGCCCATCAAGACGGATATTCCCGCCCGGCTAGATCGGCTCCCCTGGTGCCGCTGGCATTGGCTGATAATCTTTGCCCTGGGAATTACCTGGATTCTGGATGGGTTGGAAGTCACCATCGTTGGGTCCGTTGCCAGTGTCCTGACCGATAGGGCGACGCTGAATCTCTCCGCTGGAGAGATTGGCGCAGCCGCCTCGATCTACATCGTCGGCGCCTGTCTTGGCGCACTCTTCTTTGGCTACCTTACTGACCGACTGGGCCGCAAGCGGCTCTTTATGGTGACGCTGGGCGTCTATCTGATTGCGACGGCGCTCACTGGCATCTCCTGGAACTTTGCCAGTTTTGCGTTCTTCCGTTTCTTGACTGGCACAGGCATTGGCGGCGAGTATGCGGCCATCAATTCGGCCATTGACGAATTGATACCGGCCCGCGTGCGTGGCTGGACTGACCTGGCAATCAATGGCAGCTACTGGTTCGGCACCATCTTTGGCGCGTTCGCCACCATTTTTCTACTCAACCCCAATCTGGTGCCTCTTACCATTGGCTGGCGCCTCTGCTTCGGCCTGGGGGTAGTACTCGCCTTTATCGTGCTGATTGTCCGGCACTATGTCCCTGAGAGTCCACGCTGGCTGATACTGCACAACCGGATAGACCAGGCAAATGAGATTGTGCGCAATATCGAAGAACAGGTCAAGGGCTATACTGGCATCCAGGAATTGCCAGAGCCTGAGAGTACGATCACGATTCGGCCAAGGCACAGCACCGGGTTTATCACGATTGCGCGAGTGATGGCCAAGGTCTATCCCAAGCGCACCGTTCTGGGCCTCTCGCTGATGATTGGGCAGGCATTTCTCTATAATGCCATCTTCTTCACCTACGGGCTGGTCCTGAGTACCTTCTATGGTGTGCCAGGCGATCAAGTTGGCTACTATCTGATCGCCTTTGCCGCAGGGAATGTGATGGGGCCACTGCTCCTTGGCAAACTCTTCGATACCATTGGCCGCCGGAAGATGATTACCTTCACCTATGTGATCTCTGGCTTGTTCCTGGGGATTACAGGCTATCTCTTCACGCTAGGTATTCTCTCAGCCGTCACCCAGACCATCGCCTGGGTCGTGATCTTCTTCTTCGCCTCGGCGGGCGCCAGTTCGGCCTACCTGACGGTGAGCGAGATTTTCCCGCTGGAGATTCGTTCGATGGCGATTGCCTTCTTCTATGCCGTCGGCACTGGCATAGGTGGGGTCATCGGTCCGGTCCTCTTTGGCAACCTGATCGGGACGGGGCATCCGCAAACCGTGTTCTACGGCTACTTGATTGGCTCCATCGTGATGATTGCTGCCGGTGTGGTCGAGGCATTTTTAGGCGTGAATGCGGAGCGGAAACCGCTGGAAAGCATCGCTAACCCCCTGTCTGCGGTGGAAGGCGAGGAGGCACAGACCCCTGAAGAGATGGAGCAGGAAGCTGAGCAAGCGCAGGCTCAAGGACGATGGTCTACGCGAGCGAGGACACAGCAGTACGAACCATCTATGGAAGATGGCAAGAGGCGCAGAGACCAGGAACCAACCGAGAAGGAACCACTAGCAACACAGTAGCGTAGGACAGGAGAGCAAGCGATGAGCAATACAACAAGGCGCGAGCGTGTGCAGCGATTTATGGGGCGTCTGCGGCCAGGACCGAGCTATAAAAATGCCAGCATCTGGTCCCCGGAGATGGAGGTATCATCAAATCGGCAGGATCTCAATGTAGATCATGAGGTCGAACAGATCGCACGGGCGGTTGCCTCGACGGGCGTTGTCACCCGCGACCGGCTCTATGAACTGGTTGGCGCTCGCTTCTGGGGGCCAGGGCGCTTCCGGCGCGCCCTGCGGATGGCAAAGGCGCGCGGACGCATCCGGCGGGTGCGGCATCACATGTATGCTCCACCAAGAACCACATTGAATGAGAGAAACCCCGTGGGCCAGCCTACTACATCGGAGCATGCGGGCGACTGAAGTGGGATGCAATTCTTGCGCCTTCCCCTCTTTTTCCCATCTGCGACTGATGGCGCTGCCTCGTCCACGCGGTCTGCCATGCGTTCTCGCTTTGCACACTGCCGAACGATCATTCATAGCATAGCACGAACCTGGAGCATCGGCCACAGGACCCCGCGCGGAGCAGGGCGCCGTACCAGCCGGCGCCACTGGACGGTCTGGCGGCTGCCGTGTCCCCTGTGGCGTAAACCGCGCCTGAAGGCTGCGCCACCCCGTTCCCTGAATGCCTGGCCGTTTTTTCGTGCCAGAGATGGAGCGGTGCGCGCCCTGGTGAAAGTAGTCTAAGCCAGACGCCAAATGACCACCCATTGTTTCTCCATGATCAGGCTGCACGCAGGCTGTGCCTGCGGAGTTGTTCAACTCCAGTTTTCGCGGGACTTTCTTTCTCCACAACGCGCTGATTGATTTCCTGCCCCAGAGGTGCTATAACGGATACAAGCATTATTGGAAACACCGAGAACCCGCTTCCCAGTTTCTTTCCCAGCCACACTGCTGAAGCTTCCAGCGGAGGGCAGACCCTGGACCTGGGAGCGCGCGGCTTATGACTAGTCAAGCTGTCTGGAGGCAGTGATGGGCACAGACCATCTTCCCACTCGGCACGCTTCCTCGCCTCACCCCACCAAGCGCCCAGAGGAGCGCAATGCCGACGCGCAGGCTGATGCCACCATGCAGCAACTTCGAGTACTTCAGGCAGTGAGCGATATCGCCCTGACGCATCTGGAACTGGAGGATCTCCTGCGCGAGAGCCTGCGGCAGATGCGTGACCTGTTGCAGGTGGATAACGTGGCGATCCTGCTGCTGGACTCAGAAGGCAAGGAACTTACCCTCCATACTGTTGAGGGACCAGAAGAAGCCGTCATCCCCCTGGTGCATATTCCCATTGGGAAGGGCGTGGCCGGGAGTATTGCCGCCACCAAAACCCCAAGGATTATTGACGATCTCTCCCAAGTGGAGGTTGCCAACCTCTTCCTCCAGGAGCATTTCCGCTCGCTGGTGGGCGTGCCTTTGCTGGTGCATGACCGGGTGCTGGGCGTCATCCACATGGATACTATGCACCCACACCGCTTTACCGAGGAGGACGCGCGCCTGCTGGAGATGATCGCCCATCGGCTGGCCCTGGCGATTGACCATGCCCGCCTCTACCGGGCCGAACAGGAGGCCCGCGCTGAGGCCGCCAGACGCGCCAGCCAGTTGGAGGCCATCTTCGAGGCTGCCCCGGTGATGATCGCCCTTTTCGACGCGCAGGGAACCAGCACACAACTCAACCAACTCAGCAAAGAGTCGGTAGGTCCGGGGCGCGGAGGCGAAACCCTGGCTGAAATTCCCAAAATCTATCAACCATCCAGGTTGACTGGCGAGCGCGTTCCTGTAGAAGAGCTTCCAGTGGCGCGGGCGCTGCGCGGGGAGGTGGTCACTGGTCTGGAGGTGATTACGCATGACCCGTCAGACGGAGAGCGATTCCTTTTGATTGGCTCGGCCCCTTTCTATAACGCGGCGGGCCAGGTGGAAGGAGCCGTCTCGGTTACTCACGATGTCACGGCGCTTCGTCGGGCCGAGCGCGAGGCAGCAGAACACGCCAGCCGCCTTCAGGCTACGTTTGATACCATTACTGATAGCCTGATTGTTCTGGATGCGCAGGGGCGGATTGTGGGCATGAACGAGACGTTCCGTAGGCAGGTGGAGCAGGGCTTTCCTCCTGGGTATGTGACACTGACGCTGCCCGAGCGCGCTCTCCTGACCCGGCTTTTTAATGAGCAGGGACAACTGCTGACGCTGGCAGAGTGGCCGCAATCGCGTGTCCTGGCTGGAGAGGTGCTGACTGGCGCGAGCAACGCAGACATTACGATGCACGTGCGTGATGGCAGTGAAATGCACTTCAACGTCAGTGGAGCGCCCATCCGCGATGCCGAGGGGCGCATCGCGGGCGCTGTGCTGCTCTACCGCGATATGACCGAGCGCCGCCTGCTGGAACAGCGCACCCACCGGGTACTCGAAGCGCTGCTGGCGATGGCGGAACTGCTGGTCAAGATTCCCTCTGGACCTGACATTCTGAGCGAACCTTTCCCCAACAGCGCCGGGGAAGTGGCGCGGCAACTGGCAGAACTGACCCAGACGGTGCTGGGTTGTTCGCGCATTGGCATCGTCCTCGTTGAGCCAGAGACAGAACTCATGCGCCCGCTGGCAGTGGTGGGGCTGCCGCCAGATCAGGAGCGCGAATGGTGGGAGAGCCAGCCAGCGGATGCGCGCCTGAGCGACAGCCCTATGCCTGAACTGGTGGAGCAGTTGCGCCGGGGGGAATCACTGCTCATCGATATGCGCCAGCCGCCGTTCAACGAAATGCCAAATCCGTACAACATCAGTACCTTCCTGACAGTGCCGCTGCGCAGTGGAGAGCGCCTGACAGGCATCATGACGCTTGACCACAGTGGCGCCGAGCATCATTACACGGAGCAGGAACTGGGGCTGGCGACGGCGGTGGGCACGCTAACGGCGGTGGTGATGGAACGCGAGCGGCTGCTGCGCCAGCGCGAGGAGGCACGGGCGAACGAACTGGCGCTGCGCGAGGCGAATCGCCAGATGAGCGAGTTCCTCAGCATCGTCAGCCACGAACTGCGCACGCCATTGACCAGCGTCAGCGCGTATATCCAGCGGAGCCAACTTCAGCTACGCCGCATGATCACCAATGTGACGGAGCAGGAGATGCAGGCGACAGACCTGCCGGGTAAACTTACCGCCTTTCAGGAAACATTGGAACGCGCTATCACTCAGGTCAGGCGGCTCAACCGTCTCATTGGTGACTTACTGGATATTGCGCGTATCGAGGCCGAGCGATTGGAACTGACGCCCGCCCCGTGTGATCTGGCCGTCATCGTGCGCGACGCCGTACAAGAACAACAGGTTGCCTGGCCTGGCCGCACCATCGGGCTGCACCTTGCGAGTGAGTCGGCGCCAGTTCTGGCCGATGCCGACCGGATCAGGCAGGTGGTGAACAACTACCTGACCAACGCCCTCAAATACGCTCCCAAGGATCGGCCGGTGCAGGTGCGCCTGCGGGTGGAAGCAGGGCAAGCACAGGTGTCTGTGAGCGATCAGGGGCCGGGGCTACCGCCAGAGGAACACTCGCGCGTTTGGGAGCGTTTCCACCGTGTCTCTGGGATCACCGTCCAGAGCGGCAGTGGCGTGGGGCTGGGGCTGGGTCTCTATATTTGCCGGACCATCATCGAGCGGCATCAGGGCCAGGTAGGCGTCCAGAGCGCGCCCGGCGAAGGAGCGACCTTCTGGTTTCGGCTGCCGCTGGCCCCAGAGGCGCCCGCCTCTTCAACAGCAGATTACCTCTAAACGCTTGCAAGAACCACCTATCTTTTCATGCCGCTGGACTCACCGAAGAAATCACTGGAGAGAGTCTCGCTTGAGATCATGGCGCACTCAGCAGTTCAAGTAGCTGTATGCAGCCCTGCCAGTAGAGGTGCAACGCCAGGCGGATGAAGCCTATCGCGTTTGGAAACAAAACCCACATCACCCAAGCCTGCCCTTCAAGAACATTGAATCCCTCGGCTCTACTGTTTACTCTGTTCGTATTGGAGGAAGATACCGGGCCATCGGGAACTATGAACCAGATGGAGACTTCCTCTGGCAATGGATTGGCTCCCACGAGGAGTACAACAAAGTCGTCTAGGCCAAAGGCGCACAGGCATTCTTTTCAATCCAGCCAATGCCAGCGTTGGCGCTTGCCCACGCTTCGCCGCCAGGGACGGCGGCGCTACCCGCACAGCGCCTTGCTTGAAGTGCCAGCGTTTGCTCTGGCTGGGCGCTCTGCCGCCTGGAAGAACGACGTTACAAGGAGCCTCTCCCTAGCAGCGTGACCCAATCGCCGTCGCGCACCTGCTCAATCTCGGTCAGGCCGGCGGCGCGCAGGGCGTTTTCGGCCAGTGGCAGGCGCTCGTCGATGATGCCGCTGGCGATGAGCAGGCCGCCAGGGACGAGCGCGGCGACCAGCGCGGGGGCCAGGTCGGCGATGACGCGAGCGATGATGTTGGCGACAACCAGATCATACTGCTGGCCTGTGGCCGCCTCGATGGAGCCGAGACGCACGCTGATGCGCTCGGCCAGGCCATTGGCGCGAACGTTGGCCTGGGCGGCTTCGACGGCCACGCTGCTGACATCCAGCGCCAGGACGCTGGCCGCGCCGAGCCTGGCCGCCGCCAGCGCCAGAATGCCTGAGCCAGTGCCGACATCCAGCACACGCATACCGGGCTGCACGCGCTGCTCCAGCGCCTCCAGGCACAGGCGCGTGGTGGGGTGCAGGCCGGTGCCAAAGGCCATGCCGGGGTCCAGTTCCAGCACCACCTCCCCTGGCTGCGGCGTGTAGTCGCGCCAGGAGGGTTTGATGACGACTCTCGTTCCCAGATGCAGGACGTGATAATACTCCTTCCAGGCGTTGGCCCAATCCTCTTCGGCGACCTCGCGGGTGGTCAGTTCGCCGACAAAGTTTGGCCCAATCTGCCCCAGATGCCATAAGCCCTCTTCGATGCTCTGACGCTTCTCATCCTCGGCTCCGTCCAGTGGCAGATAGGCGCGAACCAGCACAGCGCCATCGGGCAAGACGCGATACTCCTGCCCATCGTCCAGCAGGGCGATGGGTTCTTCGATGGCGACGCCGCCCGGAGCATAGCGGCTGAGCAGTTCGCTGATGGCCTCGACGGCCTCACGATGGGCCGAGATGGTCAGTTCTAACCAACGCATCTGTTGCAACTCCCAGGGAATGGGTGACATGAAGCGCCAGCGCTTCGCCGACATGGAGGTCGGCGGTACACGCGCCGATTCGCCGCCGAGATGGTGATACAAGCGGGCCTGGTCCGCGCCTACATTCTATCACCAGGACAAGAAGAGGCGGAGGCATAGCGGCAGCGTGTACTCTTGACACGTATCCTATAAAAAGGATAGTAGCTTTACAAAAGTGAGCAAAGGAGATAAGAGCGATGGGAACAGACGAATCCAACGATCTGCCGCCGCTGACGCTGCGAGCGTTCGCCGACAGCCTGTTTCATGGCGAGCGCGCCGACAATTATTTCAAGTTCCTGAAGAACCTACCAGAGCCGGAGGTTGACTGCTTCTTGCAGGACGTGCTGCGCGAAGTCGGCGACGCCATCGATACCGGCGAAACTGCCGCGCTGGCGCGGCTGGTGCAGCAGACGCAAGCGCGCGCCTACGCGCCGCCGCCCGACACGGGCCAGCAGCGCACGCCGCAGATGCTGCAACTGGCCGAGCCGGTTCCGCTGCCGCAGGCGCGGCTGAAGCAGCCGCTGAAGGACGCGAAGGTGGCGCTCTTCACGACGGGCGCGATCTACGTTGAAGGCCAGCAGCCTTTCTATCCAGCGGACTGGACGTATGAGTATGCTGTGCGGCAGGCGCGCACGTTCTCGGAGCGCGTGCCCACGCTGCGCCTGATTCCCCGCGAAACGCCGCTGGACCAGTTGCGCGTCGGGCATGTGGCCTATGACATTCGCGCCGCCCAGCGCGATGTCAATGTGATGCTGCCGCTGACGCGCTTTGGCGAACTGGCGGCGGCGGGCGAGATCGGCACGCTGGCCCCCAACGCCTATTCGTTTCACGGCCTGACCAATGTGCCGCGCCTGCGCGATGAGTACGCGCCGCAATGGGCACGCGATATGCTACAAGAGGGCATCGATGCGGTCTTCCTGACACCTGGCTGACCAATCTGCCATGTGTCCGTCGGACACGTTGCCCGCGCCCTCGAAGCGGTTGGGATTGCCACCGTTTGCGTCTATGTAGAGGCATTTCGCCATCGAGCCATCGCGCTTCAGGTTCCACGCGCTCTTGTCACCCCGTTCCCAATGGGCCGCAACCTGGGCGCGCCAGGGAATGCTGAGCAGCAAACCCGTGTGATTCGCGCCTCGCTGGCTTTGCTGGAGCGCGCTGATGGCGTCTCAACGGTTATTGACTTCCCACAAGCATGGGGGGCATAATACAGAGGGCAGCAAACTTTCATCATTAGGGGGTCAGGTTTCCATGAGCGCGAGCGAGTTCACCCATCTGCATGTCCACAGCGAGTATTCACTGCTGGATGGCCTGTCGCGGGTCAAGGACCTGGTGGCGCAGGCCAAAAGCTATGGCATGCAGAACCTCGCCATCACCGATCATGGCGCGATGTATGGGGTCATTGATTTCTACAGAACCTGCAAGGCTGAGGGGATCAATCCGATCATCGGCGTGGAGAGCTATCTGACCCCGAACGCGATGGAAGATCATACCGGCAAATACGACTACTATCATCTGCTGCTGCTGGCGCAGAACGAGGTAGGCTACCACAATCTGCTCAAGCTGACTACCCTGGCCCACACGAAGGGCTATCATCTGCGCCCGCGCATCGATAAGCAGACGCTGGCAAAGCATGCCGAGGGGCTGATCGCTACGAGTACGTGCATCTCTGGTGAGATTCCGTCGCTGCTGCTCAAAGGCGACCTCAACGGCGCGCGGCAGACGATCAACTGGTATCGGGAGGTCTTTGGCCCGGATCGCTTCTTCCTGGAGGTTCAGGATCACCTGGCGCCGGAATCGGATGTTGTGCGGGTCAACCAGATGCTCTACGACCTGCACAAAGAGACGGGGCTGCCGCTGGTTGCCACTAACGACCTGCATTATGTGCGCGCCGAAGACGCCCAGACGCAGGACATTTTGCTCTGCGTGCAAACGGGCAAGGGCATCGACGACCCCAAGCGCATGAAGTTCGATAGCCAGCACTATTACCTCAAAACTGCCGACGAGATGGCGGCGCTCTTCAAGGATGTACCGGACGCGCTGCGAAACACGATGCGTATTGCCGAGATGTGCCAGGTGGATGTCAAGTTCGGCCAGGCGCTGCTCCCCGATTTCCCCATCCCACCTGGCTACAAAGACCCGGATGATTACCTCTATCAACTCTGCCTTCAGGGCGTCGAAGAACGCTATGGCAAGCTGACTGGTGAAATCAAAGACCGGCTGGATTACGAGTTCGGCATCATTACCAGCAAGGGCTTTGTCTCGTATTTCCTGATCGTCTGGGATTTTTACAACGAGGCGCGGCGGCGTGGCATTCGCTGCTCGGCGCGCGGATCGGCGGCTGGAAGCCTCATCGGCTATGTGCTGGGGATTACCAGTGTGGACCCGCTTCAGTATCACTTACTCTTCGAGCGTTTCCTGAACCCGGAACGCAAGAGCATGCCCGACATTGATACCGACTTCCCTGACGACAAACGCGAAGATATGGTGATCTACGTCGCCGAGAAGTACGGCTGGGACAAAGTGGCCCAGATCGTGACCTTCAACACGATGGCCGCCAAAGCGGCGGTGCGCGACGTGGGCCGCGTGCTGAGCTTGCAGGGCGAGGCCGATACGATTGCGCGGCTGATTCCCACCGGCCCCAGGGTCACGCTGCGCGGCTCGCTGGAGACGATCAAAGACCTTCAGCAGCGCTACGAGAACAGCGAGACGGCCAAGACCATCCTGGATAAAGCGCTGGCGCTGGAAGGGACGATTCGCAGTACCGGCATCCACGCGGCAGGTCTCGTCGTCGCCCGCGAGCCGCTGGTCGATATGATCCCGCTGCAACTGCGCGACGCCAAAGACCCGAAAAGCTGGCTGGTCAGCCAGTACGAGCAGGCATACCTGGAAGACCTGGGCCTGCTCAAGTTCGATTTCCTGGGTCTCTCGAACCTGACCATCTTGCAGAACAGCGTCGCGTTCATCAAAGAGTCGCGGGGTGAAGAGCTTGACCTTGAGCGCATCCCCAGGGACGACGCCAAAGCCTACGCGCTCTTAGCCAGCGGCGAGACGACAGGCATCTTCCAGCTTGAGTCCGGGGCGATGCGCCAGTACATCAAGGAACTCAAGCCAACCAGCATCGAAGACCTGACGGCGATGGTGGCGCTTTATCGCCCCGGCCCGATGGAGAGCATCCCGACGTTCATTAAAGCCAAGCACGGGGAAATCCAGATCAAGTATCTGCATCCTGACCTGGAGCCGTTCCTGAAAGATTCCTACGGCGTGATTGTCTATCAGGATCAGGTGTTGTATATCGCCGTGAATCTGGCAGGCTTTACCTGGGGCGAGGTGGACGCTTTCCGCAAGGCGATGGGCAAGAAGATCCCCGAAGAACTGATCAAGTATCGCAGCAAGTTTATTCAGGGCTGCGTGAAGCATGGCATCAACGAGAAGATCGCCGACGAGATCTTCACGCTGATTGAACCGTTCGGCGGTTACGGCTTCAACAAGGCGCACGCCTGCTCTTATGCGTGGGTGGCCTATATGACGGCGTATCTCAAGGCCAACTATACGGCGGAGTTTATGGCCGCCACACTGACAACGGAGGCCAGCGACGCGAAGAAGGTTATGGCGGCAGTGGCCGAATGCCGCCGCATGGGCGTCGAGGTTTTGCCGCCAAATATCAACAAGAGCGACATCGGCTTCACCGTTCAGGATGGCAAGGTGCGCTTTGGCCTGCTGGCGATCAAAAACGTCGGTTCCCGTCCCATCGAAGAACTGCTGGCGGCGCGCAGGCAGGGTGGCCCCTTTGTCTCGCTGGCCGATCTCTGCGCGCGGGTGGACAGCCGCGCAGTCACGCGCGGCGCGCTGGAATGCTTGATTAAGGTCGGCGCGCTGGACGAGCTTGGCCCCCGGCATCAGTTGCTTGACTCGCTGGATCACGCCATCGCGGTGGGACAGAAGCATCGCCGCGACCTGGAGGTTGGGCAGAGCAGCCTCTTCGGCGCGATGGATGGGCACGACCCGGTGAAGGACTTCAAGCTGCACGCGAACGCTCCGCAGATCTCGCGCCAGACTTTGCTCGCCTGGGAGAAAGAACTGCTGAGCATATACCTCTCCGAGCATCCGCTGGCGCGCATCAGCGAGAAGCTCAAAGCGAAGGGCGCGACGCCCAGCGCCATGCTGAGCGAGGAATGGGCAGGGCAGAAAATTACCATTGGCGGGCGCATCATCGAGGCCCGGCGCATCACGACCAAGAAAGGCGATACGATGGCGGCGGCCATCGTCGAGGACATGCACGGCCAGATCGAAGTCACGATCTTTCCGCGCACCTATGAGCAGACCGCCGATCTCTGGCAGGATGATTCGATTCTGCTGATTACTGGCAAGGTGGAACTGCGCGACGACCAGCCCAAGATTATTGCCGACAGCGCCGAACGTTTTGAAGTCTCGGAGGAGGAACTGAACCGCCCGACGTATCGGCTGCGTATTACGCTGACGCGCACGGGCAACGACACGATTGACAAAATCAAAGCGCAGGACGCCTACCGGCATATCCAGCGTTATGCTGGTAAGGATCAATACGAACTCATTGTGCGCAACGGCTCCTGGCAAGCACGGCTTCTGCCCAATGATAACCATGTGGGCTACTGCGCGGAACTGCACCAGAAGCTGGAGGAGGCGCTGGGGCCAGGGTCAGTGCAGGTGTCAGAAGTGGTTGAGCGCGAGCCGGTCTTCGACCCGGCGTGATAAAACGAGAGAAAACCACCGAAAGGAATAGGCAATCTTATGATAAGGGGTTTAGCGCGTCTCCTGCTGTCTGTGATTTTCATTCATAGCGGATACCATGCCTTTCGAGAGTCAGACAAGCCTTCCAAGAAAAAGGCCGACGCGGGCATGCCAGAGGCAGAAGAG
>JBJKSJ010000370.1:0-7631 GCA_046704085.1 Ktedonobacterales bacterium | reverse complement strand
CCGCGCTGAGAATCCGTGCCAGCCGCGCCGGATCGATATTCCCACCGCTCAGCACGGCCACCACCTTCTCGCCCGCCTTGACCGGAACCTTGCCCTCCAGCAGCGCCGCCACCGTCGCCGCGCCCGCCGGCTCGACGACCAGCTTGCAACGTTCCGCCAGCAGCGCAATTGCCCGGTCCACTGCCTCATCCTCAATCTGCACCACCGCGTCTACATAGCGTTGGAAGAGCGCCAGGTTCACCTCGCCGGTATAGCCCGCGCCCAGCCCATCGATGCGCGTCGTCACGCCCTCCAGCGTCACCGGATGCCCTGCCGCCAGCGCCGCCGTCATACGCGCCGCCTTCACCGGCTCCACGCCGATCACGCGCGTCCTCGGACTACGCGACTTGATCGCCAGCGCGCTGCCACCGCAGAGCGCGCCGCCGCCAATCTGCAACACGACCACATCCGCATCCGGCAGATCATCCAGAATATCCAGGCCAAGCGTCGCGTGCCCGGCGATCACGCCCTCATCGACATAGGGGTGAATCAGCGTCAGCCCGCGCTCTTCCGCCAGCGCGCGTGCCTGGCGGTGCGCCTCCAGGCTGCTCTTGCCATGCAGAATCACCATCGCGCCATAGCCCTGC
Organism: Ktedonobacterales bacterium; assembly: GCA_046704085.1. Lineage (GTDB taxonomy): Bacteria > Chloroflexota > Ktedonobacteria > Ktedonobacterales > DATBGS01 > DATBHW01. The sequence goes on along the minus strand of JBJKSJ010000370.1, from coordinate 7,005 downwards.
GCCGCCGCGATCTTGCTGCGGCTGGCGAATTCAGGCATCACAATCGTGGAGGCAATCCCCAGCGACGCCGCCCCCCAGGCCAGGCTCTGGCCGTGATTCCCCGCTGAGGCCGCAATCAAACCGCGCCGCTTCTCTTCCAGCGTCAGCATGGAGAGCCGATATAGCACACCGCGCGGCTTGAACGATCCCGTCTTCTGGAAGATTTCCGCCTTAAGAAAGAGCGAAACTGGCGTGGGAGCCATCTGCCCCAACGTCGTCGCCGAAAACATCGGCGTCTGCCGGACCTGTCCGCTGATCACTTCACGCGCCCTCAAGACATCTTCGATAGAAACCATTGAACCTCATTCCAATCTTTATCAGGTTATAGGGTCAGATGGGAGAACCTGTACTCTGCATGGAAGTCGCCTTGCTTGCAGCGCCGCCCTTTCAGGCGGCAAACCACCCTCCAGCACAGTGGCTGGCGCTACCAGCAGAGCAGCGGCGCGAACCGCTATGATCGATACCCGCCAAAGATCGCGTGCCCGGCGCGCAGCCAGAAACCATCGACTACGCTGAAGCCCGCCTCGCGCAGCCACAGCAGTTGATCGCTCAGCAGCGATGGGTAATCGCCAGAGTCGGGTACGCCATAATCATAAGCAAAGTAGTTCCACTTTAGCTGTTGAAAGCGTTCATAGCCACGCAGATCGCCATAAGCGACCAGGCTCTGTTCCCGCACGATCTCATCATACTGCCGGGCATAAAGCGCAGCAAGCGCGGGCATAGCAGGCTCGACAATATCAGCGATCAGCAGCGCGCCGCCCTGCTCGATATGAACAGCCAGATCAGCGAACAGCCGACGCTTTTCCACACCAGGCAGATGGTGAACACAGAGAGACGACAGCACATAGCGCAGAGGCTTTGGCAGTGTTTCCCTCCACGCCTGCTCGACCAACTCGAAGGGGCCAATCTCCAGCTGATCACTGAAGGCCGCCAGCGATTGGGCCATCTGCTCGCGCATCTGCTCGGAGCCATCGAGCGCCAGATAGCGGCAGTTCGGGAAATGCTCCAGCACAGCCCTCGCCAGCACACCCGCTCCCGCGCCCAACTCGACAACCTGAAAGGCTTCATCCCTGCCTGCCGTCATCAGGCCAACCAGCGTTGCTAGCTGCTCGGCGCGCGCAGGGACAAACAGGTCCGCCTCTTCAATGAACTTTGCCGAATCGCCCTCCGTCCACATATGCGTTGCGCTTGGTACATCATTCACATTGTTGCTCCTTCCGACCTATCAGCAATCCCACTTGCCAGGGTTGATCAAACTTGCCATCGCTCCCCCCAGAGGCTCCTATCTTACCATTTTTGTCCTATACCGCATCCCGCTTACTGCCCTCAAGGCCGCTGGCGGTGAAAACCACGCCTGAGGGCATTCCGCCACTAAACCCGCCGTGCGGGTTCAGACGAACGTCAGGCATTCTGTGGCGGGGGGAGTTCGCGCAGGCGCGGGCGCGCGAGCGCAGCGAGAAGGGCGGCGCCACGCAGGGCCGTCCAGCGCCCGCCGCAGGCGGACTTTGCGGCGCCCGCAGGCGCGGCCTTCAGCTGCCAGCCCGCCTTGTATCGACTCCTCAGGAGCCTTGTGCTACAATGCCGTCATAATGTAAGATGCAAAGGGGCAGTTACATCCTCCTGGCACGCCATTTGCGCTGCATGGCTGAGGCCAACACAGCAAAGAAATGCCCATCCCGCAAAGTCTATGCTCAGGCTGGTGCTTCTTCACTGAGGAGGAGGAGGAGTTTCTCTTATGGACCGAGCGCCGGAAACCCCGTCCGCAACCAGCGCCGACCGTCTCTTCGATGGCGGCGGCGAGTGCGGCGCCCTGATGCGCGCCATCGATTGGACCCAAACCCCCCTTGGTCCGGTGGAAACCTGGCCCCAGAGCCTGAAAACCATTGTGCGCATCATGTTCACCTCCCGTCAACCCATCTGGATCGGCTGGGGGCCAGACCTGATTAAAATGTACAATGATCCCTATAAAGCTATCGTTGGCGGGAAACATCCCGAAGCAATGGGTCGGCCTGCCTCGGTGGTCTGGCGGGAAATCTGGGATGTCCTTGGCCCACGCCTGGAAACCGTCATGCAAACGAACGCGGGGACATATGACGAATCGCTGCTGCTCATCATGGAGCGCAATGGCTATCCAGAGGAGACCTATTACACCTTCTCCTACAGTCCTGTTCCTGGGGATGAAGGCGGCGTGGGCGGCATCATCTGCGCCAATACCGATGATACCCAACGGATTATCGGTGAGCGCCAACTGAAGCTGCTGCGCACCCTGGCGGCGGCAACGTCGGATGCCCACACGATTGAGGAAGCCTGTCGCCTCAGCGCCGCGGGTCTGGCCCAGAATCCGCATGACCTCCCCTTTGCCATGCTCTATCTGCTGGACGCACAGCAGCAGATGGTGTGCGTCGGCACGGCAGGGATTTCCAAAGGCCATCCCGCCGTACCTGAAACTGCCCCGCTGGACGCTGATGGACTGTGGCTGTTTCAAGACGTGATTCGCAGCGGGAAAGCAGCGATCATCGCTGACCTGGACCAACGGTTTGGGCACCTGCCTACTGGAGCCTGGAAGCGTCCGCCCCATCAAGCGGTAGTATTGCCCATCGCTCCCAGCGGTCACACTGGAAAAGCAGGCGTCCTCATTGTTGGGCTGAATCCGTTTCGCCTGTTTGATGAAGGCTATCAAGGGTTTCTTCAATTGGCTGTAGGTCAGCTTGCTGCAACCCTTGCCAGCGCCCATGCCTATGAGGCCGAGAGCCAGCGCGCCGAGGCGCTTGCCGAGATTGACCGCGCCAAAACGGCTTTCTTCAGCAATGTCAGCCACGAGTTCCGCACACCTCTCACGCTGATGCTCGCCCCTTTGGAAGACCTGCTTGCGGGCGACTCCATGACGCCCGCCACCCACAACCAGATCACGGTCATCCAGCGCAACAGCCTGCGCCTGCTCAAGCTGGTGAACACCCTCCTGGACTTCTCACGCATCGAGGCCGGGCGCGCCCAGGCCATCTATGTCCCCACCGATCTGGATGCGCTCACCGCCGATCTGGCAAGTGTCTTCCGTTCGCTGATCGAAAAGGCGGGCATGCGCCTCATCGTCGATTGCTCTGAACTCTCTGAACCAGCCTACGTAGACCGCGATATGTGGGAGAAGATCGTCCTCAACCTGCTCTCAAATGCCTTCAAGTTTACCCTTGAAGGCGAGATCGCTGTCTCGCTCCGCCAGATAGAACACCAGGCGCAACTCGTCGTCCGCGATACCGGCGTTGGCATCCCGCCGGACGAGGTAGCCCACTTGTTCGAGCGATTTCATCGCGTCCAGGGGACTCGCGCGCGCACCTACGAGGGGTCGGGCATCGGGCTAGCGCTGGTCCAGGAACTCGTCCACCTGCACCACGGGACCATCGCGGTGGAAAGCCAGGTGGACATGGGCACAACCTTCACCATCACCCTCCCCCTGGGCAAAGCCCATCTGCCTGCCGACCGCATTCAGGCCAGCCGGACAAGAGGCTCTACCGCACTCGGCGCCGCGCCCTTCGTTGAGGAAGCCCGCCGCTGGCTGCCAGAGTCTACCCAGGTTGGCGCTTCCTACCAGGACTGGCTGGCACAGGAATCGCCAACGGACCCGCCCTTTCTCCTCAAGCTGCCGCAAGAACGCTCCGCCCGGATTCTGCTGGCCGACGACAACGCCGATCTGCGCGATTACCTCACGCGCCTGCTGCGCCAGCGTTATGAGGTGGAAGCCGTCAGCAACGGCGCGGCGGCGCTGCGCGCCGCGCAGGGTCGCCCGCCCGATCTGGTCCTCTCGGATGTGATGATGCCGGAACTGGACGGCTTTGGCCTGCTGCGCGAACTGCGCGCCGACCCGCGCACGCGCACGATCCCCGTCATCCTCCTCTCGGCCAGGGCTGGTGAAGAGGCCACTATCGAAGGTCTGACGGCAGGCGCCGATGATTATCTGGTCAAGCCCTTCTCGGCGCGCGAATTGCTTGCGCGGGTCGAGGGCCGCCTGGAGATGGCCCGGCTGCGCAAGGAGGCCGAGGCGCACGCTGCCGAACTGGAGGCATTCTTCGAGTCCATGACCGATGGGATCGACATCGTGAACGCAGAAGGCCAGATCCGCCAGATGAACCGGGCCGGCTATCAACACCTTGGCCTGGGGAGCCAGGAACAGGCGCAGACCTATTTCTCCAGTTCGCCGGAAACACGGTCCCGCTTGCTCAGCATGCGCGACGACCAGGGCCAGGCGCTTCCGCCAGAGCGCGCTCCGGCGGCGCGCATTGTGCGCGGCGAGTCGCTGGCAGGCCAGTCTGGGATGGACGTGCAGGTGCGTACCTTCGATGGGCGCGAACGAGCGTGGAACTTTAGCGGTGCGCCCATCCGTAATGAACAGGGCAACATTATCGGCGGCGTGGTCGCCTTCCGCGATGTGACCGCGCGGCGCTCCCTGGAACGCGCACTGGCCGAGCAGGCCGCGCTGCTGGATACCGCCTTTGAGGCGATCACCGAAAGCCTCATTATTCATAATCGCTCCGGGCAGATCGTGCGGATGAATGCCGCTGCCAGTCGGCTGCTGGGATTTGAGACCTCATCCGAGTATTCGACTCGTCCCAACGATCAACTCAGCGCCTCCTGGGACGTGTTAGATCTCGCAGGCCGCCCCGTCCCACGCGAGCAATTGCCCATCCGGCGGGTGCTGGCGGGCGAGACCATCCCGGCAGAGCAGGCCATCGAGTTGCAGTTCAGGGCGTCCGATGGGCGCATGATCATCGCCAATTATAGCGGCAGTCCGCTGCGCGATCAGGCGGGCGCGATTACCGGGGCTATATCAGTTAGCCGCGATGTCACCGAGCGTTATTGGTTGGAGCGCCGCACCGCAGAAAGCCTGTCTGCCTTGCTGGCAATGGCCCAGGCGCTGGTGCAGGGGATGAGTGCTGACAACCAGGCAACCGGAGCGGATGCCGGTGTCTTGCTTAGCATCGCCCGGCTGGTCCAGCGAGTGATGGACGGCCAGTTTACTGCTGCGGCCCTGGTCACACCTGAAACTGGCGCGATCCAGCCGCTCATGGTCCTGGGTATTTCGCCAGAGTTGGAGGCGCGCTGGTGGAGCGCCCTCAACGCGGGGAAGTTGACTGATTTTGTTCCCCCTGCAATGGCCGAGCAATTGTACGCTGGCGAGGTGCTGACCCTGAACCTGACCGATCAGTCCCCGATTTCCGGCCAATACTATTTTGAGCTACAGCAGTTGCTCGCCGTAGCGGTCTGGGTCAACCCTCGGCAGGTCTGCCTCATAGCAGTGGAGATGCGCAATCGCACAACCTTCACACAAGCCGAGCAGGATCTGGTGAAGGCTGCCGCGCAGCTCTGCGCGCTGGTCCTCCAGCGGGACCGCCTGGCGCGGGAACGCGCGGAGGCGCAGGCGCACGCGCTAGCCCTGGAAGAGACCAACCGGCGCATGGACGAGTTTCTCAGCATTGCCAGCCACGAACTGCGCACTCCCGTCACCTCGATCAAGAGCAACCTGCAATTGCTGCTGCGCCGCGCCACGCAGGCCATCAATGGCAGTATTGACGATCAGGCGACAAGGCTCCGTGAGCAGGCGCCTGTCCTCCGACGCACCGAGCGGCAAATCAACCGGCTGACACGCCTCCTGGAAGACCTGATTGACCTCTCGCGCATTCGCGCCGGGAAGCTGGAGATGCGCCTGGAACCCACTGACCTGGGCAATGTGGTCCGCGAGACCGTCGAAGGCGAGTCGCTCGCCCATCCAGATCGCCGTATCAACCTGGACCTTCAAGCCAATGGACCAATCCCGGTGGTCGCCGATGTGGACCGCATCGGCCAGGTACTCACCAACTACCTGTCCAATGCCCTCAAATACTCGTATCCTGATCGACCAGTGCTGGTGCGGGCACAAATTGAAGGCGCCCAGGCCAGAGTCTCTGTGCAGGACCAGGGGCCAGGCATTCCCCCTGACGAACAGCCGCACGTCTGGGAACTCTTCCATCGTGTCCCTAGCATTCAAGTCCTCAGCGGCTCTGGCGTGGGCCTGGGCCTGGGCTTGCACATCAGCAAGACTATCATCGACCGTCATCAGGGCCAGGTCGGCCTGGAGAGCATCCCCAGCGCTGGCGCCACCTTCTGGTTCACCCTCCCGCTGGTCCCGCCAGAGCAAGTTAGGAAAACTGATCATTAAGCGCGGCCCGTGTGTACCCTCGGCGTCTCGCCTGGCCGCGCAAACCTCCGCCTTCAGCAACCAACCCCCTACGTAGCGCCGCCCCATTGAATCAACCTTCCATCGGCCAGCACCCAACGTTCACCACCAAAGCGTTGGATAAACCAGCGATCATGCGAAACCGCAATCACCGGCCCAGGGAAGGCCAGCACTGCTGCCTCGAACGCTTCCAGCACATCCAGGCTGATATAGTTCGTCGGCTCGTCCAGCAGCAGCACGTTGGGCTGCGCGGCCATCAGCCGGGCGATCTCCAGCTTGCGCCGCTGCCCCAGGCTCAGTTGCCCCACCGTTTTGGGCATATCCTCCAGCTTGAACAATCCCCGCTCCAGCAGCCCAGCGATCAGTTGCTCGTCATAGCCCACGACCACCTGCCGATACGCCTCCAGCACCGTCTGGCCGGGGTCAAGCAGCGGCTCCTGCGGCAGATAGCCCAGCCGCGCGCTGCCTGTCACGCGTACCCGCCCGGCGTCAGGCGCCTCCAATCCCAGCAGCATCCGCAGCAGCGTCGTCTTGCCCACGCCGTTGGGGCCGATAAGCATCATCCGCGCATCTGAGGGAACCGAGAAGCTCAGATCACGTAAGATGACCCAGCCTGCGTGGCATCTGCTCAGATGCTCCACCGTGATCACGCTGTCCGAGCGCAGCGGCTGCGCGTCGAAGCGTGGATAGAAGCGCAGCGGCTTCGGCGGTTTGGGGATGGGATTCGCCTCGATGCGCCGAAGCTGCTCTTCCGCCGCGCG
>JBJKSJ010000369.1:0-7783 GCA_046704085.1 Ktedonobacterales bacterium | reverse complement strand
GTCATGCAGGAGAACAGCACCGGATATTTCATCATAGCTGGCAAGGTCAGCGCCATCTGTCCAGCCCAGGCGCTCTTCGGCCAGCCAGGCCCCGTGCAGGTCGCTGCGCGCAGTCAGGTCACAAGTCAGTGTCAGGGAATGCCTCCAGGCAGCGGCTGGATGACGGCTGATTATCAGATCGACAACCAGGACAGGCTCATCGGGCACAATCCACTCGCGCCGTTCCACCGCAACGCCCAACGCTGGCAAGGTGTAGGTGAGAGTCACGCCATCAGGAGCCATCTGCCAGGCATCTGGTGTCGTGAGCCAGTGGACTTCCTGCCAGCGCGCGCGCAGCCGCAGCCAGTAGCCATCCAGCAGCTTCACCGCAGGCGCCCAGACGCCGCCCATCTCATGCGGCTGGTGCGCGCCGCGATCCGGGAAGCCCCCGGCAAGCGTCGCCACGCTGTAGAGGCGCGCGCCACAGAGGGCGTACCAGCGCCAGGCATCGGCGGGCGCCTGAATGTATGGCTGAGCGGCGTCTCCGCACAGGGAGGTACAGGCCATAGCGTCACCTACGTTACTCAAGATACGCTCGGCAGAAGCCGAATCCTTGCCGCCTGGCCTTGCTGGCCTACCAGACGGCAGAAAGCTGTATGAGGATCGCTGGTCGTCTTGGCTAGAGCATCAGTCAAACCGTCGTGTTTTCGTCTTAGCCCGCGCAGGCGGGCTTGGTGGCGTGGGCGCGCGAGCGCAGCGAGAGCGCGGGAACCTGGTTCCCGCAAGCGCCCGCCGCCGCAGCCTTCAGCCGCCAGCTACCTTTCTGGCCAACGTTCTAGCCTTGCGTTGAAGCTCGCACCATCAGTTCGGGTTGCAGTAAGAGATGCTTTTCCGCCAGCGGCTCCTCCGCAAGCAGGTCTACGAGCAACTGCACCAATACATGCCCCACGTAATTGATCGGCTGACGTAAGGTGGTTAAAGGCGGTGTCAGATAAGCGCCCAGGCCGACGCCATCGAAACCCATCACCGAAAAGCTCCGCCCAATCGTCTGGCCTGCATCGCTGGCAGCGCGCATCGCGCCGACCGCCAGGACATCACTGATGGCAAAGATGGCCGTTGGGGGCATCTCCTGGCTGAGCAGGCGCTGGGTGAGCGCGTAGCCGTCTTCTTGAGACAACCCACTGGGCAGACAAAGCCCTGAGTCATATGGGATGCTGGCTTTTTCCAGGGCGTCGCGGTAGCCAGCGCGCCGGTCGCGCTCCCAGAAGTAGGTATCGCCGCCGCCGATAAAGGCGATGCGTCGGTGCCCCAGGCTAATCAGATGTTCCGTGCCGATATGAGCGCCTGTGCGGTTATCGACCTCCACCCAGGGGTAGGGATAGCGTCGCGCGTCGCGCTGCTCCTCGGCAGGCCGCCCGAAGAGGACATGCGGATAGCGCCGGGCGCAGAGATAATCCAGGCGTGGGTCACTGGCGCGCAGATCAGTTAGAATAAACCCATCGGCGTGGTGCCCACCGAGAATTCGCTTGTAGACGTTGAGTTCAAACTCGCCCTCTTCCGCGCGCGCCAGCAGGACATCGAAGTGTCGATTCGCGGCTTCGTCAGTCACACCGGCCAGCAGTTCGACGAGAAAGGGGTCTGTTCCGGTGGCGCTCAGATTGAGGGCGCGTGAAACAATGGCAATCGTATCGGTTTGCGCGCGATTGAGCCGCCTGGCGCTGGCGTTGGGCACATAGTTCAACTGCGCGGCGAGGCGTTGAATGCGCTGGCTGGTTTCGTTGCCGATGGCCGGATCGCCACGCAGCGCGCGCGAAGCGGTCGATTTATTCACGCCAGCGGCGCGCGCAATATATGCCAGAGTTGGTCGTGCAACCAGTTGCTTTCCATCTGCTGAATCTGATGCCTTGTTTGCCATGAGCGTCACTCCTGCAAAAATGAGGTATGCAGGGAATGGATCGGCGCTTCCCCTGGTTACGGTACTTACGCAACCGATTGCACTCACTATACCATAGCTGAGTCATTCTGTCAAGGGGTTTTCTTTCAGGGCAATGAAAACCCCTGCTCCTGGGAGCTATGGGACTATGATAGGTGGTAAACTGAGAGCGGGGAACGACAGAGGCTCGTTTCTGAAGATTCCTTTGAGCGTGCCGCTGGATACCAACCGCAGGATACTGATACGAGGCGTAAGAGAGGGGAAGCCTCATGCCTGATGGCATCTGCCCCACATGCGGTCAGCCGCTGCCAGAATCAGCGCCTATCTGTGATGTCTGTGGAAAGTCGACTGAAACCACCACCCTGGGGGCGACCGATCAGGCCAGCGAGATCGCATCTCCCAGGCGAGGCATTTCGCGGCGTAAGCTCCTGGCAGGTATCGGGCTGGCCGGACTGGCTGCTGGAGGAGGGAGCGCCTGGCTGGCGCTTATAGGTCGCCTCCACTGGCCGACGCCCAGCGCGCCTGGCAGGCAGACTGTGCCATCGTCCCCGGTCCCTTCTCCGCTGCTGGTCTATCGGGGCCATGCGTCCATTGTCACCAACGTCGCGTGGTCGTTTGATAACCAACGCCTGGCCTCAGCCGCCGGGACGAGTATCCAGGTTTGGGAGGCTGCCAGCGGCAAGACGCTCGTCACCTATCGCGGCCATACAGCCGCAGTGGACGCTATCTCCTGGTCACCTGATGGCAAGCAGATCGCTTCAGTCAGCGACGATCAGACCGTTCAGGTCTGGGACACCGCGAGCGGCAAGAGGCTGGCGCTCTATCGAGACTCCTTCGGTTGGCTCGGCGCGGTAGCCTGGTCGCCTGATGTAATCCAGCAGGGTGTGCGACAGACCGCGCGTATCGCGTCTGGCGGAGCAGGGCAGCAGGTGGTGGTCTGGGAAGCTGCGACAGGCCAGGTGCTTGCCATCTATGTCGGCCATACCAGCGGGATCGACACGGTGGCATGGGCGCCGGGGGGCAAGCAGATTGCCTCTGGCAGCGAAGATACGACGGTGCAGCTCTGGGATGCAGCAACAGCGAAGACCTTGCTGATCTATGCAGGCCATTCCAACGAAGTCCACTCGGTCGCGTGGTCGCCCGATGGTCAGCGCATCGCCTCTGGAGCTTTTGATCGAACGGTACAGGTCTGGAACCCGCTCACCGGGCAGCAGCAAGTGGTCTATTATGGACATGCTGATGTCGTGTGGTCGCTTTCCTGGTCGCCCGACGGAGAGCGCATCGTCTCTGCCGGGGATCAAACGGCGCAGGTCTGGAATGCGCACAGTGGTCGCCAGCTTTTGAGGTATGCTGGGCATCATGCCCTGGTGTTTACAGTGGCCTGGTCGCCAGATGGCTCTCGCATCGCCTCTGGAGGGGGAGACAACACCGTACAAATCTGGCGGCCAGAATAGGGATGAGTCGGTCAGATGATCTTGCCAGGATTGAGCAGGCCATCCGGGTCGAAGAGCGCCTTGAGCCGCCGCATCCACTCAACGGCGACGCCGTGTTCTTCGGCCATGAAGGCGCGCTTGACCAGGCCAATGCCATGTTCGCCAGAAGCGGTGCCGCCCAGCGCCAGCGCGCGCCGAACCAGTTGCTCGGAGAACAAGTGCGCGCGCTCGAACTCTTCTGCGGTGGTTGCCACCAGCGTGTGGAAGTTGCCATCGCCCACGTGCCCCACGATGCTGCCCTCCAGGCTCATCTGGCTCAGAAGCTGCTGGGTATGAGCGATGAGATCGGGTACGCGCGCCAGCGGCACGGCGGTATCGGTAATCGTGTACCGCTGGTTGGGATGCGTGTTCACAAGCGCCCAATAGATCTGATGCCGCGCCTCCCACTGAGCCGCTTGCTCATCGCGTGTGCGCGCCACCGTAAGGTCCGTTGCCCCCGCTTCGCGGACCAGTTCCTCGGCCAGATGAACCTCTTCCTCCATCGCTGCCTGGGTGGAAGAGTGAAACTCTAGAAAGAGGGCTGGATGCTCCGCATAGCCCCGCTGCAAATAGCGGTTGATGCTGCGCATGCCCAGTTCATCCACCAATTCCAGGCGCGCCACTGGCAGCGCGCTCGCCATGATGGCATAGGCGGCCCGCGCTGCCTCCACGACGGAAGGGAAAAAGACGCGCAGCGTGTGAACGTGGTCGGGAATCGGGTGCAAGCGCACCGTGACTTCGGTGATCACCCCCAGCGTGCCCGCTGAGCCGATAAAGAGGTCTTTGAGGTCATAGCCGCTGCTGGTCTTGTAGACAGGCCGACCCAGGCGCAGCACCTCCCCGTTGGCAAGCACAACCTCCAGGGCGAGCGTGTTGTGGCGCATGCCGCCGTAGCGCACAGTCGTGGTGCCGCTGGCGTTGGTCGCCGCCATGCCGCCCAGCGAGGCATCCGCGCCGGGGTCCACTGGAAAGAAGAGACCCGTGTAGCGCAGCGCGGAGTTGAGCGCCGTGCGCGTGATGCCCGGCTGCACCACCGCCAGGAAGTTTTCCGGCTGGATGCTCACCACCTGATTCATCCGCGACAGGTCCAGGCTGAGGACCGGAGCGTCCCTGGCAACCGGCACGAGCGACCCTTCCAGGCTGGTGCCCGCGCCAAAGGGAATCAGGGACGCCTGCTCTGCCCGGCACCATGCCAGCGCCGCCTGCACGTCCGCGACGCTCTCGGCATAGGCAACCGCGAGCGGTGGGCGCACCTCTGGGAAGTTCTCATCGCGTCCATGTGCCTCCAGCACAGACGGACTGACGCTCACCTTCTGCTCACCTAACGCGGCCCGTAAAGCGTCCAGAGTGCTAGCCATAGGCGTACCTCTCTCTTCGTTTTTCCTACACTTCATATCACATTCGCTTCAAGAGCCGCGTTCCGCGTGTAGCCCCGGCCTCCGTGCCGGGGAGAACCTTGTTGAACAGGCTATTGACCGGCTTCTCTCTGGAGGGTATCGTATCATCTAGCAACCAAAGAGATGATCTGCCTATCTCTCCAGACCGATAGTAATCACCCCCTCCTGACGCCAGATCTCGCTTGCTCCATTCATCTCGTTCTTCTCGACGATGTTCAGTTCCTTCGCACGTGTCACGCTCAGAATATCCAGGCTTGCGGAAGCAAGCTGCTCGGCCACCGCCGCGTCTGGCGTGGAGAGTAGCAGCTTGCTTAATTGAGCGCCCAGGGAGATACCGGCCTCGCTCTTGTAGCGGCGCACTGCTGTTGCTACTTCGATCAACATGTCGCCTACCGCTTCGGCCTGTTCGCTGACCCAGGACGGGTCTGCTTCGGGCCAGCGGGTGAGATGGAGCGAAGGCTGTCCTTCGGACTCCGCGAAGAGTCCGCCATAAATCTCTTCGGTCACATGGGGCAGGAGGGGCGCGAAGAGCTTGATGATGCTTAGCAGGGCAGCGTAAAGCGTATAGCGCGCACCATCGCGCAATGGGCCAGGCTCGCCGTAGAGGCGCGCCTTGCACATCTCCAGGTAGTTATCGGCCAGGTCACTCCAGAAGAAGCCTTCCATCTCGCTTTTAGCTGCGGCGTATTCGTAGGCGCGGAAGAGTGCAGTCACGCGCAGAATCAGACTTGCCAGGCGCGCCAGCAGCCAGCGGTCGGTGGGCGTCAGTTCGATCCCCTCCAGCGTCGGTTGATAGCCCTCCAGAAAGCGTTCGCTGAAGCGGGCCACATTCCAGAGTTTGGTGATGAGCTTGCCACCATTCTTGATCTTTTCTTCGCTGATGATTGTGTCTTTACCAAAGCCGGTGGACGCGGCCCAGTAGCGCACAGCATCAGCAGAGTAGCGTTCGATCATCTCTAGCGGCGCCATCGGGCCTCCCCCTCGGCTCTTGCTGATCTTCTCGCCGCCTGCTCCAGTCAGCCCCCAGCCAGAGATTGCTACCGTCTTCCAGGGCAGCGTGCCAAAGTGATGAAGGGACTTCACGATGGTATAGAAAGCCCAGGTACGGATAATCTCGTGTGCCTGGGGACGCAGCGAGAACGGCGACACCTGCGCGTACAGGTCCGGTTCGGCAAGCAAGCTGCCAGCAATCTGCGGTGTCATCGAGGAGGTGGCCCAGGTGTCCATCACATCCTCCTCTGGCGCGAAGTCGGTGCTGCCACACTGGCAGGCGCGTTGGGGGGGCTGTGTTCTGGGGTCCACTGGCAGCCCCTCTTCATCGGCCAGCCGCACCTCGCCGCACTGGCGACAGTACCAGAGCGGGAAGGGCACGCCAGAGTAGCGCTGGCGCGAGATGCACCAGTCCCAGCCGAGGTTCTCCACCCACTCTCGATACCGCGTGTGCATGTGCGCGGGCTGCCATTCGATGCGCTCACCTGCCTCCAGCCACTGCTGCTTAAAATCGAGCGCGCGAATGAACCACTGACCTGTCACAAGGTACTCCACCGGCGTATCACAGCGCTCATCCACGCGTACCGACTGCATTATCGGCTCGCGTTGCAGCACGAACCCACCCTTCTCCAGCGATTCTATCATTCGCTGGCGCGCCTCCTGTATGTTCAATCCAGCGAACTCGTCTGCGGCTTCGGTCATGCGCCCATCGCGTCCTATGATCGTCTTGAGCGGCAGCTTGTGTAGGTACCACCATTCCACGTCGGTCACGTCGCCGAAAGTGCAACACATCACCGCGCCTGTCCCCTTGGCGGGGTCAGCCTTCGGATCAGCCAGCAGCGGCACCTCGAAGCCCAGCAGTGGTACCCCCACCCGCGAGCCAATCAGCCCGGCATAGCGCGTATCCGTTGGATGTACAAACACAGCCACGCAGGCAGGCAGGAGTTCGGGGCGTGTGGTGGCAATAGGTAGGGTTATGCCATTTTCCAGGGTAAAGGCCAGGGTCACGAACTCACTCTCGCGTTCCAGGTCGTTCAACTCTGCCTGGGCAATGGCCGTACGGCACTCCGGGCACCAGATGGTTGGCGCCTCGCGGCGATAGGCAAGGCCCTTCTTGTAGAGGTCAAGGAACGACCACTGCGCAGTCTTGCGCGATTGCTCGTCGATGGTGCGATAGCTGTAGCGCCAGTCAACCGAAAGCCCCAGGCGCTGCCAGATGGCCTGATAGCTCTTCTCGACCTCCTCGCTAATCTCTAGACACTTCTCAATAAAAGCCGCGCGCCCAATCTGCGGCGCGGTAATGCCAAGGCGCTTTTCCACCAGGCGCTCGGTGGCGCGGCCATTGTCGTCGTAGCCCATCGGATAAAACACGTTGTGGCCGTTCATGCGCCAGAAGCGCGCCATGAAGTCGGCATGGCTGTACGAGTAGGTGTGGCCGAGGTGCAGGTTGCCCGATGCGGTGAGGGGTGGCGTGTCAATGGCGTAGGTAGGGCGCTGATCTTCGCGCTGGAAGTGATAGGTTCTCTCGCGCAGCCAGCGATCTCGCAGGGCTGGTTCAGCCGTGCGCGGGTCGTAATGTTGGGACAGGCTCATAGGTCTCTCGCTCCTTTTTTCTGCACGCCGCATCTCTCCACTCAGAGAGATGGTTCCGGCGCGCGTTTGTCACGTTTTGCTCGACCCGTTGGCAACACGTGACCAATAAAAAAACCCTTTTCATCCTCCATGAGGACGAAAGGGTCGATCATTTCGCGGTACCACCTCAATTCGCCGGGCGTTGCCGCTCCGGCGCGCTCGTTACCCCGACGGCTCAGCAGCGTACACGCACTCAGGCCAGGCATTTCTGCCGAGTATATCAGGGCCTCGCAATAACGGGCTAACCCGTGCGTGATCTATTCGCTGCGCACTAAGGCAGCTTTCTTCCGCACCGTCTCTGGGCGACGTTCGACACCTGCCGCTGTGAAGGGCTTCCAGCCGGTGACCCTTCTTCTCTATCAGCATGCCAGGAATCTACT
>JBJKSJ010000368.1:0-10652 GCA_046704085.1 Ktedonobacterales bacterium | reverse complement strand
GGCCAGAGCAGCCCGGCACGCGACAGCGAGGGTCGCTTCTCGGCGGCGGAGTTGGTCGATACGCAGGATTTGCCCGCCTGGCTGAAAGGCGATGCAGCCAGCGGCAGGGGCATGGCCGCCGCTGGCGCTTCCGCTGGTCGGCTCGTCATGCCGGATGAGCCCGCGCCCGGCGAGATTTCAGGCCAGATCAGCGGGTTCTCTGCGGCCAGCCTGGTTGATCCCAACTCGCTGCCTGATTGGCTGCGGCCTGCGCAGACGGGCGAGGGGATCGTTGGGCAGCCAGCAGAGAAGAAAAGCGGGCCTGGCGCGGGCTGGGAGCGTGACCCCCAGGCGCAGAGTGGCCTTTCGGCAGCGTCGCTGGTCGACGAAAACCAGCTTCCTGACTGGATGCGCAGTCCTGAGGGCACCCAGCGTCCAGGGGCGCAGAAGCCAGAGAGCGGGACGCTTTCTAGTCCGCACGCGCGCGTGCCGCGTCGCCCGCGCCTGCCCACCGAGCCGGATCGCGCGCCCAGCGAGTCTGCGGCCAGCGTCTTCTCATCGGTGCTTGGCCCGGCGGCGGGTGAAGATCAATGGAATCAACCCCAGGGTGGTCGCGCGGGGCGTTCATACGAGACACCTCCTGCTGAGCGTGGCGGGGCTTCTGGGTCGCTCTCTGAGCGCAGAAACGGGTCTGGGCCGCTTGAACGCGGGGCTTCTGGGCCGCTCTCTGAGCGTGGAGGAACTTCTGGGCCACTGCGCGGGCAGCGCCAGCCTGCGGAATGGGAAGGGAGCGAGGCAGGCGGGTGGGGGCAGCCGATGGCGGCGCCCGGTTCATCAGCGCGCCCGCCTCGCCAGCAGCAGTCGCCGCGTGGTCCGGCCCAGCCGCCGATGGCGCGTCCGTCAGGCCAGCAGGCGCGTGGCAGGTACGAGGACGAGCAGTGGGGCGCGGAGCCGGGCGCGCCAGGTGGTTCGGGCGAATGGCAGGGCGGCGACGCAGAGTGGGGGGCGCCTGCTGAGCCAGGGATGAATCGCGGGCAGCCTGGCGCTCGCGCATCAGGGCCACTGCCGAGCGCGCAGCGCGGGCGCCCTACCCCGCAGCCGGATGCGTCTGAGGAGATGGATGGGCCACCGAACCGTCGCCAGTCTGGTTGGGCGATGGCCGAGCCGGAGGGCTATGGCGGGCGCGGGCGCGCTGGTTACGCTGCTGGCCCCCAGCGGCGTGGTCCGTCGCCGGAAGCTGTGTATCAGCAGGAAGATGCTGGCTGGGAGGGGGGACCAGGGTATGACGAGGGCTTTATGGGCGATGAGGAGGCCGGGCCACCAAGCGGTGTTTTTGCGAAGATCAAACGGATGCTGGGATTTGGCAAGCAAGCATGAATATCCAATCATCGGAACAGGTCAGAAAAAAACAAGCCGCGCCTGACGGGCAAGCTGGGATAAGCGCGGCCATCGGCGTGCCGGGAGCCGTTTCGCGCTCCATTCTGGCGGCTGATTGTGGCTCGGTCTTTACCAAGGTGGCTTTGCTGGGCGTTGTGGAGGGACAATATCGCTTGCTGGCGCGCGCGGAGGCGCCGACCACTGCCTATCCGCCGTACCGCGATATTTCGGTGGGCGTGCTTCAGGCCATCTATGAACTGGAGCGCATCACCGGGCGTAAGATTGCCAGCCGGGGCCAGGTCATCACGCCGGAGCAGAGCGATGGCGATGGCGTTGATGCCTTTGTGGTCGCGCTCAGCGCGGGTGGTCCGCTTACGGTAGCGATGATTGCGCCCATGCCGACGAATGGCACTGGCGCGCCGGGTAAAGACGTGCAGGCGCTGGCCGAGACGGCGCAGCGCGCGGTGGCGGGTGTCTATGCTGATGTGCAGTTGGCGCCGCTGCCCCCTCCTGAACTGGCGACCGCTGGCTCCAATGGCGGGCCGGACCTGCAATGGCTCTTGCAGATCGAGCAACTGCGCCGGTTGAATCCGCGCGCGCTGCTGGTGACAGAAGCTGGCGCGGCGCGCGCCGGGGGGGGCGCGGGGCCAATGATCCGCTCGCTGGCGCTGGCGCAGAACGAACTGCTGAACAATCACCTGGAGCACAGTCATATCCCTGGCGTGTCGTTTAGCCACGCAACGGCCAAGATTCCGGCGCTGCATCCCATCGAGCGGATGCCGGTGATCTACGCGGGCAGCGCCCAGGAGGCCGAGCGGCTGCGCCAGGAACTGGGTCCACAGGCCGATGTGCGCCAGACCGAGCCGTTTGCGCCCCACGACCTGCGCCCGCTGAGCGTGGCGGTCAGTTCTCTGCACGAGCGCCAGGTACTCAATGCGGTCCCTGGCTATCATCGGCTGAATGGCTGGATGTCGGCGGCGCCGATGGCGACGGCCACGTCGTTCAGCAGCCTGATTCGTTTCCTGGCGCAGCACTATGGCATGAATGTCGTGGGCGTGGATGTGGGCGGCAGCGCGACTTCGGTCATGGTGGCGGGCGAACATGGCGAGTTCTTGCCCTCGGTGCATGCCAACGCGGGCGTCGCTTCGGGCCTGGGGGTGGTGCTGCGCTCGGCAGGCTATGAGCGGATTGCGCGCTGGCTGCCCTTTGAGATCAGCCAGGGCGAACTGCGCCAGTATGTGCTGGAAAAGATGATTCAGCCGCGCCTGCTGCCCTATACGGCGCGCGAGTTAGAGATCGAACACGCGCTGACGCGCGAGGCGATCTTCCTGGCGCTCCAGCAGCCCGGCGCGGAACTGGAAACGCTGCCGCACCTGGACCTGATTCTGGGCGCGGGTGGCGTGCTGGCGCATGTGCCGCGCTATGGGCAGGCCGCGCTGATGCTGCTGGATACGATCCAGCCGCGCAGCGTGTCGTCGCTGGTGTTGGATACGGTGGCGCTGGCGCCGCAGCTTGGCGTAGTGGCAACGGTGGACCCGATAGCCGCCGTGCAGGCGACTGAAAACGATGCCGTCTTGCAGCGCCTGGGGACAGTGGTCTCGCCGTTTGGCAAGGCCGAAGATGGCGAACCGGCCTTGAAATTGCAGCTTGATTATACGGATGGGCGCAAAAAGACGCTGGAAGTGGCCTATGGTTCCATCGAGGTGGTGCCTCTTCTGGCGACTGAGCAGGCGCTGCTGACGCTCTTTCCGGCGCGCAGCATCGATGTCGGCCTGGGGCCGGGCGAGCAGGCTCGCGCAGGTGAGGCAATCGAGGGCGGCATTGTCGGGCTGATTATCGATGCGCGTGGTCGGCCTCTGAATCTGCCCACCGATCCGGCCTATCGCCGGGCCAAGCTGACGCAGTGGCGACAGGCCATTGGCGCCTGAGCGGCAGACAGGCGGAGGATAGATACGATGAATTATCCCCTTGGCTGGCCGGTTTTGCCCGGCATCACAGTGCGCCGCGAGCGGCGGATGGTCCGACCAGGGCTGGCGCTGGTGGAACCCGGCCAGGATGTGCAGCCCGATCAGACGATTGCCCGCGTCAATTCGCTGGGGGCCGCAGGCAGCGTGCCGTTTGCCCCGCCCCGCTTTGGCGCGCAGACCCTGCGCGCCGGGCTGCGCGGGCAGGTGGTGGAGGCCAGCGCGGGGGGGGTCATCATCGAAGGGCTGGTCGCGGTGGTCCAGGGGCTGGTCGGGGTTGGAGATCAGGTGGTTGGTCAGTTGAATATTCTCTCCAAAGAGGCGCTCAAGGTGCCTGCGGAGATGATCCCGCTCACGCGTGGGGTGATCCTGGTCGTGCCGGGGAGCCTGACCCGCGACCTGCTGGATCACGCGACGAGGTCGGAGGTGGTCGGGTTGGTGGCAAGCAGCATGGCCGTCGCCGAACTGGAGCAGGCGCTGGGTGTGGACCTGACGGCGCTGCTGGATGGTCTGGCCGTTCTTGAACAGCCCCATCCTATCCCCACGCTGCTCTTTACTGAGGGTCTGGGCACGCGACCAATGGAGAGTCCGACGCTGGCGCTGCTGCGCCAGCATGGCGGGGATTTTGCCCTGTTGAATGGGGCCACCAATCCGCGCCGCAACCAGCGTCCCGAACTCTTGATCTCTTTGCCAACGGGCGCGCATCCACCTGCGGTCAAAGCCGACCCACGCATCATCACTGACGCGCTGGTGCGGGTGAGCAGCGGTGAATATGCCGGGGAGATCGGCCAGGTTCTCCAGACGTTTCAGCGGCCCCAGCGCCTGCCTTCGGGCATCCATGCCCGCGCGGTCTACGTGCGCCTCGAACGGGGGCTAAAGGTCGTTCTGCCAATCTATAATCTAGAACGGATTGCCTAGTTCCTTTTCTTCCCCAAAATGGTTTATAATTTTGGCAACACTTTGCAGATGCCATCTTTCAGCCATGTTGCCCTCTCTCCCGAGAGGAGGTTATTTTGGAACGCTATGGTCAACATCGTTTCCCAGGGCGGCTCTTTATTGTGGAGGGGGTTGATGGGTCTGGCAAGAGTACGCAGATTGCCTTGCTGCGCCAGTGGCTGGTGAGCGAGGGCTATCCAGTCTTCTTTAGCGAGTGGAACTCCTCACCACTGGTCAAGCGCACAACCCAACGCGGCAAGAAGAGGCAACTGCTGACGCCAACGACGTTCAGCCTGCTGCACACTACTGATTTTGCCGACCGGACCGAACACGATATTATTCCTCCGCTCAAAGCCGGGGCGATTGTGCTGGCTGATCGCTATATCTATACCGCCTTCGCCCGCGATGTGGCGCGCGGCGTGCATCCGCAGTGGGTGCGCGAACTCTACCAGTTTGCCGTCAAGCCGACGGTTGCCTTTTATTTTCGCGTCCCGCTGGATGAATCGCTCAAGCGCATTATGGGCAGCCGCTCTGAACTGAAGTATTACGAAGCCGGAATGGACCTGAACCTTTCCACCGACCCCCAGAAAAGTTTTAAGCTCTTCCAGAAGCGTATCGTCACTGAATACGAGAAGATGATTGATGAGTTTGGCCTGACGGTGATGGATGCCCTGCAACCCATTACCGAGCAGCAGCTTCAGATGCGCGAGATTGTGCGGCCCTTCCTGCGTGGGCTGCATCGTAGCCGACAGAATCACATTGCTGGTCGCTGGCTGGTTGGCGCGGGCGTCAACGGCGTGAACAACGGGCGCAAGCGCAAGACGGAGACTGCGATATGACCCAGATCGCGTTTTATGGTATCGATACCGTGCGGGTGCGCTCCGAGGAGGGCTTACTGCCTGGCAGAATCTTTGCCATCGAGGGGACTGATGGCGTGGGTCGCTCCACGCAGATTCAGCACCTGCGCACCTGGCTGGAGAGCAGCGGCTACGCGGTCATCGATACGGGCCAGCGTCGCTCGCAGCTTGCCGGGCGCGGCATCGACGAGGCCAAGCTCGGCCACACCCTGGGTCCGCTGACGATGGACCTGTTTTACGCCACTGATTTTGTGGATCGCTTTGAGAATCAGATTTTGCCGGCCCTGCGCGCCGGATTTATCGTGCTGACTGACCGCTATATCTATTCGCTGATGGCGCGGGCGATTGTGCGCGGGGCCGACCGCGACTGGGTGAAGCAGGTCTATGGGCTGGCGCTCAAGCCGGACGCGATCTTTTATCTCGATATTGATCTGGACGCGTTGATTCCGCGCATTCTGCGGCGTGGGCGCTTCGATTATTGGGAATCGGGGATGGATATGCGCCTGGGGCCGGACCTCTACGAGAGCTTCATCATCTACCAGCGCCTGATTCTGGACGAGTTTAAGCGCATGGCGACCGACTACAGCTTTCAGATCATCGACGCCCGGCGCCCCATCCCCAAGATTCTGGCCGATATTCAGGCGCGCATGGAACCCCTCTTGCCTGCCGGATGACTTATTCGACGCGGCGCTCCAGAAAACGGGCGCGATACTTAAAAGTGTACTCAAAGAGATCGGCCTTCTGGCGGGCGCGGTCGAGTTCGGCGTCGGCGTGCAGGCCATGCTGCGCGATGACAAAGAAGCGCACCGCGCCCTCTTCGATCTCGGCGTTGACGAACTCCACGCGACCATCGTGCCCGTAATCCAGCCCATCGGCCATGCGCACGAGCGCGGCCAGTTGGCGCACGCACTTGCGCGCCGGTTTATCCAACTGCGCGTATTCTGGATGGGCCTTGCTGGGCAGGGCACGGCGGTGATAGCGCGCGATGCAGGCGATTTCGTGGCGCTCCTCCTCGGAGACATCGGGCAGGGGCGTCTGGCTGATGAGTTCGAATGAGTGCTTGTGATGCGCTTTTGGGGAGATAAGCATGCCCGCGTTATGCAGCAGCGCGGCACGCTCCAAGAGCAGGGCGGCGCGCTGCTCAAGCTGATGCAGCGGCTGCGTAGCGTTGAACAGCATCAGCGCCAGCCGGGCGACCTGACGTGCGTGCGGCCAGTCTTCTACCTCCAGCCCGCCGCACAGCATCGTCTCTTTGGCCGTCGGATTCGGGCTAAGATTGCGAATGGGGTACTCATCAAATGCCATACATCTCACCTCTCAGGGCTGGGCCGCCTTTTTGAGCGTATGCCCGGCTGCATCTGGATGGACCTGCACATGGCCTGCTGTCTCCGCTCCCTCCACTAGATGGAGCATCGCTGCGCGGAAGTTGCGCGCCTCCATTTTATCCCAGCGTTTGACAAACTGCGCGTAGAGTTGATCGCGCTCGGCCTGCTTCGCGCGCAAGAAGGCTTCGAGCGCCGCCCGCTGCTCCGCGTTTGGGCGCACTTTGGAGCGCGTGGTCACGGCGATCTGCTGAGATTTTTTTTGTTTGCTCGTCCTGGCGCGTTTGTCGGCTTTGGGATGGTCTTTCCGGCCCTTGCCCGACTTCTTCTCCTTCTCCAGCTTGCCCTGATGATGATTGGAAGCCTCTGGAGGAAGCGCGCTTTCTGGCGCTGGCTGGCCCAACACTTCCAGCAGCGCCAGGGGTAAGTCTCGCGCTTCGGGGAGGGCGTCAAAGAGCGCGGTGTCCTCATTGGGCATAAAGAGCGCGCTGCGCAGAATGGCGAGCAGGACATCGCAATCATGCATCAGACCCAGGGCATCCTGCAAGCCCTTCAGTTCTTTGATCGCCTCGCCCGCCTGTTCGGGCAGAAAATCGCGGAAGAGTTCCAGCGTATAGCGCAGGCGCTTGGAAGCGATCCGCAGTTGATGCTGCTCGCGGGGGCGGTCTGGGTCGTGCGCATACTGCGCCCAGACAGAGAGTTCCGCCAGGCGCGCGCGCAGAATGCGGCGAGCGTTCTCTGTCACTGTGCCGGTGGGGCGGATATGCACAGGTAGCCTGGTTTTTGCCATCAGTTCAATCATCCTCACAATGAACCATGCTTGCAGGCGCTGACAGGATAGATGATTTGCATGTTTCCTGCCACCCTGAGTGCGTGTCGTGCCTGCTACGAGATTGAGACAGCAGCGGGCGCCTGCCCTTGCAGCGCGAGAAAGGCGCTTTCCATCTCCGCAATGTTGGTTTCGCGCAGTCGGCTGCGCAGGCGCTGGAACTGCTCGGCGCGATAGACCTTGACGCGCTCAACAAGCCAGGCGATGCCTGCGCGCTGATCGGCGGGCGCCTCGGCCAGTTCGCCGGTCAGCCGCTCCAGCAAGACATCGGTGTCGCGCACGTCGCCCAGCGCGCGCAGCACCCCTTTGATCTGTTTGGCAAACACCTGGAAGGGCGCGTGCGGATAGCAGGCGGCAAACGTGTCCAGGGCAGTGCGCAGACGGCGGGCAGTCACGCGCATATCGTGCAGGGCTTCGGGGTCTTCGTCGGCCAGCACGGCGGCGCGGAAGGTAATCAACTGCTCGAAGCGTTGGCGCAGCGTTTCGGCGCCCACCTCGCGGAACGAGCCGGAGGTTCCCGGCAGTTGGGGCGTATAGCGCGAGGAGAAACCCAGCGCCCTGATCGCCCGCGTGGCTAAGGGCAGTCTGCCAGCCGGGGAGCCGTTGCGCAAGCCGCTGCGCATGCGCCGCTGGAACTCTGACGAGCGCGCGTCGGTCAGCCAGTTTTCGCCATAGCGGGCATAGGTGAGGATGATGCCCTCGCGGATGCCGTGCGGCGTCACCTCGGCCTGCACGACGCCCAGCCGCAGCATCGTCGCCAGGACGATCATCGTGCCAATGCCCAGCACGCGCACGCGCTCGATCCGCAAGTCATAACGCTGGGCAATGGCCTCGGCTGGGCTGGCCTGGAGCAGCAGCAGGACATCATCCAGGTCGTCGGGAGTCAAGGTGGTATGGCTGATCTCGATATTACGGGCGCGCTGAATCAGGCGCAGCAGGGCGTTGACCGTGCCGCCGGTAAAGATCAGTTGCTGGGGGCGCGCCGGAATGGCGAGGTGCGCCAGATACGTGTTCAGGAAATAATGTAGCCCGGCCAGTTCTGCGCGCTGGGGCGGGTCGGCGGGCGCGTAGCGTTCGCGCAAAAACGAACTGCCCAGCGGCAGGGAAACACTCCAGGGCATCTGGCCGACCTCGGAGATAAATAGCTCCAGACTGCCCCCGCCCAGGTCAGCTACCGCAACTGTCGCCGCCAGGTCGCGCCCGTGCGTCGCTCCCAGAAAGGTGAACGCTGCCTCGTTGATGCCGGAAATGATCTGGACCTCTATGCCAACGCCCTCGCGGTTGGCTGTGAGAAATGGCTGGCTGTTGCGCGCGGCGCGCACGGCCTCGGTGGCGACCACGATCAAGGTTTCGGCGTGCAGTTCCGTGCTGCGCGCCTGAAAGCGCCGCAGCGTCTCTACCGCGCGCCCGATCTTGGCGTCGGGGATGCGGCCCGACGCGGCCACATCCTGGCCGAGTTGCAGCAGATCTGATTCATCGCTGAGCAGCGTGAGTTCCTCGCCATCTGAAACACCGACAGCAAGATGGATTGTGTTGCTACCAATATCAATCGCTGCAATAGTCTTCTGGCTCATAGCACGCTCGCGTCTGAAATACTGGCCCGTCTGCCAGTGATCCTACCATGAAGACCTGGGCAACCGCAAACGACACAAGGGCGCGCAGTGACTATTGCTTCAGCTTGCTCGTCCCAGGAAATGGACGAGTTGGATAGTCAAGGATGGTTATCTGCATGCAGGATTCGCCCGCCGTTCCTGATTCTGTACTTCGCGCTCCGGCGCCGCCTGATCTGGGTTGGCGCCGCGCACTATCAACTGGCGCTGTCCTGGGTGCTGCTGGCGTTGCCCACCAGTCCTGGGCCGGTGCTGTATGAAGTGCTGCTCTCCACCCAGCGTTTTCTGCTTCCGGCCTTCCCGCTGTTCCTGCTGCTGGGCCGCTTTGGGGTAGCCCACCCTCGGCTGGCAAGGCTGCTGCTGCTGGTGAGTTTTGTGCAACTGACCAGCAACACGCTCCACTTTCTCGCTGGAGACTTCTTTGCCTGAATCAGCTGCCGCGCAGCCTCATGCCCTGCGCAGCCTCAGACCTTTCGCCTACGCGCTAGCGCGGGCGCTCGGCGATAGTTCCCAGGACGTTGCGCACGGAAGAGACAAGGGTCGTGGGCAGGAATGGTTTGTGGATGAGGTCGGCAAAGCCGACGCTGCGCGCCAGCGCGGGGGTCACTTCAATATAAGTAGTGCAGAGAATGATCGGCAGTGGGGGCTGCTGCGACTGGGCTACCTCCAGCAAGGGGCGCAGGCCCGCCAGATCGTTGGGTGAAGGCGCGCCCTCGGCGGGCGGAATCTCGGCCACGACTAGATCGGGCGTCCAGCGGCGAAAGAGGCCGGGAACCAGGCGGGGACGTGGCACAGAGACAGCCTGGATGCCTAGCTCAAAATCGAGCAGATAGCCGATCAGTTCGGCGATTTTGCGATGTGGTTCCACGATGAGCGCCCAGCGCCGATGGCGTCCCAGGCGCTCGCCATACCACCGCCCCAGACGCTCTGCATTGGGCGCCAGGATGGGGGGCAGGTCCAACGGCCCACTTGATGAGGAGGCGGGAATGTGAAGAAGGCGCTCTGGCTCTGCTGGCAAGAGTTCGGAAGAGGTCTGCACCGCTATCACCTGCTTTCTGAGCAGCGCCGCACGTCGTGTGGTAGTATGCTCGCTCGTCCTTCTCCCTAGCAATTTTTATACCGAAGGCAGGTGATAGCGGGAGATCGACTAGGCTTTGTTCTGATAGGCTTTACGGATCCCGATGCGCTCTTCGTAGATGCCACGTAGGGTATTGAGGCTCTGCTTGCTGTCCTCTCGCTTGCCATCAGGGCGATATTGGAGCCAGGCAAGGTAAGCATCGTTCTCTGCCTTCAGGAGCGCCTGATAGGTTGGGTCATCAATGGGTGGGGTCTCGACCAGAGGCTGCTGGGTAGTAAGCTGTGGCTTGCTGGGGGTAGAGCGCAATGGCTGACGGCGTGGCATGAGGAAGTATCCTTTCGTTACTAGCAGAAGTACCTATTGCAAAAAAACGCTGCGGCAGTCCCTCCCGAACGGAGAGGCCGCCGCAGCGTAGTAGCCTTGCGCCTTGACCGCTGAAGAGTGGCAAGCCAGAAGCAGATGATCCACCAGATAGGTGATCGTGAAGAGATGCCCGGCGACAAGAAGATCAGGAAACCTTGCGATTTCCCGTTCGACCTGGGATCCCTCTGATATAGAACAATCAGAGAGTCACTCCCTAGAAAGGAGGTGATCCAGCCGCACCTTCCGGTACGGCTACCTTGTTACGACTTCACCCCAGTCACCGATCCCACCCTCGACGCCTGCCCCCAGTCGAAACTGGTTGGCCCAGCGGCTTCAG
>JBJKSJ010000367.1:0-25769 GCA_046704085.1 Ktedonobacterales bacterium | reverse complement strand
GATAAAGATGGCGTCAGAAAATCTCTGACGCCATCTTTATCTTTCTGGCTCCGCAATCACTCAGCGAACTCACCCGGCGACTGGCCGCCCGCCGGAGCGAAACCGAGGCATCGCTCGCCCGCCGCCTGGAAGATGCCAGCTACGAACTGGCCCAACAGGAATGGTACGATTACCGCGTCATCAATCGCCAGGGGCATCTGGAAGAAGCGGTCGAGAAGGTCCGCGCGATCATCACCGCCGAACACTGCCGCGTCAAGCTCCGCCACGCACAGGTATAGAAAGTATCTGACAAGCCCACCGAGCAAAGCAACGCCAGCTTTCAGCAGTAAATCTCTCGCCTCGCTGAAAGCTGGCGCTCCAATACCGTTATGCCCCACTGCATGGGACATGCACATTCGAGTGCCTACATGCTCTTCATCCTGGCAATGATCGCATCGGCCACCTGCGATGTCCCTATCGCCGTCGGATCATCCGGGCGTGGCTTGAGATCATAGGTAACGTACTTGCCCTCGGCAATCACCGCCGACATCGCATGCTCTAGCCGGTTGGCCGCCTCTTTCTCACCCAGGTGCCGCAGCATCAAGACGCCCGAAAACATCATCGCCATCGGGTTCACCTTGTTCTGCCCGGCATACTTGGGCGCGCTGCCATGCACTGGTTCAAAGACCGCGTAGTCGGTTCCGATGTTCGCGCCCGGCGCCACGCCCAGTCCACCAATCAGCCCAGCCGAAAGGTCCGAAAGAATATCGCCATACAGGTTCGGCAGTACGACTACATCATACAGTTCTGGTTTCTGCACCAGTTGCATGCACATATTATCCACGATCCTGTCTTCAAACTGGATGTCGGGATAATCCTTTGCCACCTCCTGAGCAACGGACAAGAAGAGGCCATCTGAAAACTTCATAATGTTGGCCTTATGCACCGCCGTCACTTTCTTGCGATTATTCGAGCGGGCATAGTCAAAGGCAAACTTCACAATCCGACGGCTGGCAGGCACCGAAATGAACTTGATGCTGATCGCCGATTCGTTGCTCAGATGTGTCTTGGTTGTGCGCTCGATAAAGTCGAGCAGCTCGGCCATTTCCGGCGAGCCTTTCTGATACTCAATGCCGGCGTACAGGTCTTCAGTATTCTCGCGCACAATAATGAGGTCAACGCTGTCATAGCGCGAGCGCAGCCCCGGATAGGATTTTGCCGGGCGCAGGTTCGCATAGAGGTCCAGACTCTTACGAAGGGCGACGTTGGCGCTGCGGAAGCCCTTGCCCACTGGCGTCGTGATCGGCCCCTTCAGACCAACCTTGGTCTTCTTAATGGATTCGATCACTTCATCCGGCAGCACCTTGCCCTGCTTCTCAAAGACTTCCAATCCTGCCTGATGGACATGCCAGGTAAACTGAACCCCTGTAGCTTCCAACACGCGCCGCGTGGCCTCAGTAATTTCCGGCCCGGTCCCATCGCCGGGGATGAGCGTTACATCGTATGGCATCCAATCCTCCCAGTGAAATCAAAGTGTTTACCAGGGCGGGCGCTACTGGTGGGCTGATCTGCTCGATACGCGGACTCGCGCGCCCGTCGTCACGTCGTTGGGCGACGGCGGAACAGTCTACACGAACGGAGCCGCCATGCCATAAAGGCGTCAATGATAGATTATAGCATAATCTACGCCCGGTGACATGGCTGCTATCTTCTCAGTCTTTTCTAGCTCTGCCATAGCTCGGCATTTGACAGCGCAGCGGCAGCGTGCTATCCTACTAGGGCGCTGTCCTTATGACAAGGATAGCAAGTGCAGATACCTCTCTATTTTGCTCGATCTGAGGGGAGAGGAGGTGAATGGGATATGGTCAAAATCCGCCTCATGCGGACTGGCATGAAGAAAGCCCCGTCGTATCGGGTCGTCGTCGCCGATGCGCGCTCCCCGCGCGATGGCCGCATCGTTGAAAATATCGGCTGGTATAACCCGCGCACCGAGCCATCAACAATTGTCGTCGATGAAGAGAAGGCGCTCAAGTGGCTCTCAGTGGGTGCGCAGCCCACTGACTCTGTCCGCTCGTTATTTGAACGCGCCGGAATTAACGCCAAGTTCCAGCAGCGAAAGAGTGTCGAGGCGTAATAATTACGCCTCGACACTATCAGGGGCCATGATGCCAGTTTGGCCCGTTGCAGAAAGCTTCTCACGATGCGCAAGCTGATTGAATATATCGCTAAATCGCTGGTGGACCACCCTGAAGCCGTGCAGGTCCGCGAGGTTCGCAATGATCGCGCGGTGCTGGCGCTCGAACTGCGCGTGGCCCAGGAAGACTTTGGCAAGGTGATCGGGCGTCAGGGCCGAGTTGCCAAAGCCATGCGCAGTCTGCTGCGCTCTGCTGGCGCCAAACAGGGCAAGCACACCTCGCTTGAAATTGATGAGCGATCACCTTTCCCCAACGCCTGAAGAGACGCCCCCTAACGGGCGCCGCCTCCAGCATCAGGAGCTAGCGTCCGCAGAGGCAGTCAGCAAAGAATGGGTCACAATCGGGCAAATTGTGGCCCTGTTTGGCTTGCGTGGCGACCTCAAAGTCGTCCCTCAGACCGACATCCCCGACCGCTTCAGCCAGTTGCGCGCGATCTATCTTGGCCCGGAGCATCGGCGCTATCGCGTCCTGAAAGCCAGCCCCTATAAGGCCGACATGATCTTGCTACGCCTGGCGGGCATCGCCAACCCCAACGCCGCCCAGGCATTGATTGGGCTAACTGTCACCGTCCCGCTGGCGCAGATCGCGCCCTTGCCGCCCGATCAGTATTACATCCACGATCTGATCGGCCTGCGCGTGGAGTCCACCAGCGGCCAGGCGCTGGGCGTCATCGCAGATGTCCTGGCAACCGGCGGCAACGATGTCTACGTCGTGCGCGAAGCCGCAACACGGCGCGAAGTGCTGGTTCCGGCAATCAAAGAGGTCGTCAAGCAAGTGGACATCACCGCTGGCCGCCTCGTCATCGATCCCCTCCCTGGTCTCTTCGATGATCGCTTCGAGGTCGCCGAGTAGCCGCCAGTGTCGATCAGCCGCCAGAGCCATTGGAAGCAACGGCAGCAGGAACCTGCTCTAACGCCGCCAGCACCGCCTTGGGGTCGAGCGCCTGCTTGAAGAAGACCACCGGCCCCGGCAGCGTATCCAATCGCTCGCGCTCGCGCGCACCCACATGCAGTTCGGCATTCAGCGCCACGATTAAATCGGCGCGCCCTGCCGATGCCAGCTTGGCAAACTTGCGACGCAGATAGTCTGGCCGCCAATAGCCCACGATCTCCAGCAGCGCCGTCCGGCCATCCTCGCGGTGGCGGAAGCGAAAATCGGGGATCAGCACCATCTGCCCCAGGTGAATAATCTCCGTCTCGCGCTCAAGCCGCCAGGGACTCTCCAGCCGCTCAAAACGCTCGGCAAAGGTGCGCTCCAGGGCCGAATCATAGAGCGGCTGATCTTTATAGTGTGAAACCAGATTGGTTGTGGCGCTGTCCAGCGTCAGCCAGCGCGTGCGTCCATCTGGCTCTTGAAGCGCGGCTTTCATCCGCCACTTCGTACACCACAACAGCGCGGGCAGAAAGATCGCCATATCGACCCCGTAGCGCGTCGTGCATTGCAGCACGCTCGCCGGACCATCCAGTTCAATCTCGTAGCCACGCTCCGGGTCGCCGGTAATCTGATGAATCAGCCGGTGGAACTTGATCAGCCGGAAGAGTTGCTGATAGCGCGCCGGAATATTGCGCTCGGCCACCAACTGCATGCGGATGCAGCGATAGAGCGTCCCCTGCGCCTGGGCCAGATTGTAGCGTTCCAGCAGCCAGCGCGGCGCAGGCGCATCAAACGACAGCAGGCGCTGCTGATCGCGCCGGTCGGCAAACAGCCCGGCGGCAATCTCCTCTGCCTGCACCTCGCGCTCCAGTTCAGCCGAGAGCGTCAGTGCCACCTCTGCATGAATATCCAGCGCCGTTACCGGGGTCAGCATGCTAGGCGCCAGGCTCAGCGGATGCTGCTCAGCCGCCGCCAGAAACACGCGCCGTCGCAGATCAAACGAGGGCAATGGCGTTGGCGGGGGCGCATACTCGGCGCGCTCATCACCCAGCAGCTTGACCAGCCCGCGCGGAATGCGAAACGCCGGAGAGACGCCGATAAAATCGGCCAGCGCCGCATTCAACACCTCGCGCGGCTGCCCAACATGTCGGGCAAATAAGTCGATCAGCGCCTCCGCCAGCCGCAGGTTGGCGGACTCTTCCGGGTCCAGGCGAAAGGGCGCCACGCGGTCGCCCTCGCGCCGCGCCAGCACCAGATCAGAGGTCAGCATCGTCTTGCTCTTCCCAGGCGCCCAGAGCAGATAAAGTGTCAGTGGCGCCTCTGGCCCGTTTCGTGGATTGCTTCTTTTGACGACGATGAGCCTGCCTACTATTAACTGCCCCTGGAGGCTCCGTCCCCGCAGGCGCGGCCTTTTCTCCTTCAGCCTGCCCATCAAGCTGCTCGTCTAGCCCCCAGATGCCAGCTTGATAGCTCACGCCCGTCTCAGCCACTTTCCTGGCCCGCCCATCGATGCCAAGCTGCTCCCAACGTTTTCGGCCCTTAAAAGGTTTCACCTTTCCATCATCCTTCGGTTCATGGCCTGTGCGCCTGTGCCCAGCCTGATACGCCGGATTCTGCCCGCGACGCCGTGCTGTCCCCTCCTCTGCCGTCTGCCGCGCTACCACCTCATACAACACAGCCTGGCGCTTCTCCGGGCTGCGCCGCAGGATGCGCCCCAACCGCTGCACAGCCTCGCGCACCGAGCCGCTGCCGGAGAGCAAAATACCAACAGCCGCAGCAGGTACATCGATACCCTCATCCAGCACATGCGACGCCACCAGCGCGTGCAATGCGCCAGTACGAAAGAGTGTCATCCACTCCGTCCGCTCGCGGGCAGGCGTCTCATGCGTAATCACCGGCAGGAGAAAGCGCGCCGAGACTTCATACGCCGTTGCTGTATCATCGGTAAAGATCAGCACCTGCTCGCGGGGATGCTGCTGGAGCAGTTCCGCCAGCACTGCTAGCTTTGTCTCTGCCCCCCGCGCCAGCAAGCGCCGTTCATGGTGCGCCAGCAGCGCCCGGCGACCCTCCGCGCTACCTGCGCTGGCGCGCAAGAAAGCCTCCCAGCCACCGGGCGCGCCCAGCTTGATGCCGCGCATTTTGAGAAAGGTGTCGCGCTCGATGGTCAGTTCCTCATAGCGCGCGCGTTCCTCATCGGTCAGATCAACCGCAATCCGGCGAATCTCATAGGGCGCCAGCGTATCGCCCTGCAACTCATCTGCCGTCCGGCGATAGACAATTGGCCCCACGACTTCTGTCAGGCTGGGCGGCAATTCGCCATCGCTGCCCTCTGGCGTCGCCGACAGCCCCAGCCGCAGCGGCGCCAGCAGAAACTGTGCCGCCTGCGTATAGGTACTGGCCGAGAGCCGATGGCATTCATCGAAGATCGCCAGCCCCCAGCGATTGCCCCAATGGTCAAAGTGGCGATAGGCCGAATCGTAGGTTGCCACCACCAGATTATGATCGGCGTCCAGCATTCCATCGCCCATAATCCCAACTGGCATAGCAAAGGTTGCAGTCAGCACCGAATGCCACTGGCGCAGCAGTTCGCGGGTATAGACCAATACAATCGTTGGGCGTCCGGCAGTTGCCATCGCCAGCGCCCCCACATGCGTCTTGCCCGCGCCCGTCGGCAAAACGACCAGCCCGCGCATCCCGCCGCGTTTCCAGGCGTTGAGCGCCTCAGTCTGGTGGGCATAGGGATGTTCCGGCGCGGCCACCAGCCGCAGCGCAATCGGCGCATATAGCGGCGCCTGATCGAGCAGCGCCATACCCGCGCGCCGCAGCGCCAGCACCACCTCACGATACCGATAGCCAAAGGCGCGATACGCGCCCACGCGGCCATCAAAGACACACCACTCCGGCAACCATACAGGCCGCCCATTGGCAGATGTGCCAGCAGGCATCGGGGCGCCCTCAATCAGCAGCGTGCCCCGCTCAAAGCGCAGGCGCACCTGCTGCTCAACGGGCAAAGAAGATGGAGAGGGAAGTAATTCAGATGTTGTTGTCTGATCCATGCGAACATACCGCGCTACCAGAGCCGACCAACTGGAGAGCCTGGCTCTCTACAACATCAGCAAAATCAGGTATTTCCATTGTAACCCTACTCAAACATTTGTACAAGAGCCAGAGCGCACCGCTAAAAATAATCCAGCGCCCAGGGGTCCAGCCCGGTCGGGGGCACACTCGGTCGGGGCGGATTGGCAGCAAACGTCCCGAACTTGCGATCATAAAAGAGCAGCGGCTGCCCCTCGCTGACGCTCGCCGCCACCACCTCGCCGATCACAATCGTGTGATCGCCGCCCGGATACTGGGCGAACATCCGACACTCGATCACCGCAATGGAAACATCAGGCAGCAGCGGCGCGCCAGTCGCGCCTGATTGATAGGACACACCCGCAAACTTATCGGCCCCACGCGTCGCAAACAGCAGCGCCAATTCATCCTGCCGTCGATTCAAGACATTGATCGCAAAGTAGCTGGCTTTTGTTACCGCCTCATAGGTATTGGCCTTTTTATCAATACACACCAACACCAGCGGTGGATGCAGCGAAACCGAACTGATCGCGCTGGCGGTCAGCCCCCAGGGCGTTCCGGCTTCATCCAGCGCCGTCACAATCGTCACCCCCGACGCATAGCGGCTCAGCGTCTGGCGAAACAGTGCCCCATCAATTGGCGTCAGCAGGGTATCAGGATTCACAGGATCGTCGGGCCTCACAAGATTATCAGGCATAGCAGCAGACACCTCCTCAGCATCCTATTGTACCCGCCGACCAGGCTGCTCCGCCAGTCTGCTACTAGTCCACCCCGCGCGCCCGCAGCCCCGCAATCTACTCTGCGCTATAGCCCAACATTCTCAGCAAGCACCTGATCGGTATGCTCGCCCAGCAGCGGCGGCGCCAGGCGAAACGGCAACGGCTCGCTGCCATAGACATACGGCGCGCAGACCAGCGGCAGTGCGTCAATCACGCGCACGCCCCCAAGTGGTCCGATCATTGGTGACATTCCCTCGTTTCAAGGCTGCCGCCGCATCCATATGGCACGTCTGGAGCAAACATGATACAATGCCACCACCCCGTTGCGTGAAAGATGCCACGCAACGCTGCGTATCGTCTGATTGCAGTCCCCTGGCAGAGAGGAGCCGCGCGCCGTGTATCGATTCAAAACATTCAATAGCCGGGATTGCAACGGTGATTTCCAAACGCTCGAAATCAGAGTGAATGACTGGATCGAAGCAGATCGCCCGCGTATCCGCATGATGAGCCAGACGCCTGTTGGCAATCACATTCTGCTGAGCTTTATCTTCGAGGTCGTCTCGGATGTCGAAGATCAGCCAGCAAAGGCTGTCACCGCCATTCCAGATGTCTTCCAGGAGACCCTGGACGATACGCCGCTCGATCCCAACGAGCCGCCCATGACAGGCGACCTTGATATTCTGCAATAACCGCGAGTGAAACCACTAGCCTGATGATGAAGATGCCCTCCCTTGTTTATAGCACTCCCGATGGCGGCGTGGCCGACGAGCCGCGCCTGCGCGCCATTGATTATACGGGTCGGCCCCTGGAACCCGACGACCTGATTCCGCTTCCCGATGGCGCCACGCTCTCCATGCTGCCGCAGCGCCTCGCCAGTGGACTGACCAGCGATGGCCGCCGCGCCAGCATTCCGGCGAAAAAAGGCTGGGCGCTGGCCGCGCTCCTGCCTATCGGCTATACACGCACCTGCCTACCTGCTTATATAAAAACAGCGGAAACCGAGCCGCTGCCGTTCTTTGGCTATACAGCCGTTGCCGCCATCAACGGCAAAATCTACGCCGCCGCGCTCGCCACCGACGACCCGTACAAGTGGCATCCTGACGCCTACAGCCGTCAGCAGCTTCAGCGCCTGGTCGAGCAACGCCTGGCCGCCGAACCGGATAACCGCGTGCTGGCGCATCACGCCCATTGCGCGCTCGACTACGCCTGCCCTACTGCCAGCAATCTCTTCTTTCGCCGCTGGGAGGGCGCGATTGCCGTCTCCCCCGGCTGCAACGCGCGCTGCATCGGCTGTATCTCCAAGCAAGATGAAGAAAATCTCGTTTCGCCGCAAGACCGCCTGCTCTTCATCCCCAGCGTTGAAGAGATCGTGGAGGTTGCCGTCGCCCATCTAGAGCAGGCGCCCGACGCCATCGTGAGCTTCGGGCAGGGCTGCGAGGGCGAGCCGCTGCTTCAGGCGCGGCGCATCGAGCAGGCCATCCGCGCCATTCGCGCGCGCACCTCGCGTGGAACGTTGAATATCAATACCAATGCCAGCAACCCACGCGCCCTCCAGCGCCTCTACGACGCCGGACTGGACAGCCTGCGCGCCAGCACCATCTCAGCAGTGCCTGAAACCTACAACGCCTACTATCGGCCCATTGGGTATACCTTCGAGCAGGTCAAACGCTCGTTGATCCTGGCCCGCGAGGCTGGGGTCTATAGCTCGATCAACTTCCTGCTCTTCCCTGGTCTGGCCGATGCCGAAGGCGAGGTCGAAGCAATGGTCGGCTTTCTGCGCGAAACCGGCGTGCGCCTGGCTCAACTACGCAATCTCAACATCGACCCGGAAGTCCTCTTGCCGCGCCTGCCCGCGCCGCGTGGTCGCCCTCTCGGCATTCGAGCCATGATCGCAACCCTGCGCCGCGAACTCCCCGGCCTGCGCATCGGCAACTTCAGCATCCCCATCCAGCGCGCGCAGCCACGCCAGCCGGTCTCAGAGCAGGCCACGCGTTAACAAGATGTCCTGTTTGCACAAGGAGCCTTTCTCATGACCATTGATGCCGCCTTTGCCCACTTTCCAACTCTCACCACGAACCGACTGCTGCTTCGGCAAATCCAATCGCAGGACGCAGCGGCGCTCTTCGCAACATTTTCTGACGAGGAAGTCATGCAGTTCCATGGGCACAAGCCTCATCAGGCTCTCCAAGATACCCAGGAATGGATCAGACGAGTACAGGCGCGCTATGCCCGACGTGAAAGCCTCCTCTGGGGCATCACCTTGCGGGGCGAAGACCGGGTGATTGGCTCTTGCAGCTTCCATCATTTCGATGAAGGCTTTCATCGCACCGAAACAGGCTACGAACTCAATCGCGCCTTTTGGGGCCAGGGTATCATGGTCGAAGCCATGTCTGCCATCCTGACTTATGCCTTTACTGACCTTGGACTGCATCGCGTGGAAGCCATCATTGATATTGCAAATGAGCCATCCAAGGGCTTGCTGCTCAGGCTTGGCTTTCGCTATGAGGGAAACTTACGCCAGCGATACTTCCTGGATGACCGCTTCGAGGACGAGCATTATTTTGGCTTGCTCAGAGAGGAATGGCTCGTATCGAATACACATTCTTGACTACCCGGCGTTTCTGGCTCCTTCAGCGGCCACACGCTCATAGACCTCCAGCATGCGCCGCGCGCTCGTCTCCGGGCGGAACTGCGCCGCGCGTTGAAAGCCGCGCGCAATCAGGTCGCGCCGCAGGGTTTCGTCCTTCATCACCCGCAGAATCGCCGACGCAAACACCTCGGTATCATCGGCATCTGCCAGCAGCGCCGCATCTCCGGCCACTTCCGGCAAACAGCTTGCATTATTTGCCACGACTGGTGTTCCGCAGGCCATCGCTTCGATCATCGTCAGGCCGAAGCCCTCATGCTTCGAGGGCAGCACCAGCACCCGCGCCCCGGCATAGATCGCCGGAAGGTCGGCATAGTCCACACGTCCTGTCATGCGGATGCGCGCTGCCACTGGCGATTGCTCGACCTCGCGCAGAATCGCCTCTGAGTTGCCGCTGATGCCTCCCACCAGCGCAAGCTGAACCTCTGGCATCTCCGCCGCCAGATGTGCAAAGGCCCGCACCAGCGCGCCCACATTCTTGCGCGCCTGAATCGTACTCACAAAGAGAATATACGCTTCGCTCAGGTGATAGCGCGCCCGAGCCTGCGCAATCGCTCCTGCCGCAATGGGCGTCGTAAATTGATCGTCAATGCTGTTATAGACCGTTTCGATGCGCTCAAGCGGAAGATGCAGTTCGCGCGCGATCTCTTCGCGCGCATGATAGGAAACGGTCACAATGCGCGCAGCCCGCCGCGCGCTCGGCAGCGCCAGATAGCGCCAGTAATACAAACTGGCCCGCGACATCTGCTCCGGCATATGCAGAAAGCCCACATCATGCAGCGTCAGCACCACTGGCCCATGCCACAGCAGAGGACTCGCCAGTCCGGGCGTATGCAGCACCTGCGGGCGAAGGCGGCGCAGCGTCAGCGGCTCGAAAAGTTGATGCTCGAACAAGACCGCATCGCTCTGTAAGAGAGGGATCGGCGCCTTCACTATCTCAAAGCGTTCGTCGGCGGCCAAATCCGTGTAGCGATCAGGATGCGCCGTTACCAGCAGATAGTGATTTTCAGCAGGCAAGCGCCGCAGCCCATGCAAAAGCGTCAGGCTTGATGTGTAGATGCCATCGCTCAGCCGCTCAATCGCTACCAGATCAAAGGCGATATTCATCGCTTTCCTCACGCGCCCCTTTATCTTGGCCATGTCGCTGCTTTGTTTTTCAGATCAGGCGCCAGCGCCAGCCGCTCACGCGCCGCCGCCAGCACATCAGCGGGCGTAATCAGCTTCATGCAGACCGGATTATAAAACCGGCACACCGCCCAGAAACTCGCATCATAGCAGGGGCTGCACCAGATGCCCAGCCTCAGCACCGTCGCAGCTTTGCCCACCGGCCCGCTCAGTTCCGGGTCCGTCGGCCCATGAATGGCAACTACCGGCGTTCTCACTGCACCAGCGATATGCAGCGGCCCACTATCACCACTGATGACCAGATCACATCGTTCCAGCAGCGCCACAAGCTGGGGGACATTCGTCTTGCCGGTAAAGTTCAGAGGCGCCTGCTTCAGCCGCGCCACCACCGCATCAGTGATCTCCGCATCGCTGGCCGCACCCGTGAGAATAACCTTCGCCCCAAGCTCCGTTATCAGCCGGTCAGCCAGCGCCGCCCAATGGGCGGGCGGCCAGCGCTTCGCCGCCCCATTCGTCGCCCCCGCATGCACCGCAATCAGCAGATCACCCACCTGCACGCCATTGGCCGCCAGGAGCGCCTCGACCTCTTCTCTCGCCTGCTGGCCGACGCACAATACCGGCTCGCGCAGCGCGCCTTCAATCGTTCCGCCCGCCGCCCGTGCCAATCCGGCAATATAGTCCACCTCATGCTGGTGGATGCGATAGCGCCGCCCCTGCACCGGATCAGTCATAAAAAACGGATAGGCTTCATCCCGATAGCCAACGCGCCGACGCGCCTTGCTGAAGAAGGCAAAGACGCTGGCCCAATCGCCCGCCAGGCTCAGGCAGAGGTCGTATTTCGCGGCGCGCAGATCGTGCATCAGGCCCAGAAAGGCGCGATACGTGTCTAATCTCAGCAACGCATTAGGGCGTCGCCAGATATTGGGGTCATAGGTCACAATGCGCGTGATGGCCGGATCATGCTTGATAATCCCAACATTCGGCGGCATCACCAGCATATCGATCTGCGCCGCTGGATAGGCGCGGCGCATGGCATGTACGGCAGGCAGCGAGAGAACGAGATCGCCCATCAGATCGGTGCGAATCAGCAAAATCCGTTTGGGAGCAAACGTCGCAGGCGTCAGCGGCGGCATAGCACGCCCCAGGCGGCCAACGCGCGACACCAGGCCAACCGCCCCCAGGCAAAAATAGATCACGCGCTGAAGCGCAGGCTTGATACACCGATGAATCAGCCACGTCCGGGTGCGCCGGGCGAACGATGGCCGCAGATCATACCCAACAATGCCCATAGATAGCTACTCCAGGTAAAGCCTTTGTCTTCTCGCTTCCGTAGCCCACATCAAGCTTCTGTTTGCTTCGTAACCCCCTGCTGTTGCGCCAGCAGCCCCTCCGCCGCCTTTAGCATCTCCTCTACAGAGAAAGAACGAACGCAGGGATGCGCGGGCAACTCTTCTGGCCGCCAATCAATCCGCCCGCAGGGGATGGAAGCGCACCCTGGGCAGGGCTGCTTTGCCTGCAAGATCACATGCAGCTTCGGATCACCCCAGGCTCCAAAGACGCGCGGGTCCGTCGGGCCATAGATGCGCGCCGTCGGCGTTCCTTGCGCCGTCGCCAGATGCAGCGGCCCGTTATCCACCCCCAGCGCCAGGTCTGCCTGCGCCATCAGCGCCGCCAGCGTGCCCAGATTCGTCTCGCCAACCAGCGCCAGCGCTGGCTCCGTCATCTGCGCGCTGATCGACTCAACCTGCGTCCGCTCACTCTCGCTGCCCGTCAGCACAACCCGCAGGCTATGCTTGCGCGCCAGCTCATCCGCCACGTGTGCCCAGGAACTCGTTTCCCAGAGCTTCACTGGCGCTCCCGTCCCCGGATGAATCACCACCAGCTTCTCAGCATCGCTTATGCCTGCCTGCGCCAGCCGATCCCGCACCCAGGCGCGCTCCTCCTCGGTGGGCGCAAACTCCAGCGGCGGCTGCCCCTGTACTGGAGCCACACTATCAGGATCAATCACTGGCAAGCCCGACGCTTTGATTGGCGCCCGATCCTTTGCCTGCATCTGCTTTGCCAGCAGCGCCGCCGCCCGCACCAGCCGCAAATTCTGCCGGACGGCATGCTCGCCCACGCGAATCGGCAGCGCCCAGGTCAGCAAGGGCGTTTGCAGTTCGTCGGCATAGCCCAGCCGCAGCGGAACCCCCGCCAGAGAGATCAGCCAGACGCCCCACCAGAAATCAGGACGCAGCACGATTGCCAGATCATAACGCTGGTGGCGCAGCTCGCCCGCCAGCCGCCAGAGCAGCCGGTATGGCTCCAGCGTGCCCTGCGCCTCGCGTCGGTATCCCGGAAAGGCGCAGGTCTTGATCTCATCGACGTTGGGATTGCGCGCCACAAGCTCGCGGAACCAGGGGCCGACCAGATAGGTGATCTGCGCCTCTGGCAAGGCGCGGCGCAATTCAGACAGCGCGGGCGTAGTAAAGAGCAGATCGCCCAGATGGTCGGGACGTATCAGCAACACGCGCCGAATCTCACACGCCTGGGGACGCCTCCAGCCATTGCGCGCCCACCCGGCGACCAGTACCAGCAGCAGCAAGCCTCTCCGAACGAATCGCCTCACGCCTCGCGCGCCGTCCCTTCTGCTGGAGTATCACTTGCCGTGCCAGTGTTGCCCTCCTGCGTTGGCGCCGGGCCAATCGCAAAGAGCAGGTCGCCCTCGGCAGCCAATTTGCCCTCCACCGTCACCCGCGCATGCCCGCGACCAATGCCGCGCCGAATCGCCGCCAACGTCACCTCAATCGTCATGGTATCGCCCGGTATAACCTGCCGCTTAAAGCGCCAGCCATCCAGACCCGCGAGAAAGGCCAGCCGCCCTTGATATTCCGGCTGGCTCAGCACGGCCACCGCGCCGACCTGCGCCGACGCCTCGGCAATCAACACACCAGGCATCACGGCGTATGCTGGAAAATGCCCCTGAAAAAACGGCTCGTTGCCAGTCACGTTCTTGATACCAACCGCGCGATCAGCACTCAGTTCCAGCACCCGATCAACCAGTAGAAACGGATAGCGGTGAGGAATAATCCGCTTGATGTCTTCGTAGCTCAGCACAGCCTGCCCCCACTCTCGCAGAGATCGAAGCGCCGCCACTGATGCGACGCTTCAGTGGCCCCATTATAGCACGCCCCCCAGCGCCTCCGCGCGTGACACCGTGCGCGCCAGCCAAACCTGCCGCCCGGCGCTCAACAGCGCCCGATAGACACGCGCAGCTTCCGCTAGCGAAGAGAACAAAGCAAAGAGCGTCGGGCCGCTTCCGCTCATATGCGCCAGCAGCGCCCCGGCCTGGACAAACGCCGCGCGGCTCTCGGCCACCGCCGGATACACCTGGCAGACCCGCTCCTCCAGCGCATTCACCAATCCATCCAGTGGCAGCGTGGCGCCCGCGCGAATCGCCGCCACCAGCCGCGCCGTCGCCTGCCCATCGGTATAATCATCCGGCGTCAGCGCCCGAAACGCCGCCGGAGTCGAAACGGCCACCGATGGCTTGAGCAGCACGACCCATAAGCCTGGCAGATCAGGCAAGGATGTGACACGCTCGCCGCGCCCCTCGACCAGCGCCGTCCCGCCCAGCACAAAGAAGGGCACATCCGACCCCAGGCTCGCCGCCAGTTCGATTAGATGATCCTGACCCAAGCCCAATTCCCACGCAGCATTGAGAGCCAGCAAAACTCTCGCTGCATCGCTGCTGCCGCCGCCCAGCCCTCCCTGCATCGGCGTCTGTTTGTGTAGCTCGATCCGCACGCCGCGCTGGCAGCCAGCCGCCGCGCGCAGCGCCCGCGCCGCCCGGTACACTAGATTCTCCGCCCCGTTCAGAGCGGGCACATCACAAAAAAACTCGGTCTGCCCATCCGGCAGCGCTCGCAGCGCCAGCATATCGGCCAGCGAGATAGTCTGCATGACGGATGAAAGTGCATGATAGCCATCCGCCCGCCGACCCAGCACATCCAGCGTCAGATTGATCTTGGCATAGGCTCGCGTAAAGAGCCAGCCATCGGCGCGCAAGGCAAGCATCAGGCTGTCCTTCGTTGAATCGGCATCATCGCTTCGCTATAATAGACAATACCTGATCTGGATGAACATACGTCCATCTCTCTATGTGAAAGGACCAAAACACCGCCCATGTCCACATCTCAGCCATCAACTTCCCAGTTACGAGTCATGGTCATCATGGCGCACCCCGATGACGCCGACTTTAGCTGTGCAGGCACAGTTGCCAGCTACGCTTCCGCAGGCGCGCGCGTCGAGTTTGTCCTGGCAACCAGCGGCAACCGGGGCAGCCACGAACCAGGCATGACCCCTGAAAAACTGGCCGCCATCCGCGAAGCCGAGCAGCTTGCCGCCGCCGAAGTTCTCGGCGTGGCCGAAGTTACCTTCCTGCGCCACAACGACGGCGAGGTCGAGTCGTCCATCCCCCTGCGCCGCGAACTCTCCCTCGTCCTGCGCAAAGGCCGCCCGGATATTGTGTTCACCTTCGACCCTTGGCAGCATTATCAGGTCCACCCGGATCACCGCGCCATTGGGCAATCTACGTTGGATGCTATCGCCGACGCGCGCATGCCCATGTACTATCCAGAACAGATCAACGGCGACGTACGCGACCATCGCGTCCGCGATGTCTATTTCTTCGCCACCGAGCATCCCAATCACTGGGTAGACATCACCCAGAGCATCGACAAAAAAATCGCCGCGCTGCGCTGCCATGTCAGCCAGGTCGGCGACCGTGATATGGACCCATTCATTCGGGCACGGGCGCGCACCGTCGGCCAGGAACACGGCATGCTCTATGCCGAATCCTTCAAGCATCTGCCAATGGTCCAGCCCACGATTCCCAGCCCGCAATCATCCTGATGTCTCTACTGAGGACTTCAGGCGAGGAGGAGCCGCTACGTGCAGCGCCGCTGTCCCTGAGGGCGAATCAGTGAGCCAGAGACAGTGGCGCTGCACGCGATATACTGAGAAGCTTGCCTGGCGGATACCCATCCGCGTGAGGGGATAGAGCAGTTTACCCTGCGACCATCCGCCTCAACTTCGCCGTCTGCCCGCGCGCCAGATAGACAGGCACGCGCTGCTCGGTCTGATCCATTTTTTCTAAAAACGTTTGACTGATGTCAATGCCCAGCTTTGACGAAAGCGCTAGCAGATAATACAACACATCCGCAATCTCATAGCCGATCTCGCGCCGCTTCTGCGCATCCCCTAGCTCTCGCTCAATCTCCGCATCATCCTTAAACTGAAAATGCTCTGCTATCTCGGCAACCTCAATCTCCAACCCCAGGGTCAGGTCTTTCGGCTGTAAGCGATTCCGCCACTCGCGCTCTTCCACAAATTGCTCAACCACACCTTTAAGATATTGCACGGTTGTCAACGCATCGGACATACCTGGTCCCCCGATCTGAACATCGGAAAGATTAGAACAGGTGTTCCCTGATCTACTATTATAATAACATGACTCGCTCGCCCGCGCAAGTGCTTTTCCCCATGTGTTTGGCAGTGGAATCTGCTTGAATTTGCACGGTGCCCCAACCTGAAGATGGTATAATAACTGGGAGCGCCCCTCCAGGCTTCATAAAAAGCGAGGGGCGCCACAGTATTGCACCGTCTCTCTCACGCCCTGAAGCGTGTTTCACTTTTTAGCTTCTGCTGGCCCAGATGGAGGTTCTAAGCGATGTTTGAAAGTCTCACCACCCGACTGGACGCGGTGTTTGAACGCCTGCGAGGCAAGGGCCGGCTCACCGAAAACGATGTCAACGAGGCTATGCGCGAGGTCCGTCAGGCGCTGCTGGAAGCCGATGTCAGCTTCAAAGTTGTCAAGCAATTTGTCGCGCGTGTCCAGGAGCGCGCCGTTGGCAGCGAAGTCCTGGAGAGCCTTTCCCCCGCGCAGCAAGTCATCAAAATCGTTCACGAGCAATTGATCGATATGCTTGGCGGCACGGATGGCAAAACCAAACTGAACTACGCCGGCACACCGCCCACCGTCATCATGCTCGTCGGCCTGCAAGGCTCCGGTAAAACGACGACGGTTGCCAAGCTCGCCAACTATCTGCGTAAGCAAGGCCAGCACCCGCTGATGGTCGCCGCCGATATGCAGCGTCCGGCAGCCGTCCTCCAGCTTCAGCAGCTTGGCAAGCAATTGAACATCCCTGTCTACGCCGAAGAAGCGGGCAACAAGCCTCCCGACATCTGCGCGCGCGCCATCAAATTTGCGGGTGAAAACGGCTACACCACTGCCATCCTCGACACCGCCGGGCGCCTGCATATCGATACCGAACTGATGCAGGAAGTCGCCACCATCCGCGAGCGTGTGCATCCGCAGGAAGTGTTGCTCATTGCCGACGCCATGACCGGCCAGGATGCCGTGCGCGTCGCCGATGAATTCAACAAGACCGTCGGCCTGACCGGATTGATTATGACCAAGATGGATGGCGACGCGCGCGGCGGCGCCTCGCTCTCCATCCGCGAAGTGACCGGCGTCCCGATTAAATTCCTGGCATCGGGCGAAAAAGCGGATGCCCTGGAGCCGTTCTATCCTGACCGCCTGGCCTCGCGTATCCTGGGCATGGGCGACGTACTCTCTCTGATCGAACGCGCCCAGGAGCAGATCGATCAGAAGCAGGCGGAAAAACTGGAAAAGAAGCTGCGCGATGCCTCATTTGACCTGGAAGATTTCCTTCAGCAGATGCGCCAGATTCGCAAGATGGGGCCGCTCACGCAACTGCTGGACATGATCCCAGGCATGAACAAAATGCTCAGCACGCCAGAAGTGGGCAAAGCCCTCCAGAACGGCGACCAGATCAAGCATGTGGAGGCGCTGATCCTCTCGATGACCCCCAAGGAGCGCCAGCATCCAGAGATCATCAACGGCAGCCGCAAGCGCCGCATCGCTAAAGGTAGCGGCCAGACCGTGCAGGATGTCAATCAGCTTCTCAAGAGCTTTGAGCAGATGCGCCAGATGATGAAGCAGATGGCCGCCATGCAAAAAGGCGGCAGGGGACGCCAGAACCTCTTTGGGGGCGGGCGCGGTGGCTTCCCATTCAGCTTCTAGCCGCGCCATATCCGGTAGAAGATGATACGACGAGCGGCCCTGACAACCTCCCGCTGTTCAGTAGTATCCACGAGGTTGCCAGGGCCGCCCTGTGCGTAACTATCTCAGGCGCTGCGCGCGGCGCTAGCCATCAACAGAAACCTTACCAGGCCCAGCCAGGAAGAGCGCCAGGCAGGCGGCCAACAAAGCCAATGGAAACTCATAGCCACCTTGCCCCACCAGCCCCTTCTGGCCGTGAACCTTCTGAATGGCTACTAACATATCTCCAGCCAACAACACTGAAACCAGCCGCGTCAGCAGGCCCAGCGCCAGCATGATGCCCCCCAGAAACTCCACCCAGCCGACAAACACTGCCATTGGTTTGGCCCTGGGAACCTCCATGCTCTCCAGCATTTTGGAGAAGTTTTCTGGGCCGCCCTGCTCCACTGCCTGTGCAAACCCTGGCCCCAGGTAACGCTGCGCTGTGGGGTGTACCTGCTTACCAGGCCCACCAAACAGCTTGGGATAGCCATGTATCGC
Organism: Ktedonobacterales bacterium; assembly: GCA_046704085.1. Classification (GTDB taxonomy): domain Bacteria; phylum Chloroflexota; class Ktedonobacteria; order Ktedonobacterales; family DATBGS01; genus DATBHW01. Next base: position 7,550 of record JBJKSJ010000367.1, on the reverse strand, counting down.
AAAAATACTGCCGACGATCAGCCGAAGCAAAAATAAACCAATGCTGACCATTGTTCACTCCTGACATTGCTCTTGATTGACCTGCTAAAAAACCTTATCAAGAACAATGCCAGGAGTCGCGCTTGACAACCCCTGGCAGATTCTTTATGATTCCCCACAACAGCTATTGAGCGTAAGAGGTGGAAGAAGCGCGCACTGAATATCAATGGCAGCCGCAGTTTCCGCCGCAGCCACAACTGCCGCCATTAAAACTCACATCGCTCCAGTCCTGCTCGCTGCCAGAGTCATCGCCAGCGCCGCCGCTCTTGCGCGTCCTGGCAACCACCGAAAGCAGCCGCCGGACGCGCGGGCTGTGACATTCCTGGCAGATAATGCCAGCATCGGCATTTTGATAGCTCGTCAGCAACTCAAAATGCGCGTTACAATCATGGCAATAATACTCATAGAGAGGCATGGTGTACCGACCAACCTTTCTTTGCCGCATACTGCTGAGCGTCCTATGGCGCCAGTGGGGGCAATTCACCCCAGCAGGCAAAAGCAGAAGACGCCCATTCACTATTACCGCTCTTATGCAGATGCTATCACGGCATGACGAGCGTTGCAAGGGATAGAGAACACATGGAGATAGGTTTTACCGAACTGCGGCGATTGATCGAACTCTGGGCTGCCTGGTATAGCATCGGCATCGATGGTTGGCTGGCTACCGACGAAAGCACACACACCTGCTCACTTGATCTCCCGAACCCGGCTGCTTCTAATGGCCGGTCCAGCACCCGGCCACACTATCTGCCAGACCCGGAGCTTGACGCGCTGCTCCTGCGCGCGCTCAACGAATTTGGGTTGCAGTGCAGTCGCCTGGATGCTATCAGCTTTAGCCACACCGGCATCAGCGAGGAGTTTACCAGTGTCGGCGACCCCATCGTTGCGCTCCTGGAAGCAGGGCAGGCATTCTTTTCTGGCAAGCGGCTCAGCCTCTTCAGTGAGCTGCACCGCGACTATGGCGACTTCGGCAGCCACACTATGGCGCTGGACCTGACCGTTCAGGATGGGCAAGCCATCATTCGCCATACCTCCTTCGAGACCAATAACCGCCGTCGCGGCCTGAAACTTGACTTGTGGGAACCCATCACCAACGCGCTCCTCGCTTACGAAGAGATTTTCGAGCAAGGCGCGGCCCTCGGTCACAGCTTCACCGACGAGCCGACGGACCTCGCCAGCCCCGATCAAAAAAGCGGCAATAGCCTGGATGAGCGCCATGATAACACCCTGGCTGAGCCAACCGAATCGACATTGGGACCGGAGCAACCACCCCAGGCGGAGCAATCCAATTACCAACAAGCGTTTGCGGGTCTCCCGTTGCCTTGCCTCAGCCCGGCGGAGGCCAGTCGCGTTGCCCGGCTTTCTAATCAGATAGCGCCCACGCGCCGCGCCATAGCCGAAGGCTCCATTCTCACCTCTACGCATCCTTTGCGCGAACTGGCCGCGATCATCACCTTTGTGCGTTTCTGCGAGCCGCTTGGCGCCTTGCAGCGAATATAAGACTCTAAAACTCAACGCTCGCTGCACTCTCTACGCGCGCTAGCGCATGCGGCGTTTGCGCAGCTCGTCATCCTCGAAGAGTCGGCTGACCGTCGTCGTTTGTTGGCCCTGATATTTCGCCGTCCGCTTAATGCCATAGCTCTCGCTTACGGGCGAACTCATCTCCTCAAACGCGATCTGACAGATACGCATCCCAGGATAGAGTGCCACCGCAATCCGGCCAAGATTGCTGATCTCCAGCGTAATCGTCCCCTTAAAGCCAGGGTCAATATAGCCAGCCGTGCTATGAATCACAATGCCCAGCCGCCCGATGCTGCTGCGGCCTTCCAGACGCGCCACCAGATCATCGGGAATCTCGACATGCTCCAGCGTCGTCGCCAGCACAAACTCGTTCGGATGGACGATGAAGCGTTCGCCCTCCTGCAAATGCGCCAGCGTCGTGAGCTGGCGAAAGCTCTCCGGATCCGCCGGGTCAATCAACGCCTGGTGCGTATGATTGAAGGTCTGGAAATCATAGCCCAGGCGCAGATCAATCGACGCGGGCTGAATCTGCACCTGCGGGTCCGGCGCGGGCACAATCTTGATCTCGCCACGCGCCAGCCGTGCTGCCAGGTCTCGATCAGAAAGAATCACAACTTGCTCCTGATATATGCAAATGCCTGGAGGAAGACAATCCCAGCCCTGAGCAGCTATTGCCAGTCAGGCTCCGATTCCACGCCCAAAGCATCTACCATGCGATTGTAGTAATTGAAAAAGCCAATAATTTCGACGGCTTCCAGAATGGCGGCATCCTCCCACCCGGCCTCGCGCAGTTCGGCAATCCTGACCTCCTGCACGGTATGAACATCCAGTGTCACCTGCACCGCAAAATCTAGCAAGATCCGCAGGCGCGGCTCCAGCGTCGCCCTGCGATAATCATCCATCGCCACCTCTGCCAGCGCCGTCTCCAATCCCGCCGCCACTAACGCCTGACGGAGATCCTCCCCGTGCGCCCGTATTCAGTAGTGACATTCATTGGCGCGCGAAACCACCACCGCCAGCAGTTCGCGCACCCAGCGCGGCAGCGCGCCATCCTCAATCATCAGCGCCTGATACAACCCAATCGAGGCGCGCAAAACGCGCGGGCGCAAACTCTGAATACGCACCACATTGAATATCTTCCCGGCTCGCTTCATCGCCGCATCATACTCGCGGCGCAAGCTACCCTCCGCCTCTTCTTCAGGAACGGTATGTATCCAGGGCATAGCTGCCACCTCTCTTTCTCAGGCATTGTACACCCAGCGACTAGAAGCTGCTCGCCCTAACCAGAAGCAGGCGTTTATAACCGCATTGACGATTTTACCAATGCCTGGTAAGCTAACAACCACGACAATACAATATGTGCATCCCGATGTGGCTGGCGGTAGCCATATCGTCAGAGAGAAGGCATAACCACCATGAGTATCTTTCTCATTGCGCTCATTGAGGCAGCAGCCGTTGTGGCAATTATGCTCATCGGGCGCTTCACCCTGGGCCGAAAAATCCCCGCCGAGTGGCCCAAGATCGCCCGCTGGGCAGGAATCAGCCTGGTCATCAACTATCTGCTGGGACTCCTCATCCTTTATACCGCCCAGCCCGCTCTCACCGGCCCATATCAAGGCTGGCAGTGGGCACTCTGGCCGCTCTTTCTGACGAGCGTTTTCAATCTCTTCTCAGTCATTCGTGTCATGATTAACCACGCCAACTCCTTGGGACAGGCGCCTGTGAGCATCCGCCGGACGGGTGGCGCCCGCGCGCGCATCATCGATGTCACGCCCGATGGAGATGACAACCCAACGGACCACAATCGGGGCAAGGTGCGCGCAGGCATCGTCGGCATCGGTGTCCTCATCGTGATGCTGCTCATCGTCAACCCCATCTGGGCTGTCTCGACAACGTGGTTCGACGGCAACGCCAAAGCCCTGGCGCATATCCCCAATGTCATTATGGAGCCGACTTCATCGAGCCTGCCCCCCACCAATACCAATCACATTGTCCTCGTCTCACAGGATGTCGCCGCCTATAAAGGGCAGCAAGTCCTCGGCCAGAATGGGCAAAACCTTGGCTCAACATACCATCTTGAACAGAGCCAGTACGCCTTGCAATCCGTCGATCATCATCTCTATTGGATTGCGCCACTGGTGTATAACAACGTCTTCACCAATCTTTCCAACAGCAACACCCCCGGCTACGTCGTCATTGATGCCGAAGACCCAGACGCCCAACCCCAGCTACGCACTGGAGGTCAATATCAATTGCACTATATCCCAGGCGCCCTCTTCAACCAGGACTTGCTGCGCCATGTCTATCTGAGCGGCTATACCAACGGCAACCTCGTTGATCCCACCCTCGAAGTAGACGATAGCTGGAAACCTTACTTCACCATCTCACTCATGCAGCCCAGCCGAGGCTTCACTGGGGACGTTCTCTCTAAAGTGCTGCTTGTAGACCCCCTCTCTGGCGACATCCAGAGCTACGATCCGCAGAATGTCCCCAGTTGGGTAGACCGCGTGTTGCCCTCCAGCACCGTCACGGATTATCTGACATGGTGGGGCCAGTATGAGAACGCCCCCTGGTTCAATCCATCGGGCAGTGGGCAGCAAGCCCCAGCTGGCGATCCTGAACTGGTCTATAATGATGTCGATCAGCCGGTCTGGCTCGTCCCCATGACCTCTAGCTCCAGCGGCGATAATTCCAGCACGGGTGTCTTTCTCTTCAGCACCCACAAAAACGAAGCCCAGTTCTATCCGCTGCGGGGGTTGGCAGTCGGCGATACAGTGATGAACGCTTTCAAGAGCAATCCACACAACATCCGCAACTACACGGTCTCCAGCGTGCAGCTTTACCAGATTTTCGGCGAGCCAACCTGGCTTGCTATCTTCGTCCAGACTGCTAACATCGGCGCCACTTTCGAGGCGGTCGGCCTCTTAGACGCCAAAGACCCCAATAGCTCTGATGTGCAAATGGAATCGACCCGCGATACAGCTCTGTCTGATTATAACCAGTGGCTTGCCAGTCATGGCAGCGTTACCGGCGGTCCTTCGCAAAACGGCGCCCCCCAGCAGGTACAGGGGACCGTCGAGCGGATCGCGCCTGTTGCTCAGGGAAACTCAACGGTCTATTACATCTGGATCAAGGGCCAGAGCCATATCTTCACAGCCGACCTCAGCCTCTCGCCTAAACTGCCCCTGGTACAGCCCGGCGATATAGTCACCGGCACCTACCTTGATACAGGCGAAACAGTCGAAGCCTTGAAAACCTTCGATGACAGCTCTATCCAACTTGGCGCTGGCACGTAGACCAGGCACAATGATCACATCATCACCACAACGCTTGACAGCGACTTGCGAACATGGTAGGCTTGAAAAAACCTCACCACGTTGAGTAGGCGCGTTTGCGCGCCAAGCAAACTAGCAGCGTCACCGCGAGAAAAAGGAGCCAGAGCATGGCCGCCGAGCGAACTGAGCATCCCCATATTATCCGCGACCCGGATATTCTGGGCGGTGAGCCACTGATCGACGGCACACGCACCAGTGTTCGACATGTCGTGCTGCTTTACCGTGCCGGACAAGAACCAGAAGAAATTGCCCGAACCTATCACCTCTTGCTCGGAGAGGTCTACGACGCCATTAGCTACTATTACGATCACGAGAACGAGATTTCGCGTTACATCATCTATGAAGGCGCTCCCAAGGGATAAACCTTCCACCTCTGACACTCCACAGCCTCACACGCTCCCACGATGTCTTTTGCCTGGGAGCGCGCATGCTCCTACCGATGTCTGCTCAGTGCCCATCAGCCATCGTTCTCATGCGCTATAAGCCGGCTTGCTGATCTGGCATACAATCTGCTCTTTTGAGAAGTACAGGCTATCTGCCTGAATGAGCCGATGATCTGGATGGCCGCAGGCACCGCGCTATCAGCTTTCCTGTACACAGCCATATCTGCGCATTTTCTGTTTCTGTAGCGCCAGAAACGACAGTGCGAAACTTCTCAGAACCCCGAAACGTCGTAAGTATAGATGCTGCTCTTTAGCAGCATCCAATTTTTCTTATTTGCATTGCTTATCAGGAGGTTGTCTATGATGCAATATCGAGACCTGCTGATTGATGCTCTCCTGGATCAGCGTTTCACCCTGGATGAAGCTGAGCAACTCATCTCCCTGCGCGAACGGTTTGAGCAACAAAAACTCCAGGAAGAATCCCATCGTAAGTTTGCGCGCTGGCTGGTACAACAGGGTCGCCTGAACGAATTTGACGACCAATAAGCGGCGTGTACCCTGAGTTTGGAAGTCGGCGTTTCCTGGCAAGGAAAGGTAGGGAAGCGCCGACATCTTTGCTAGCATTGCACAAAAGCCTGAGAGTTGTGAGTTGCGAAGATCGGTTGACGAAGGAGTAGGAGAAGACTTATACTATCTCGTGGTTTCTGAAGAGTCCTGTGAACTCTACTCCTTACCCCGCAGAGACGACGCTCACTGCGGATTACCAGCATACATGAGGTTCTCGCCTATGGCGCTCGCAGAAGAGCGATCAGTGACGTTTCCCAGTCGGGATCGACAGCCCTCTCTCCTAGAAGGGATACTCCATTATCCACAGATTCCTGAGCCTCATGCGCCATTCCCTGTCGCTGTCCTCTGCCATCCTCAGCCAGCCAGCAGCGATATGGCAGATCCTTTGCTTATCTGTTTGGCGCGGGAATTAGCGCGCCAGGGGATTGTGGCGCTCCGTTTTAATTTTCGTGGGGTAGGGCATAGTGAAGGCGAACAGACCGATGGGCGCTTCGAGCCACTGGATGTGGCCGGGGCTGTCGCCTATCTGCTTCAGCAACCTGGGATCAATCAAGAGAAGCTTGCTTTGATCGGCCATGCGTTCGGCGCTTTCATTGCCCTGGCCTACGCGCCCTTCGATCCGCGTGTCCGCACGGTGGTCGCAATGAGCTTGCCACTCTTCCGGCTCAGCAAAGGATTTGCGGCAAAATTTGACCGACCCAAGCTCTTTATCACTGGCGAATTTGATGAGGTCTGCCCACGCCACAAACTAGAGCCGTTTGTGGCAGCGTTGCCCGGCCCCAAGGGGATGAAGATTATCACTGGCGCGGGGCACTTGATGCACGGCTACGAGCAGGAAGCCACTGGAGCCGTTGTGACCTATATCAAGCGCTGGGCTGCAATGCCCGGCATCTGATCTTCCCCGGTGAGAGAACACAACCGCAGAGGAATCAACGTGTCAAGTAACCCGCTCAATCCGCTCATTGTACAGAGTGATCGCTCGGTGCTACTAGAGGTAGACCACCCCCTGCATGCAGAGGCACGCGATGCTCTGGCACAATTTGCTGAAATTGAAAAATCGCCCGAACATATCCATACCTATCGCATCTCATCGCTTTCTCTTTGGAATGCAGCGGCAAGCGGGTTAACACCAGATCGCGTCATTGAACTTCTGACGCAATTTAGCAAATATGAGATTCCCGCCAATATCATTGCGGACATCCATGACTACATGAATCGGTATGGGCGGCTCAAACTGATCAAAGACGATGGGCGCCTCCTGCTCTCTTCTCCCGACGCCACCTTGATTACGGAAATCGCTCGCCACAAACGAATGGAACCCTATCTCGTCCAGCAAACTGATGAGCATACCCTCGTGGTTGATCCGGCGCGACGCGGGCATATTAAACAGGCGCTCATCCATATCGGATTCCCCGCAGAGGATTTGGCCGGGTATACCCAGGGAACCTTCCTCCCTATAACCCTGCGCAGCGTGAGCGCAAGCAATTCCCCTTTCAGCTTACGCGCCTATCAGGAAGCATCGGTGGACGCCTTTCATCTCGGTGGCAGTCCCAGCGGCGGCTGCGGAGTGATTGTGTTGCCATGTGGAGCAGGAAAAACCCTGGTCGGCATTGGCCTGATTACCACGCTCCAACGCAGCACCCTCATCCTGAGTCCCAACACCGTCGCCGTGCGTCAATGGATCAGTGAATTGCTCGATAAGACC
>JBJKSJ010000366.1:0-12270 GCA_046704085.1 Ktedonobacterales bacterium | reverse complement strand
GGATATTCCGAATCTGGCGCGTGTCCCCCTCTTTGCGGAGTTGGATGAGGAGAGCCTGAAGGAACTCTCTGCGGTTGCTCGCAAGCGTTCCTTCCGCCAGGGGGAGATCATCTTTCACCGCGATGATCCGGGCCAGGCTCTCTATATTATCAAAGAGGGTAAGGTGAAGATTTCGCTGACCAGCCCCGACGGGCAGGAGGTTTCTCTGGCTGTGATGGGGGCAGGCGAGTGCTTTGGCGAACTGGCAATTCTCGATGGTGAGCCGCGTTCGACTGATGTGGTTGCGCTTGAACGTGTGGAGGTGTATACCCTTCAGCGCCAGGACTTTATCAACGTCGTTTTGAGCCATCCTAAGATTGCGGTCCAGGTGATGAAAGTGATTTCCCAGCGTCTGCGCCAGGCCGATCAACAGATTGAGGATCTGCTCTTCCTGGATGTGTATGGGCGCGTGGCAAAAAAACTGCTAGAACTTTCTGAAACGCATGGGGCGCCAACCAATCAGGGTATCCGAATTGAGTTGCGTCTCACCCAGTCGGAGCTTGCGTCGATGGTGGGAGCCTCCCGCGAGAGCGTGAATAAAGTCATGGGCTACTTTACCGACAAGCGCTATATCATGACCGATAAACATCACATTACGCTGATGAAGCTGGCTGATTTGCGCAAGCGGGTCTATTGAGGCTGTTTCGTGACCGTTCTCGTTGGATAACCGTTCCTCAAAACAAGAGGGATAGCGCCTCTATTCCTCGCTGGATGGGAGTAGGTCTGATGGTCAGCCGTGTGAGAAAGGATACCAACTGGTGAGGAGCCTCGCTGGGGATCAGGAAACGATCCAAGAGGGCGAGGCGGCGGTTGTGGCTCCTCCCCTGCGTCGCTTCCAACTCTGGTATCTCTTTAAGGCGATGCGCCCTCGCCAGTGGACCAAAAACCTCCTGGTATTCGCTGGCGTGGTTTTTGCGCAACGAGTGCTGGATGTTGGGGCGCTTGGCCGTGCCACTGGCGCGTTTGTGGTGTTTTGCTTGCTATCAAGCCTGGTCTATCTGGTGAATGACCTGAGCGATCTGGAATCAGATCGGCAACATCCCACGAAACGCTATCGTCCCTTAGCATCGGGCAAATTGGCAGTGCCAGTGGCGATTGCCGGAATTGGTGTGCTTGGGACGCTGGCTGCGGTCCTGACTTTTGCGCTGGTAATCTGGCCGGGAGTGGCTGGTTCAGGGCAAAGTTTGCACCTGTCACTTGTGCCATTTCACCTCACGTTGACGCCAGCCCCATCGGCATCGATTGCGAATTCCTATGGGGTGCTTGGCGATCTCGGTGGGGGGCAATTTCTGTTTGCACTGGTGGCTGCGGGCTATGTGGTCCTGAATCTGGCGTATACCTTTCGGTTGAAGCATGTTGTCATTATCGATGTCTTTTGTATCGCGGGGGGGTTTGTGCTGCGGGCGATGGCGGGGGCAGTGGTGATTCCTGTGCCGATCTCCCCCTGGTTATATTTGTGTACGATCCTGCTCTCGCTGTTTCTGGCGTTGGGCAAGCGTCGGCAGGAATTGTTGTTGCTGGAGGGTGATGCAAGCTCACATCGACGTATTTTGCGCGAATATAGCCCGCAATTACTCGATCAGATGATCATGATCGTGACCTCGGCAACGATTATGGCGTATAGTCTCTATACATTCCAGGGTACGACTGGCAACCATCGGCTGATGCTGACGATTCCTTTTGTCCTTTACGGTCTTTTCCGTTATTTGTATCTGATCCACATGAAGATGGAGGGGGGCAGCCCCGAAGAGGTATTGCTCCGGGATAAGCATATTCTTGGCTCTGTGGGACTGTGTATTCTGACGATGATGGCGCTGCTATACCTCTCTTTTTAATGCAGACAAATTAAGCAAAGAGTAAAGACTGATTGGAGCGATGGCGCATCTACGGACAAAAATCATTCTATCGCTAGGGTTGGGGCTGGCAGTGATCGCGGTTGTTTCATTGTATGCAGACCTGCCACACCTGTTACAGGCGTTCCGCCTCTTTCCCTGGGCGCTGCTCCCAGCCATTCTGGGCCTGACGCTGCTGAACTATAGTCTACGCTTTGTGAAGTGGGATTATTATCTACACTGTCTGGACCTGCGTGTGCCACGTCTGGTGAGTCTGAAGATCTTTATAGCTGGCCTCTCGATGGCGATCACGCCGGGAAAGGTAGGCGAACTCCTCAAATCTTATTTGATCAAGCGCTATAACGATACCCCCATGAGCCGGACTGCGCCGATCATCGTGGCGGAGCGCCTGACCGATGGATTGGCACTGCTGCTCCTGGCGGCAGGTGGGCTGGCGTTGTATGGCATCGGCTGGCAGGGGTTGCTTGCTATTCTGCTGGTGGCAATGGGCTTGATCGGGGTGATTCAATATCGCCCACTGGCATTGAAACTATTAGGGTGGGGAGAGCGATTGCCGATGGTGCGGCGCTTTGCTGAGGGGTTGCACGCTTTTTATGAAAGTGCCTATGTTCTCCTGCGCTGGCGACCCCTCTTGCTGGGGGTGGGGATTGGCGTGGTGTCGTGGTCTGGGGAATGTGTGGCTTTCTATCTGGTGCTGGTTGGGTTAGGGTTGCCAGGAACACTGACGCTGTTAATTCAGGCGGCGTTTATTTTAGCGACTTCAACGCTGGTGGGTTCTGTCACCGGGTTGCCTGGTGGCCTGGGCAGTGCTGATCTCAGTATTCTTGGGCTGATGTTTGCCCTGGTGACGCACGATACAACGATTGCTGGAGCGGCGACGCTCTTAATTCGCTTTTGTACGCTCTGGTTTGGCGTGAGCATTGGTGTTGTTGGTTTGCTCATCTTTCGACGTTCACTCGGCAGCGCAGCGCAGCCGGAAGACACAAACAATCAGGATACGGCGGCCTCTGAGGCGCTTGCAGGGATTGATTGAGAAAGATAGCTGTTTCTCTCACTTGGGCCACATTGATGACAAGCCAGGTGCTGTGCGGATAGGTTCTGGAGACCTTTTCCTTACGATTGGAGTTTTGGATGAAAACGTTGATTGTAATGCCCACCTACAACGAGCGCGAGAATATTACCGCCATTGTGGACGACATTCTGCGCTATGCGCCGCAGGTGGACTTGCTCATCGTTGATGATAACTCGCCTGATGGGACAGGTGAGCTAGCTGATGCGCTGCATGAGCAATACTCTAACGTTTCGGCGCTCCATCGCGCCGGAAAGCTGGGGCTGGGGACCGCCTATATTACCGGCTTCCGCTATGCCCTGGATCATGGCTATGATCTGATCTTTGAGATGGATGCGGATTTTTCACATGATCCTCGGTATCTGCCAGCCTTTCTGGCTGAGGCTGAGCGTGCTGATCTGGTGATTGGCTCGCGTTATGTGCAGGGTGGTGGCACTCCTAACTGGTCGCCGCTGCGCCGCTTCATCAGCGGTGGTGGTAATATTTTTGCCAGGGTTATGCTGGGTTTGCCAATCAAAGATGCGACTGCTGGCTATCGCTGCTACCGGCGTGAAGTGCTGGCGGCCCTGGACCTCGATTCGATCCAATCTCAAGGGTATGCGTTCCAAGTTGAGATGGCGTATCAGACCCTCAAGCGCGGGTTTCGGGTGCATGAAACGCCGATTATTTTTGTGGACCGGAGGGTTGGCAAGTCCAAGATGTCGCGCAAGATTTTTATTGAGGGCTTCGTCTATGTACTGCGCGTTCGCTTCGGGCGATCCCGCAAGCCCCCGCAGCAGGTGATGGAAAAGCAAGTCACCGAGCCGTTGGTATCCTCGGCTGCGCCTGATGAGCAGCTTAGCCCAACGCCATGATAAGGATTGGCTCTGGTGGGGTGGAGCGCGAATGATCTGGGGCGCGGTCAGGAAGAACCTGCTCGCCCCCTTGAGACGCCTGTACCTATTCCCGTATCTCCGGCCTATAACGGCGAGCTTGCTTCCTTGCCTGCTGTTATGGCTGGCCTGCCTTCCTCTGCTCAGGCGGAGGAGGTAAACCAGCCGTCTACTGGTGTGCCGGGAGCTTTCCGCTGGCCTCTGCGCCTGGGGGTTGCCTGGATAGCTTTTGTTCTGCTTGTCTACTATCTAGTACATCCTCCGCTTTCTGGGGGTTTCTTTGCGAATCTCTTCGCTCCAGCGCATCATCTTGCCCTTGATTGGCAGGCGCCTCTGAGGCTGCTCGGCCATGTGGCTGATCTTGGCGTGGCCTGCTGGCTGCTGTTGCTTGGGATAGCCCTCGGCCAGCGTCTCTGGCGTTGGAGCCATCTTCCTGCTGTGGAGGGTATGCTACGGGTGGCTCTGGGAGGTGGATTGGGGTTGGGCGCTCTGAGCCTGGCGACGTTTGCGCTTGGTGTGCCAGGCTGGCTATCATCCTGGACTGTCTGGGGCGGACTGCTGATGCTCTCTGCGCTGTGCGCGCGCGATCTCTGGTGGGTGTTGTGCTGGTTGCGTGAGCAGGCATGGGAGATCGTGCGCGCGATCCGGCGTGGTTCCTGGTTGGATCGGTTGCTGTGGAGCTATATTCTGCTGACGGTGTTGCTGCTGGCGGTGGCTGCCTTGCTACCGCCAACAGCGTGGGATGCGCTGATGTATCACCTGGCAGCGCCTGCTGTCGATCTGCAAGGTGGGCATGTGCTGCCCAGCCTGATGAATGTCCAGGGCTACCAGCCTGAGTTAGTCGAGATGCTTTATCTCGATGGCTTGCTGCTGCGGGGGGATGGTCCTGCCGCATTGCTTCACGCGGGCTTTGGACTGCTGAGCCTTCTCGTGGTGGTGGTACTAGCTCGCCGAATTGCCGATCCGGCGCGGGGCGCGGCGCTAGCCCTGCGGTCAGCGGCGCTTTTCCTGAGCATTCCCAGCCTCGTTCTGGTTCTGGGTTGGCCCTATATCGATGGCGCGCTGGTTTATTACGAACTGGCGGCATTGTGCGCGCTGCTATGCTGGTGGAATACCACTGGGCCGAAGCGGATTGGCTGGCTCCTGTTGGCGGGTGTCCTGCTGGGTCTGGGCCTGGATACGAAATATACCGCTGCCTTCGCGCTGGGCGCAGTGGGGGCGCTGGTGCTGTGGCGAGCCTGGCGGAAGGAACGGCTGCGGGCGGCGCTGTGGCAAACTGGGGTGTTAGTTTGCGTAGCTGTGCTGGTCGGCTCGCCCTGGCTTTGGCGCAACCTGATCCTGACCGGCGACCCGTTGTTCCCATATCACCTGGGCCACCTCTTTCTTGCCGGGCCTCAATGGGACGATTTGCGGTCCCAGGCTATGGTTGAAGGGCCAGGATGGGGCTGGGCACAGTCGTGGAGGCTGCTGACCTTGCCTCTGGAAGTGACCCTGTATGGCACGCAATCTTCGGTTGAGTTTGATGCTACCATTGGCCCGCTGCTCCTCTTGCTGCTGCCGCTGGGGCTGCTGGCCTGGAAGCGAAGACCCTGGCAGATGGAAACAGGGGGCCAGCCAGTTGATCGGGGTATCACTATGGTTGAGGCGCCTCGGTGGTCCGAGCGGCAGGTTGTTGGGGTGTTGCTAGTTTTTGCGGCTTTGTTGATGCTCTGTTGGGATGGAGAACTCCTGAGTTCCCACTTTGCTCGGCAGAGTCGGCTCTTTTTCCCGTTGTTTGCGGCGCTGACGCTTCCAGCGGCGGCTGCCTGGATGCGTTTGAAGTGGGTGGCTCCTCGTCTTCCTGGACTGCATCGGTTGGTATCTCTTGCGGTGGTGGTGACGTTAGCTCTGGGGCTGCTTGGGCAGATGGCAGGTGTGCTGGGCAATGGTGATGCGCCCTATCTGCTTGGCCTGCAAAGTCGTGAGGCATATCTGGCCGATCATTTGGACCCCTATTATGCGGCGATAGGGGCTATCAATGCGCTGCCTCCATCTGCGAGCGTGTTGTCTCTCTGGGAGGTGCGGAGTTACTATGCTTCCAGGAGTATCACCGTTGATCCTTTTTTAGACATCTTTAATTATTACTACCGCCATTATCCGACGGCCCAAAAGCTGGCCGAAGCGTTTCATCAGGCTGGTTTTACCCATGTGCTGTTTTATGCTCAGGGGTTGCAATTGCTCTTAGAGGAGCGGCCCGGTTGGGAAAGTCCTCCAGAGCTTGCGGTGCTGCATGATTTCCTGACCTCCTATGCCAGGCCAATTTATCAAGATATGGTCCCGCTTGTGAAGAATGGGCCAGGCGTGTCTTCACTGGCTGAGCAGCTTGTCGGACAGCGAGGCTGGTATAAGCTTTATGTGCTGCTGGGGACTTGATCGCTTTCGGTGTTCAGGCAACCCAGCCCCAGATCAGGAAGAAGACGAGATAGATACTTAGCAGGGTGCCTGATACGAGGGCTATGCCCAGGCGCGCAAAACGCGGCCAGCGGACAATGAACATGCCCAGGAGGATGAAGGCAGGGAAGAGAGCCAGCATGTAGCGGCTGACGCTTGTCGTATAGCCATCAGCTGTGACTTTGATAAGTGAACTGAGCCACATGACGACCAGGAACGCGGCCAGCGGCAGGTTGAGGCGGCGAAAGGCCAGAATGGCGCAGAGCGCGAAGAGAATGGCGGCGAGTGGGTCAAGCAGCTTGAATGAGAAGAGTAATGCCGGATCATGGCTGGTAATGATGGCGCTGAGATCAGCTATGATGCCTTGCCAGGGCCAGGAGTAGTGCAGATGCCAGACGCCCTGCGGTGAACTCAACGGCTCCCAGGGAAGAGACAGACCCTTGGTGAGCCAGATAAATGCGATGTAGAGTACGAGAGCGCCAGGCGCCATGAGCAGCGCCAGCCAGGGTTTCCACTGGCGCAGTTCGCTGCGCCGCACCAGCAGGAGTTCGAGACACAGAGGGACGAGCAGCAGAATCCCTTGAAGGCGCGTGAGCGTTGCCAGGGCTGCCAGGGCGCCTGCCGTCAACCAGAGGCCACGTCGCGCAGCAACATACGCTCCGATTGCCAGGGACAGAAAGAGGGCTTCGGTATAGCCAGCCATGAGGAAGAAAGAGACGGGAAAGAGCGCCAGAGCCATGACTGAGGCTCTGGCGCTGTCCACTGAGCCGGTGAGTTCTTTGGCGAGGAGATATAACAGGTAGAAGGCGGCGAAACTGGCCATGCTGGAGATGAGCAGAGCTGCTGCCAGATTATTGCCCAGGAGCGCGATGCCCAGACCGCGAATCAGCAGCGGATAGAGGGGCATAAAGGCGGAACTGCCATAGCAGCCATATCCATGCCCGGCAATTTCTAGATACCAGGGGGTATCCCAGCGCAGCCATATGCCTGCCAGCGCGCCATTTAAGCCAGATGCTGCTGAGATGTATTGAGGGCAGGCAGCGAGCTTTCCATTAAATGCGATCTGAAGGTCGGTGCTATACACTTTCGCTGGCACGCTGAAATACAGGATGGCTCCGATCAACGTGCAATAGCAACGCAGCGCCAGCCAGGCCCAAAAGGCGGTGCTGGCCGCGTCGCTCGTCGCCTGCCGCTTGATCCATGCCCAGATAGGACCAGACCGTGTCGCTGTTTCAGCGTGTTGGGGCGAAGGTAAGGCCCGTTCTTCTCTCATCGCCAGGTTAAGCTCCTTCCGATAGAGGCTTTTGGATGTCGGGTTGCGCAGTGTTCAGGTTATTGGATATACTGCCCGGTAGTCCTGTGTTTTTCATGGTTGCTTCGGGAAGGGCCACAGAAAGCAGGCGCTTTCCTGTTGGCGTTTCAGGAGACCGGCGGCTCAGCTCTAGCACTGCGGCGAGCGCCAGGACTGGCAGGAACATGGTATACGAGATCAGGCTGCGTGAACTGAGCAGCAAAGGGAGAGGGGCCAGCAGCAATGCCCAGGCGCCCGTACTGAAACTACTCCGGTTGTTGGCCCTGCGTCCGAATTGCTGGGCGCTGTACCACCCCAGCAGTCCAAGGTAGGCCGTGACTTCCAGGGCGCTGTAGACCCAGGCAGGGAAAAGCGGGAGCAACCTGCCCTGGGCGAGCGTAATCAGCCCGATGCCGCCTGGGAAGGCTGGTTCAGAGATGGGCAGCAGCATACTGCTGGCCCAGGCGGTTGGCGAGGCGAAGAGAAATGGGGCGTTGATGATCAAAAAGGCGAGCAGGCAGATGGCCCCACGTTGCGCGGCTCTGCGCCAGCCTTCGCGACGCGCCACCCAGATCAGATAAAAAGGCACGAAGAGCCAGGTCAGTTGTTTGACCGCGCAGCCTACGCCAAGCAGGATGGCTGAAATCCAGGGATGTTTTGCCTGCCAATGCCAGGCGCTGACCACGCACAAGATGCAAACGACCTCGAAGGATGAGCGTAAGGTGAGCGTGATGGCAATGGAGAGGCTGATCAGGAGGAGGAGTGTTTGCCAACGCAAAGCTGCTGGTGTCCAGTATGCCAGCAGGCAGAAGAGGAGCAGGAGGCAGAGGATATAAAGCGGCTGAGTGCTGGGAAAGCCTGCCCAGATGAAAGGCACTGCCAGGAGGAATGCGCCCGCTGGATAGCTATGCAGAGAGGCGGGGTCGAACTCTGGTCCGGCCTGGCTGGGGGCACGCGCATATGCGCTCAGCAGGTGTGCAATGGTTTGGCCGTCTGGGCTGAGGGTCTGCTGGGCAAATTGGCCGCGTTGCAGGGGGGTTGCGCCTGCGTCGGGGAATTGCTGTACCGCCTGCCAGAAGCCCGTGAGATCGGTGTAGGGATTGATGCCACGCAACACATCTTCGTCTTGATAGTGAACAAAAGCTGCCGCGTCTGAATCGTAGATCGCTGGATCGAGCGGATGCTGGATGAGCAGGGCACTGCCGCTGGCAAGAGTCCAGAGCGCGGCGATAAACAAAAGCGTCAGCAGACCGCCCTTGATAAACGGAGCAATTTTGCCTGGGGAAGTACCTTGTTGTATGCGTGGTCGGCGTTGTAGGGGCGATAGGAGTTGCTGGCGGTCAACGCGCCAGAGGGCAATGCACATGAGCGTGATCCCAAGCAGGCTGCTGCTGAAAACGAGGACTGCGCCCCATGGGGGGAATGTTCCAGTGATGCCGAGCGCCAGAGTTTCCCCTACGGTTTGTGCCAGCCCACCGGCAGCAATAAGCAGGATAGCCTTGCTTACATCCATGTAATGCTGTGTGCTTGAATTGCTTTCTACTTTGCCCGCTTTTTTCCCCACGCCTTTTTTGCCCTCATGGATGGAGACTCGCTTTCAGCAGATGTCGCCATTCTACTCAGCAGAGTGGCTTCCGTCAAAGAAACACCCCCCCGATTGGGCTATCTGTGAGCTGATGCTAAAGGGTCAGCCTGGCGCATTTAGCGAGGCTAGCTGGATGGAGTTGTGTGCCCTCCTGCAAAGAGGCCAGGAGGGGCGTTGTGGGGGACAATCACTGTGAGCATTTGGGGAGCCACGCGAAACACGGTAGGGAGTGTCCCGGCAGGTTCTCCATCAACCTGAATGGGCACGGGAATGGGCGAATCAATCGTTACGGTCTTCAATTGCTCATAACTCACCCGTGCCCCCAGGGGGTAATGTTTACGGAAGGCATTCAAGATAACTCGAATACGGCCCAGCACGCCTTGTCGGCGAATGATGCACATATCCAGCAGGCCATCGTCGGAGCGGGCCCGATTGGTGAAGATCATCAACCCGCCATAGAGGCGCGTATTACCGATGATAACCAGGCTTGCGCGGGTGCGAAAGCTGCGACCATCTACGCGCAGCCGCATATGGAAATCCAGTGGCCCCAGGCCGACTACTGCGCCAGCAACGATATAGCTGAATAAACCGAGGCGCTTGAGCAAGTGGTGTTCGATAAGGGTGGTGATTTTGCCGTCGGCCCCAATACCAGCAAACAGGAGGAAATACCGTCCGTTGGCTGTCCCCAGGTCTATTCTGCGCTGCTCACCATTCAGCAGCACTTGAAGGGCGCCTGGCAAGTTCAAAGGGATGCCTACCTCGCGCGCCCAGACGTTCATGGTGCCTATGGGCAGCACACCCAAGGCGACATCAGTCCCTGCCAGCCCTTGAATGATCTCGTTGACTGTTCCGTCCCCGCCAGCGGCGATGACCATATCTGCTCCTGCCGCAACGGCCTGCGCAGCCAGCCGGTGTCCGCCCCCAGGGCCATCAGTTGCGCAGAGTTCTATACGCCAGCCTCGCTGCTGCAACTGCTTGCGCACCTGATCGAGCTGCTTCTGGTCTTCATGGCTGTGGCCGCCACCACTATGGAGATTGGCAATGATCCGGGCGTACATCATTCCATCCTAATTGACTCGCGGGACGCGGGCGAGAATCTCGGAGACGACCTCATAGTTAATCGTGCCGAGCCGGGCTGCCACTGCTTCGGCGGTGAGTTGCTCATCTCCCTGTTGTCCAATCAAGACAACTTCATCTCCTGTCGTTATGCCAGGGATATGACTGACATCGAGCATACACTGGTCCATGCACACGCGCCCAACGAGCGGGGCGCGCTGACCCCGGACGAGTACTTCGCCCCAATTTGCGGGGGCGCGCCGGAATCCATCGGCATAGCCCACTGGAATGACGCCAATGCGCATGGCTGTCGGAGTTACAAACGTGCAACCGTAGCTGATACACTCGCCTGCTGGAATATCCTTGACCTGCGCGATCTGGGTCTTAAAGCTCAGGGCAGGTTGGAAGGTTTCCGGCAGGCGTACCTCGTCAGAGGGGTGCAAACCATAGATCGCTGTGCCCACACGGACCATGTCGAAGTGCGCTTCTGGCAGAGTCAATGTTGCCGCGCTATTGGCTGCGTGGATCAGGGGTGGGCGCAGTCCTGCTTGTTCCAACATGGCTAGGACTTGCTTGAACCGCGCAAGCTGGAGCCGGGCGTGTGACTGATCGGCGCTGTCGGCGCAAGCAAAGTGGGTGAAGATGCCTTCCAGGACAATCCCAGGCGCGCGCTGCGCCTCAGCCGCCACTTGTACAATGTACTCGTGATCTTCGGCTCGGATGCCCAGTCGCCCCATGCCGCTATCGATCTTGAGATGTCCCTTACCCACTGCTCCGAGTGATTGGGCGGCTTGTGAGAGTGCCTGGATACCTTCCAGGGAGTAGATCGTTACGGTGACGCCCAGACGCACCGCTTCGCGCATTTGCCAGGGAGGCAGATAACCAAAGATCAGGATGGGCGCAGTAATGCCCGCCTGTCGCAGTGGCGCTGCTTCACTGAGCGTGGCGACGCCGATGCGCGCCGCGCCGTTATGTAGCACGGTTTGCGCCACGCGCAGCGCGCCGTGCCCATAAGCATCGGCTTTCAGGCTTGCCAGTAGCTCGACGTGAGGGCCAACCAACTGCTTTAAAGCGCGGCAGTTTGCGCCAATGGCGCTCAGATCAATTTCAACCCAGGTTGGCCTGTCTGGGCGCATGCGGATGATCTGTTTCCAGGCGAGCGTCTGTCGGTCTAGCAACTGATGAGCCTCTTCGGGATGGGCCAGCAGGCGCTCGGTCACACGCTCCAGGCGCATCTCTTCTGAGCCTTTGATCAGCACAAAGGGCTGGACTCCGGTCCCTGCCAGTTTCTCCAGGCGCCTGCTGACGATCTGGGCGATGTCTTCTGCGCTGTAGCTGGTGTCGATGGTGCTGGGGGCCATGCCGCGCTGTCTGGCTTCCTGGGCAATGTATTCGGCACGTGGACCATAGGTAATCACCTGATCGGCCACCTGGGCGGCCTGCCTGCCAACGTGCTGGTGGGCTTCCTGCTCAAAGGCTTCCAGGCGGAGCATATCACCGAGAACCGCGATAGCGAAGCTGCGCGGGTAGAGGTTTTTGAGATCGCTCAGGGTTTGGATGGCGGCCTCCACGGCGAGCGGCGGCGCATTATGCGTATCGTCCAGTAAGAGGCTCCCGACCATTCCAGGTAGCAGACGTGATCTGCCGGGGAGCGGTGTAAATCGTTCAAGCAGACCTGCGGCGGTATGCGGATCGATGCCCAGGGCTAATGCTGTGGTTGTGGCGGCCAGGATGCTTTCTACCCAGTGGATGCCAGTGAAGCCTGTAAACCGATAAACGCGCCCATTTTGGTGAAAGGCGCTCCCTTGATCGGTATTGGGGAGGCTCCACGCGAGTTTTGCCTCCAGACCGTTCTTGAGTTGCCTGGCGCTCTGACAGATGGCACGCAGCCGCGGGTCTTCGGCTGGATGTTGGCTGAATAGCACAGGTGTTGCCGCCGTTTCCGCTGCCATCTGGCGGGTGTATGGATTGGCATAATTCAAGATGGCAAAGCCGTCGGCTGGGAGCGCCTTGGGGAGCATGGCTAATTCCTGTGCGTAGCGCTCGACGGTTCCAAAATTCTGAAGCTGCGTGTG
>JBJKSJ010000365.1:0-19214 GCA_046704085.1 Ktedonobacterales bacterium | reverse complement strand
TGGCTTACCTGTGTCACTACTCCGATGGTCGGTTGGGTGAGTTCACACAGCGCCGCAATTTCGCCGGGATGATCGCAACCCAGTTCGAGGACGGCAAGTTGATGATGGGGTTCCAGTAGGCCCAGCGAAAGCGGTAAACCCAGGAGATCATTATAGTTGCGCCAGCTTTTGAAGGTGGGGAAGCGAGCCTCCAGGATAGTGGCGATAGCTTCTTTGGTCGTTGTCTTGGCGACGCTGCCAGTGACAGCGATGACGCGGGGATGCCACAGCCGCAGAATGCCACGCGCATACTCTTGTAGGGCCGCGCGGGTATCTGCAACCAGGATAAGAGCGGTGCCCTGCTGCTCCATCTGATCGGCAAGCTGGGGATGCAGCCTGGCATGGTCACGAAAGCGATCTGCCTCAGCAACGACACCGGCAGCGCCCTGCTGAACGGCCTCTTCAATAAAGTCGTGTCCATCGCCGCGTTCACCGCGCACGGCAATGAATAACTCTCCGGGAGTTACTTGTCTAGAATCATGCGCAAAAGCAGGAAATGTACTGCTTCGGCCCTGAGATTGAAGTGTGGCGCCAGTCATGCGTAGAAAGTCAGCGAGATAAATCATGCTATATCATATCCAGTTCATTGGGCGAAGAAAAGAACTCTTTGCCTTGATGAGAGACTGGCTCATTGTATATAATCCCTCTCATTTCTGTCAATGTTGCTGGCAGGGCGATTGTTGACACCCGCATCCAGGCTCCATAGAATGAGGGGTATGGAGCATCCTCTATTGACTTTCCTTTGAGGCTGGCGGTCGCTTATGGTGGTATCGATCAGTAATATCTTAGCCGCGCACTTCGATTGGCTACGTAGCCAATTGCGCGATTGGAGCGGGGATGGCGAGGCGCCAGAAGAGGGGAGCGATGCCTATCTTCTTTTGGAGGCGCTGGTTGCTGATGACAGTACCCTCTATCTCCCCCGCTTTGAGCTATCGGGCCAGCGTCTGGCAGAGCATGGTGGCAAACTCGAAACGCGCTTGCAGGGACTTCAGAGCTATGCGGGTGTTCTGAGTGAGGCGTTAGATGGCCTCCTTCAGACCGATGCAGAGCAATGCGCGCACGTGCAGAGTCACTTGCGGGCAGTGCTGGCGCAGATCATGGTCGCTCAGGCGCGTGGCTATCAACAGGTGGTGGAGCGCCTGGCGCGCGAAGAGCATGAGCGCGCGTATCGCGGCATGACTCGCCTGGCGGCGATTCAGCGTATTAACGCTGCGGCCAATTCCAGCCTTGACCTGGATCAAACCTTAACGCTGAGTGCGCGCGCGGTGGCCGAGGAGATGCGGGCAGACCTCTGCTCTATTTTCCTTTATGATGAAGCGCGCCGCGAGCTTGTTTTGAGGGCTACTAATGGTCCACGCCCGCACGAGGGCGATCATTTTTCGCTGAGGATGGGCGAGGGCTACAGTGGCTGGGTGGCCGATAAGGGGAACCCGCTGATTGTGGCTGATGCCTGTGCGGATGATCGCTTTGCCTACGAGGCTGGAGTCTACTCTCCTGGGTATCATGGCTTACTCTCCCTGCCCATTATCTTTTTCACGGTTGAGAAGCTGGAGGGTGTCATCAGCGTTCAGACGCATGAGTCGCGCGAATTTACACCGGAAGAAGTGGGCTTTTTGGAGGTGGTCGCCGGTCAGCTTGCGATGAACATCGAGAATGGACGCCTCTATGAACAGACCGATGAGAAGCTACGCCAGAAGGTGCATGAGTTAAGTATGCTCCACCGCGTTTCGGCCATCATCGCTTCTACGTTGGATCTGGAAGAGGTTCTCCAGACGATTGCCACGCAGGCTGTGCATTTGAGTGGGGCCGAACGCTCGGCTATTTTTGAGTTGGATGAGCAAACGCAGGAGATGCGTTTGCTGGCGAGCTATGGCCTTGATCATCCCGCGCTTGGCCGGGCAACGATTAAGGTTGGACAGTGCTGCGCAGGCCGCGCTGCACAGAATGGCGAGCCGCTGACTTCTATTGGATGTATGCACACTGATATGGGCTGTTTTCTGCGCGCTTCACCAGAGGTGCTGCCAGACATTCAGAGTGTGCTGTGTGTGCCTCTCAAGAGTCGCGGGAAGATTCGCGGCGCGATCTGTGTATTCAGTGGGCAGCGCTATTCGCTGAGCCAGGAACAAATGGATCTGGTGATTACCTTTGCCAACGAGGCAACGGTTGCTATCGAGAATGCACGTCTGTATGAGGAAACGCGTCGTGGCCTGGCGAGCAAGTCGCTGCTGCTTCAGGAGATGCATCATCGGGTGAAAAATAACCTCCAAACGGTTGCAGGGATCCTCTCGCTTCAGCAGCGTCATACAAAGTCGCCAGCCGTCGCCCACTTGCTATCAGAGAGCGTGAACCGCATCCAGGGGATTGCAGCCACGCATGATCTGCTCTCCCGCGAAGATGTGGGCATGGCAACGATTGAGGAGATTGCCCGTAAGATTGCTGGCATTGCCAGCGCGAATCTTGCGCCGCCAGAGTTCCGTCTGCACCTGCATGTCTCTGCTGATAATATTCGCATACCCTCGCGGGAGGCGACCATTCTTGCGCTGATCCTTAATGAACTGGTCTCTAATGTCTTCAAGCATAGTTTTGCCGAGCGGAGCGAAGGGCATATTCTTATCGGCGCTTCCCAACGAGATGGATTAGTCACACTCTCGCTTGCGGATGATGGGCCAGGGCTACCGGATGGGTTCGATGCTGAGACTTCAGAGGGGCTGGGGCTATCGTTAGTACGGACGCTGGTCCGTGCAGACCTGCATGGGGCGTTTATATTGCGCCGAAGCGTTCTGCCAGCCGATCTCTTACAAGCGGAGGCTGGTGCCTCTGTTGAGTCCAAGGATGAACTTGAGTCGCAGCGTGACCACGAGCAATTGGAGCGATGGACGGTTGCCGAGGTGCAGTTTGCTGCCAGGAACTTCCAGGAGTAGCCCGGCAGGAATGAAGTGGCGATGAGAAGAGAGAAATCCAGCAGGCATCATGGTGGGCCAGGGGCTTTTCTGGCGCTTTTCATTGTGATATGGTAGAGCCAATCTTCCGCAGTGGGGCGGGATGATTGGCTGAAAACGGCAATGTCGCTGCCCAGGAACGTTTGGCCCTGGGCGTTCCATGTAATGAAAGGGCGTCGTCAAGCCTGTCGCTGGCTTGATGGTGGCAGGAATGGTAAGCCAGATGCAGTACTATGAATCTATTTTGGAGACGATTGGACATACCCCCCTGGTGCGTTTGCAGCGCATCGCGCATCATCTGACGCCGCTTGTGCTGGGAAAGTGCGAGATGTTCAATCCCGGCGGCAGTGTCAAAGATCGCATTGGCGTGAAGCTGATTGAGGCTTGCGAGCGCGTCGGTTTGCTTCAACCGGGGGGCACTATTATCGAACCTACCAGTGGAAATACCGGGACGGGCCTTGCCATTGCAGCAGCGATCAAGGGGTATCGCTGCGTGTTTGTTATGACCGATAAGGTGAGCGAGGAGAAGCGCAGCCTGCTGCGCGCGCTGGGCGCGGAGGTGGTTATCTGCCCCAGCAGTGTGCCTTATGATTCACTGGAAAGTTATCGGAATGTCGCGGCGCGGCTGGCAAAGGAGATTCCTGGCGCCTGTAGCCCGAACCAGTACGCCAATCCGGCCAATCCGGCAGCGCATTATACGACAACCGGACCGGAACTGTGGGAAGCGACAGAAGGCAAGATCACGGCGTTTGTTGCGGGAATTGGCACTGCCGGGACGATCATTGGCACGGCGCGCTATCTCAAAGAACAGAATCCTAAGATCAAGGTCATCGGAGCAGACCCGGCAGGGTCGATCTATTCTGGCGATACGCCTCGGCCCTATAAAGTGGAGGGGATCGGCACCGATAATTTTCCTGAAAACTATGATCCTGCGCTGGTTGACGAGGTTATTCGGGTGGATGACCGTACCTCTTTCCAGTTGGCACGCCGCCTGGCACGCGAGGAGGGGATTCTGGCTGGAGGATCGGCTGGAACAGCCCTGGGCGCGGCGCTGGAATATGGCAAGCGGTTGGGGTCTACGGATGTCATGGTGGTGCTTTTGCCTGATACCGGGCGTGGCTATCTCTCGAAATTTTACAACGATACCTGGCTGCGTGAAAACGGGCTGACTGAGCCAGCGCCATCAGCTACGTTGGCGGATGTTCTGGTCTTCCGACGACAATCGAACCCTGGCATGCCCATGCTGGTGAGCGTGGAGCCGGAAGAGCCTATCACAGTGGCTATCGAGCGCCTGCATCGTTATGGTATCTCGCAGTTGCCGGTTGTTGTGGATCGCGAGGTTGTGGGGAGCCTGACTGAGACGCAATTATTGCAACATGTGGCCGCCGGGGAAGAGCTTACCAGCCGGACCGTTGTGGACTGGCAGGGTCCTCCGCTGCCTGCGCTTCAGGAAACGGCCAGCGTGCATGAGGCGTATACCCTCTTTGCCAGCGGGCACCCTGCGGTTGCTGTGCATGGTGCGCGTGGTCTTCAAGGCGTGATTGCAAAGAGCGATCTGCTGGAGTTCTGGGCGCATGTTGGTCAGGGGAGCCAGGAATCGGTTCCTGGTCGCTAAGCGGGTCGGACTCTTCGGCAGAGAAACCAGAGATGGAGCGAAGTTATGGCCGAGGTGGTATGTTACCTTGAGTCGTTTCCGCATGTGTTGCCTCATCGTGATGGGGCAAAGCTGCGTCCATGTGGTCACTGGGCCTGTGATCCGCATACGATCACCTATTATGGTACTGGCGAAGAAGATACTGGAGATGAGGGAGACTATTGTCTAGCGTGCTACGCCAGGAAATTCCCGGCTCTCTGCCCTGATCCCCTGCTGCGTCGTGCCCTGGAGCAGACATCACCCGCTGGGTAGGCGCTGGCTCGTAAGATCTGAGAAGTGCGCGGAAAATACAGTATTTTACCGACGCGGAAACCAGGCGCCCTCGGTACACTAGAGACAAAACCGGGGATGAAGCTGGCAGAAGGTAAGCTGTTTCCGGCATCTTTCTTGATCGGCGAGAGGAGAACGAAGGTGACAGGTGATGTAGCCCTGGTGCTGGAGGGGAATCCACAGTATCGCCAGTCCTTGCCGGATGGCAAATGGACGCTGGTGCGCGTTCGACCGGGTGAATCGCCCAGCGGACCACATGAAATTGGGATAGCTGACGCGCGCGTTTCTCGTCAGCACGCCACAATAGTGGTCTGGCGAGGCCGGGCCACTATTCTTGATCTGCGCTCGACGGATGGTACTTTTGTGAATGGCCGTCGAATTGAGGGCAGAACCCCTTTAATTCCTGGTGATCTGATCTCGGTAGGCGATACGACTTTCCGATTGGTTGGCACACCTCAGAAAGAGGTATTGATCCTGGGGGGTGGCTTTGCGGGCGCTTATACCGCGATGGAGTTGCAAAAGCTCATCAAACGCCGACGAGACATCCACCTGAGTCTGGTAAGCCAGGATAACTATTTTCTCTTCCATCCGATGCTTCCTGAAGTGGTTTCGGGGAGTATAGAAACTCAGCATATTCTGGTGCCGACGCGGCGCCTGTCCCCTGGCGTGACCTTCTATACAGGTATCATCGAGGCGATTGATCTCTCTAATCGGGAGGTGAGCGTGAATCTCGGTTTCGAGAATCGCCGCGAGACGATACGTTTTCATTATCTGGTGCTGGCGCTGGGCGCAATCACCGATCTTTCTCGTATGCCTGGGATGACCGAACACGCGCTGCTGGCGAAGACGGTAGGTGATGCCTTTTATCTGCGGAACCATCTGGTGGATATGCTTGAGAAAGCTGATGCGGAGGGTGATCCAGAGGAGCGGCGCAAACTGCTGACGTTTGTGGTGGCTGGTGGGGGGTTTTCGGGTGTTGAGGTGATGGCGGAGCTTTCTGACCTGATCCACGATGCCCTGCCGCACTATCGCAATATCGAGCGGGATGAGCCGCGCAAGGTGCTGATTCAGGGGGCTGACCGCATCTTGCCAGAGGTGAAAGAAAGCCTGGCTGTATTTGCCACAAAGAAGCTGGCGAAGAAGGGTATCGAGGTACGGGTTAATACGCGCTTGAAAGCGCTGACCCCTGATGAGGCTATCCTTGCGAATGATGAACGTATTCCCACCCGTACCCTGGTGGCAACAATTGGGAATGCGCCTCATCCTCTGCTTGCCTCTCTGCCGTGTCAGCACGACCAGCGCGGAGCGGTAATCACCAATGAGTTCCTGGAAGTACCTGACTGCCCCGGCGTCTTTGCCCTGGGGGATAACGCTTCGGTGCCTGACGTGACAACTGGTGGGCGCTGCCCACCAACGGCGCAATATGCGATTCGCCAGGCGCGCTTTGCTGCCTGGAATGTCCTAGCCACGATTAGGGAAACACCAAAGCGGTCCTTTAAGTTTGGTGGCCTGGGGCAGTTAGCCTCGCTGGGACGTGGCTCGGCGGTTGCTCAGGTGTTTGGTATTAAACTCTCAGGCTTACTCGCCTGGACGTTATGGCGGCTGGTCTACCTGTCGAAGCTGCCAACGCTTGAGCGACGCCTGCGCGTGTCGGTGGATTGGATGCTGGATTTTCTGTTGCCGCGTGATATTGTGCGGCTCCAGGTAGAACACTCAGGAATGGTGCAGCGGCTGCATTTTGAGCCAGGGCAACTGGTGATCCGCGAGGGTGATGTAGGCACGCGGTTTTATATCGTCCTGAAGGGGCAGCTTGAGGTTGTGCGTAAGCGTCCGGGCGGTGAGGAACATCTCGCGCTTCTTAAAGATGGCGATCATTTTGGTGAGCGCGCATTGCTGAGGCGTATGAGGCGCGCAGCCACCGTGCGCGCTTTGACGGCGGTGGACCTGCTGGCGCTGGAGCGCGCCGACTTTATGGCGCTTGCCACAAGTGGACTCCTCCAGCCTGAGGAATTAGAGCGGGTTGGCGTGGGAGAAGCGCCGCGCCAGGCGCCCAACACATGAGGATACTAGCTGCTCAGGCGCTCTAGCGTGTCTACGTCCCAGGCAGTTTGGGGGATGTTGGTGGCTTTGCTTGCTGTTGGGTCGAGTGCCCAGGTGCGTGCTTTGGACGAGGTTGCCGAGTTTTTGGGGCTTCCGCGTCCTTGCTTGTGCCACCTTGCTTGCCTGGCCTGGCTCTGGTTTTAGCGCCAGGTTTTGCGAATGAAGATTTTTGCGGCGTACTATCGTGTTGACGCAGCATGGCTACCTCAGCCTGGTAGCCATGCTGCGTCAACCATAGCTGTGCCTCGGCATGCAGATCCTGGAGGGAGGGGGCGCCAGCGATCATCATCCACATGGCCCGCTCCGCGTCGATGGAGCTATCGTCGGGCCATTGATCCTGTGCGATCAGAAATTGACGCACCGCCTCCGGATCTTTGGCGCGGAGCAGTCTGTCGAGTTGACTCCGAAACTCTTGATATGCCACCAATCTCTCCTAATCAGAACCTCTATCAGTATCTAGCGATCTGCGTGAATCTCTTGAGTTTGCTTGAGGCTGGGCAACTCAAGCAAGAGTGTCTCCAGTACGAGACGAGGATTTGCGTTTTGCTCAAGCTGCCGCCGGGCGTCTTGAATCTGTTCAATGACGCGCCTGGCAATAACAGGCGCTATTTGACTGGCGTACTGGTTGGGCTCGTTTCTGGCTGGGTTATCGGGAAATTGGTAGCCTTCGCTGGAGAGTAGTTGGTCGCGCCACCAGAGCAACCAGATAGACAACAATTCATCAAGGTGTTCGGTATCGTGTACCAGTTTGGCTGCGACTTTGAGACGCTGTGTTGGACCGCTCTCGCAGAGGGTGTTCATCATTTGAAACCAGGCTGCGCGTTGTTCCTGGAGTTCTTCATTCTGGCTGGCGGCAATAGCCCAACCGGGTCGTCCTGCCGAAAGCATGCTTAATTCCTGGGCGCGCTCCCTGGCTACACTCCACTGCTCTACCAGCCTGGCCTCTATTTCAGTGGTATTTACCAGCCCTACAGGCGCCACTTGGCAGCGGGAGACAATTGTTTGAGGAAGAAGCTGCTCATCAGTGGCAGTAAGCAGCAAGATGGTATGAGGGGCTGGCTCTTCCAGGGTTTTCAGGAGTGCATTCGCTGCCTCCAGCGTCAGCGATTCTGCATGCGGGAGCAAGAAGATGCTGTAGCGGCCCTCCTGGGGTTGCAATGCCGCTGCTCGCAGTAATTCTCGAATGCTGTCGATAATCAGGAATTTTTTGTTTTCCATAGGCCGGATGATGCTTAGATCAGGGTGGCTTGCGTTCTGTACCTTCAGGCAGGCGCTGCATGTACCGCAGGGACTTCCCGGAGGGTGCGTTTGTGTTGCTGTGCAGAGCATTGCCTGGGCAAAAGCCAGCGCCAGTGTGCGCTTACCGACCTGGGGGGGGCCGGTGAACAGGTAGGCATGGCTCAGATGCCCAGTGTTTATTAGCTGCTCAAAAAAGGTGAGAAGTTGGCGATGCCCAATGATGTTCCACATGGCTCTATTGTAAGCCAATATCGTGCCCCCATCAAGCACTCTCTGCTCTGGCGACATCTGGTGATCTTCCTTTCCTAGAAAGGAAGAAGGTACAATAGTTGATGAACCCTGGAACAGCAATATGCTTATGGCTTAGTGGAGTCCAATCTCATCGCGATGGAGGCTCTCATGGGGGGAGTATCTTTCGAGTTGCCGTTATTCCCGCTCAATGTAGTCCTGTTCCCAGGGATGGTGCTTCCGCTGCATATCTTTGAGCCGCGCTATCGTCTGATGATCCGCCACTGTCTTGAGCAGGAAAGCCCATTTGGGGTGGTTCTGGTCCAGCCTGATGGCGTTTTAGGCAAGGAGCGCCCGTATCAGGTGGGCACATTGGCGCGGATTATGACAGCCGAGCGAATGGATGATGGGCGTTTTAATCTGCTGACTGAAGGAGAGCGTCGCTTTCGTATTCTGGAGGAGCGCCGCGACCAGCAGCCGTATCTGATGGCGTTGGTCCAGGAGTTTGTCGATATGCCGACAGAGCCACACGCTCTTGAAGTGTTGCAGCGCAAAGCGGCGGATCTCTTCCGCCGGTATATCCGTGTGATGCTGGCAGTGGCAGGCAAGGAACAACTGCGACTTGATCTCCCCAGTGAGGCGGAAGGGCTGTCGTATTTGATCGGTTATTGTCTGGATTTGAGTGACGCAGAAAAGCAGCAACTGCTGGAATTGACCTCAACGACTGAGCGGCTAGAGCTGGAGATCGCGATCCTCAAGCGGGAGGAGCGACTTTTGCGCCGAATGCTTTCCTCCAATCAGGTTCGTCCTCCTGCTGAGGATCCCCACGCCTCGCTGAATTGAGGAGGTGCGTCGGGGTGATTCTTGTTGCATCTGGTTGGTTTCTTATCAGTCTCGCTCTTCTACCCATTGCTGGATTCTATCTCTTCTAGCGCCTTCTGAAATGATGCAGGGATGGTATCGCTCTCTTTGGTGGGACAATGCATATCATCCTGCAAATCCTCTCTAACTGCCACGCCATCTGCCGGGATGGCAAGTAATTTGATGAGACGCGCCTCTGAGGGATTCAGCACAAACTCAAAGCGCTGCTCGGTTTCAACGAGCGGGGGCTTTACTTTAAGCTGCACTCCCTGACGCTCGTCAGCGCCAACGAAGATCACCATCTCGTTGCCGCGCTGGAAGCCGAGGGCATAGGTATTACATTCTAACCATCCGGTAATATCGCGTTCAAAAACCTCCTGCGGATAGGGGGTATCTACTGCGCGGTCTGTGTACAAGACGCCGCTATAGACGAAGTAGCTGAATGTATCCCCCCAGAAGGGGATATTGCGCACGGCGCACCATTGCCAGGCTTCTGGGAGATGAGGCTGAATGCGCAGTCTATCAATTCCCGGACGCACCCCCAATAAGCCATCGATAGTGAGCCAGAGGTACGTTGGCGCGACCCAGGGGCTTTGCGCCATGCCTCTACTCTGAAAGTTCTCTCCATGCAGGCATTCGGGGAAGGTGCCTGGCACCACATTTTTGAAGTCTTTAGGGATAGGTGCTTCTGAGATGCGATAAATGTTGTGCATGGCTTCAATCATCTTCCCTGGGTAATCCAGGCGGCTGCCATAGGCGACCCAGGCCGTGAGATTGGGCCAAATACCCCCCTGGAGGCGCATGGCAAATTCCGGGTCATATTCTGGCTCATGTCGTCCGACGGTGCGAACGCCGAAATCAGTCCAGAATTCGGGCGAGTAGAGGACGTTGAGGATGTTCTTGCGCATATGCTCGTCGGCCAGGCCAAAGAGGACAGGGAAGATGAGATCGCCCGTTACCAGGTGATGTTTGTTGCCACTATTATCAATGTTGAGAACGTACAGCCCAGTCACCTCGGATATAAGCTGGCGGTTAATTTCTTCCTTGAGTTGAAGAGCAGCCTCCAGATAGTGCTGCGCCAGTTCCTGATCGCCCATCGCCTCGCAGCAGCGCCCGGCCAGGCGCAAGGCCATATAACACTCGGCATTGATCTCAGTAACGGCTCCACTGATCTGGTATTCTGGGATCATATTGCGCCAGGAGGCGATGCCCCAGGCGTTGGATTCTTCAGAGGTACACCAGATGAGTCCTGCGCGCCGCTGCGCCAGGATCCAATCACCGGCGCGCAGGACCGTTTCGTACATCTCTTTCAGAAATGTGTGGTCGCCAGTTAAAGCAAAGTGGTGATGTACGGCAAAAATGAAGAGCGGGGTGTCGTCGTTGATATTGAGGCCATAATTGTTACTGGTGGGCGGCGTTTCGCAAGCTAGCAGATATTCGGTTAATTCGCCAGTTTCTTCGACGCCATATTTCTGGGTGAGGCGGAGCATGCCTTGCGAGAATTGGGGGGTGATGTAATCGGAGCCGATGCTGAACCAGGCGACATCCCTGACAACCAGAATGTCCTGGGGTGGATCATTGGTAAAGCCATAGCCATTAGGATACAACTTTTCTTCGCGTAGGATGTTGATTTTTGCCCACTTGATTGCCCGGTTGATAACTGGATCGGGAAGCAGGACATCGCTCTGTCTGATAACTGCTTCAGCAGCTTCATTGGTGGTCTCGAAGATGGCGCGGTAATTGGCGCTGCGTTCGTAGCGCGCGCGAGCCTGTTCAACTCCCTGCCCGGAGATGGTCATAATAAAGGGGATTTCTACTTCACCGCGACCTTCAATCGTCACTTGATAGAGCAAATCAGCGCTGCGCGCGTCAAAATCGCTCTGCTGAGGAGCTAGTAGAGGTGTTCCGAAGACACGGACTTCATTGGGTTGTCCGACTGTCTCGGTAATCACCAGCCCGTCCTCCAGGCGCGAGGTGACTTTCTTGTTTTTCTGAGTCATGTCCGGCAGCTTGCTAAACTCTGGCAACATGACCCAAGGGTATTGAATAAGCGTATGGATCGTGATCGTGGTTGGCTGCTCGCCGAAGTTACGCAACCGAACGACCGTAAAGGCGGCTTTGAGATCAGGAACGCCCAGAGGGACGAAATAGGTCTGTTGAATTTCACTATCGCCTAGGTGATAGAGTGTTGTCTGGTGGGTGGCGCGAAAAAAGGTGCGTTCTGCCGGGATGGGCTGTTCACCCAGACTGTAGCGCATCACCCAGCGTCCGCAGTAGAACTGGTCATCTTCAGCACACCAGAGTCCGGCCAGGTTCGAGTACTGGTCGGCGCGGCTAAAAAGTTCGATATTGCCATAATTGGCGCCAGCACGCAGCTTGGATACTTCGTACTCATAGAGCATACTTTGCGCAGTCATGTTGCTCCCCGAAATGCGCCGCCAGAGGGGGCGGCTCCGCTTGATAGCCTGGCTTGTGAGGCTCTGCTGAGTATAGAAATGTCCTATTCGACTGTCAACAGACAGGCTACAATGCTACTGCGACGTTTAGGATGGAGGTTTCTATGCTGTGTCTGATGCTGGTTTCATCACGACGACGGCAAGAGGTGGCAAGGTCAAAGACACTGACCAGTTGTACCCGTGCGAGGGCACGTCCTCTGCCTGGACACTGCCAAGATTGCCTATATTGGAGCCGCCATACATATCTGCATCGCTGTTGAGAACTTCCTGGTAGAGACCAGCCTTGGGAACGCCCAGCCGATAGGCGTAGCGGGGCACGGGCGTGAAGTTACAGGCAAAGAGCAGGAAATCGTCGTGGTTCCTGGCTTTGCGCAGGAAAGCAACGATGCTGTTATCCGCGTCACGGAAATCGACCCAATCAAATCCCTGCCAGTCGGTATCGACCTGATAGAGCGATGGCTCGTTCGTATACAGGTGATTGAGATCACGCACAAAACGCTGAAGCTTCTGATGGGATTCATATTGCAGGAGATGCCAGTCCAGGCTCTCAGCATGGTTCCACTCGCGCCATTGGCCGAACTCGCCCCCCATGAAGAGGAGCTTTTTGCCAGGATGGCCGTACATTAAGGCATAGAGCGCCCGCAGATTGGCAAATTTTTGCCATAGATCGCCGGGCATTTTATCCAACAGTGAACGCTTCAGGTGGACGACTTCATCATGCGAGAGCGGCAAAATGAAATTTTCGGAGAAGGCGTACATGAGCGAGAAGGTGATGCGATTCTGACGATAGCGACGATAGATCGGGTCAGCCTCAAAATAATCAAGCAAGTCGTGCATCCAGCCCATATTCCACTTGTAGTTGAATCCCAGGCCACCGAGATAGGTTGGCTTCGTGACCATCGGCCAGGCGGTTGACTCCTCAGCAATGGTGAGGATGCCAGGATGATCGTGATGGGTCAGTTCATTGAGCTTTTTAATTAAGTCAATCGCCTCCAGATTTTCGCGCCCACCGAAACGGTTAGGTATCCATTGGCCTTCTTTACGGGAATAATCGAGATAGAGCATTGAGGCAACAGCATCGACGCGCAGCCCATCGATATGATATTTTTCCAGCCAGAAGAGGGCATTTGCCAGTAAGTAATTGCGTACCTCGTTGCGCCCAAAGTTGTAGATCATTGTGCCCCAATCGGTATGCTCTCCCTGGCGGGGGTCGGCGTGTTCATAGATATGGCTCCCATCGAAGTAGACCAGGCCATGTCCATCCTTGGGGAAGTGCGCCGGAACCCAATCCAGAATGATGCCAATGCCCGCCTGATGACAGGCATCGACCAATGTGCGAAAATCGTCGGGCGAGCCAAAGCGACTGGTGGGCGCGTACATGCCTACCGGCTGATAGCCCCAGGAGCCATCAAATGGATGCTCGGAGATGGGCAGGAACTCGACGTGTGTGTAGCCCATCTCGCGCACGTAAGCTGGTAATTGTTCGGCCAGTTCACGGTAGGTCAGGAAACGCCCCCCCTCTTCTGGGATACGCTGCCAGGAGCCGAGATGGACTTCGTAGATCGCCAGCGGGGCGTCGAGCGCCTGGCGTTTCTCGCGCTCGCGCATCCAATTGGCATCCTGCCATTCGTATCGTTCTAGATCATAGACGATGGACGCTGTGCCAGGGCGGAGTTCTGCGGCGAAGCCATAGGGGTCAGCGCGTTCGGTATAATAGCCCTGGTTGTTTGAGACAAGCGCATATTTGTAGCGTTCCCCCGGGCCGAGGTCTGGGATAAACAATTCCCAGATGCCACTTTCGCTGCGGCGCTGCATCGGATGCCGTCGGCCATCCCACTGGTTAAAATCACCAATGACGCTGACGCGCTGGGCATTCGGCGCCCAGACGACGAAGTGGACACCTTTGACGCCATTCACCTCGCGGAGGTGCGCGCCCATCTTCTCATAACTTTGGTAATGCTGGCCTTCCCCCAGCAGATGCAGATCAAAGCTGGTGAGCAAAGGGGCAAAGGCGTAGGGGTCGCGCAGTCGTGTCTCGCGGCCATCTGGTTCACGTATGACCAGGAAATAGCTGGGAATGCTCTGGAGGTTGGGAATAACGGCCTCAAAAAAGCCTTCAGGTGCAGTACGGCGCATGGCGTGTTGTGTTGGCGGGCTGCCTTCGATCTCTACAAGGGCTGTGGCTTCTTTGGATGCCTGCGGCAGAAATGCCCGAATGACCAGAGCAGGGCTGCCCTTCTCCTCAGTCTGATGTGGTCCCAAGACCTGAAAGGGCGCGCCGTGCGTCGCATGGATGATGGCATCGATTTCGCCATAAGCAAGCGCCTGCATAGTTCCTCATGGGCTAGGCCGCACTCTGGGCGGCGCGTGCAAGCCTACCGGCAGAAGTTTGCACGCCAGCCCATCCCTCCTCTTTGTTGCAAACCGGCTGTATAGATACGATAGTTATGCTCCGACCTCATTACTGGTCAGATGCAGAAAGCGCGAAACGCTCTTTGATTATAGGATACCCCACATCTTCGCCGCTACCAAATAAATCTTGCATCTGCTTGCAGATTTTCTTCTCTGCGTGGTAGGGTGAAGAACATACTACCAAAGGAGCAAGCCATGACTACATCATCTAAAACGCTCAGTTTTACTCGAACTGATGCAGAACTCGACGAGCTTTTTGAGCGGACCCAGGAGATCAGTGATCTGGGTAACCTGCTGGCCCTGGCGGGCTGGGATCAGCAAGTGAATATGCCGCCCCAGGCAAATCAGGTGCGTGGACCCCAGCTTGCCACGTTGCAGGCGTTGCTGCACGAGCGGCGAACTGCCCCGCGTATCGGCAAGTTATTGGATGCGCTAGAACAGCGTGTCCAGGGTGATGGCTATACCGACACGGATCGTGGCCTGGTGCGTCTGGTACGCCGCGACTATGACCAGAACACGAAAATCCCGGCGGCGTTAGTGAGAGAAGTTGCCGTTGTATCTTCCGAAGCCTGGGGCGCATGGGAACAGGCCAAGCCTGCCAATAACTACGCTTTGTTTGCGCCGCATCTACGCAAGTTGGTCAAATTGATGCGCCAGGTGGCTGACTATCTGGGCTATCAAGGTTCACCTTATAATGCCTTGCTCGATCAGTATGAGCCTGACATGACGCTTGATACGCTCAACCCGATCCTGGACAGGGTGCGTGATGCGACGGTAGACCTTTTGCGGCGCATCCAGGCATCTGGGCGCAAGATTGATACCTCCTGTTTGCATGGTGACTTTGCCCCGGCCAGGCAGCTCGATGTATGTAAAGCAGTGCTGCGGCAGATGGGGTATCGCTTTGATTCGGGGCGCCTGGACCAGTCATCACATCCATTCACCTCTGGATTTGGTTCACCTTTTGATGTGCGTGTGACAACGCGGGTTGATCCTACATACTTTCCTGCTGCGCTGATGGCAGCTATCCACGAAGGCGGGCACGCCGTCTACGAGCAGGGGAGCGATCCGGTGCTGGCGCGCACTATGCTGGCTGGGGGCGCGTCAATGGGGTTGCATGAGTCCGAGTCGCGGTTGTGGGAAAACTATATCGGGCGCTCTTTGCCTTTCTGGAAGCATCACTTTAGCTTGTTGCGCGATTCCTTCCCGGAGACGTTGGCCCACCGCGATGTGGGCGAACTGGTGCAAGCATTGAACGAGGTCAAGCCCAGCTTTATTCGCACAGAGGCGGATGAAGTGACCTATAATCTGCACATCATCATTCGCTTTGAGTTAGAGCAGGGGCTGATGAACGGAGAGGTGGATGTAGACGATCTGCCTCGTCTCTGGAACCAGAAGTATCAAGAGTATCTGGGGGTGACTCCGCCAACGGATACCCTGGGTGTTTTACAGGATATTCACTGGTCTGGTGGCTCGTTTGGCTACTTTCCAACCTATACGCTGGGCAATCTCTATGGGGCGCAAATCTATCAGACGTTGCGCCGCGCGTTCCCAGATTATGACCAGCGCCTCGAGGCGGAAGGAACCGGCTTTATCCTGGAGTGGCTGCGCGAGCAAATGTATGGGTATGGTCAAGTGTATTCACCCAGCGAACTGGCGCGCAAGGTAACTGGCGAATCACTCAATCCAGAGTACTTTGTGCAGTATGTCAATGCTAAATTCGGCGCGCTCTATGGCCTGAATACTTAGCGGTTTCTGATTGCTGGTTGTCATTTCAGCAGGGATAAGGGCGGAAGACGCGTCTTCCGCCCTTATCCCTGGATTTACTGTAGCTTGATCCAGGCGTCTGGGACGAGGAGAGGATGAGCAGCTAGGCATGCGTCTTTGCACGGCGAACCTCGATTTTGCCATCGCGGATGCGCACATCAAAAGGTTGTTCAGCCATTGTGGCCGGACCGCCTTGGACATGGCCATCCTCCAGCGCAAATTTCGAGCCATGCCAGGGGCAGATGATGCAATTGTCCTCAAGCGTTCCTTCATCGAGTGGTCCGCCAGCATGGGTACAGATGGCCGTGAGCGCGTAAATCTTGCCGCCGCGTCGGACAAGCACGACTGGCGTGGCGCCAACCATGACGCGCGTGGGCTGGTTGGGCGGAAGTGCTGTATCATCCAGCACCGGAGTGAATTCTTCGCTCGACTCCAGCCAGGCGGCGTGGTTGACTCCTGTTCCCTGGCCGAACACAAGTTCTCCGCCCAGGTATTCAGAGAGTAGGATGGTTCCATAGCCTAGCGTGGAGCAAAGCATCGCTATTCCCCGACGTTTGCGCCTGCGTTGAACCAGCGAGGTGGTATAGAGGGCGAGCGCGGTTGCGTTGAGTAAGCCGTGTAGCAAGCCGATGCGCCGTTCACGACCATAGGTCTCCTGCCAGTCCGCCAGCCCAGTGATCGCTGATGCCACTGCTCCGACCACTCCAATATTTAAGGTAATGTCGGCGCTCTGCTGGATGGAGCGGCTGCCTCCCAGACTCAAGAGATCCAAGGCGAATGAGGCGCTCCACGCGCCGACAGGTATATCTGTCAGGGCTGGGTGCAAGGGATGCCCAAACCACGTACCATGCAGCGCGTCTTTGATAGCGCGGGCTGGCCCTTCTCTCTTCGCAACTTTGCCAATCGCTTGCTGTATCGCATCGCCGGTTGGCTCCAGCCACTGTTGCTGATCAATCATGTCCTCTATGAAAGCATGTGGCATTGGCAAATCCCTCCTTTTGCTCTGCTGTGGAAAGCGGTTGAAATCTGAAGCCCCCTTGTGACACTTGTCTGATTGGGTATGTCTGAGCTGGCTCACCAGAGCAAGAGGGCTGGCATAGGAGATGGTTTTTTGCACGGAACATGCCAGGCTTGAAGCAAGAGCCTGGCTTGTATGGCAGTCAGGCTCTTGCTATTCAGACGGGGCTAAAATTCATTCACTGCTGCTGGAGCCTGCCAGCGTTTGATAAGGTGTGTTACCTGGCCGCCTGGTCCTGGGCTGTAGCGCACCATGTCGGGCGTCAGGGTATGAGCCATCTGGCTGTCTTCATCGACAATAATGGTGTCTCTGGGCCGCAAGATTTGCCAGAATTGGAAGACTGCATCTGGAGAGTCAGGGAGATAAACATAGAGGCGTTTGATACCTGCTTCACGGGCAATAACTTCGGCTTTGCCAAATGCCTGCTTAGCTGCCTCATCCTCGAAGTAGGGATCAACCGTTTCAAAGAGTCGAGGGGCCTGCGTGCGCGTGGAATGCCCCCGGTAGACGAAGATGACAGGATTGTCTCCTGCCTCTGCGCAGGCTGCGCGAACCACTGCCTCAAGCCCATCTGGTTTGCTGGGTAACACTGCAAGCACAGCGCCAGGGATCGGCGCGTGGATTTCTGTGGGGTAGACCATTGGCCGTCCCCGCTTTTCCAGCCGGTGGTAGTTCCAGTAGGCGATGAGCAATCCAAGGAGGGTGACGCTCCCGCCAAATGCCGTTGCCAGGGGTTTGGCGATCAGATTGGTGGTCCAGGCAAGCATAACAAGACCAGTAGTGATGAGGCCCAGAATAAAGTTAACTGTTGAGACTGGGGCAACGGATGGGTTTTGTGCCTGAGGAAGAATGGGCCGTAGTTCGGTTATTGTGCCATTGGCCCTCCCTGCCTGGAGAGCTTTCCTGAGTTGTTCTTTTTGTTTGTGTCGTCTCCGCTCGCGGAAGCGCACAATATCCAGGCCCAGGCAGGTCAAGCTGAAGGCTCCCAGTAAACCAAAGGCATACATGTCGCCCAGAATGTTGATGTTACCTTGGACAACAATAAGGACGAAGATAGGAATGCTCGTAGCCAGAGCGATAGAGTAGTGGGGTGTTCCGCGCCAGGCACTCCGGCGCTCCACAAAGTTGGGGAAAAAGCGCATGCGAGAGAGTGCCAGGAATACATGGTAGGAGCCGATGATGGCTGTGTTGCACGCAAAGATCAGCAGCCCTGACGCGCTGATGGCGACCTCGATGCCTAGCACCTGGCTGTACTGGCCGCCAAGAAGAGAGATAAACTGGTTCGGATCTGCATGGCTAATATTATGCAAGAGCGTTGTGGAAAAGATGGTCAGTAGCGGGCTGGTGATGCCAATGGTCAGTACCACCAGCAGGAGCGCGAGACGCCCTGTGCGCTTGCGTGGCGTTTTCATAACCGGCGAAAGCTGCGAAATACTTTCCAGCCCTGAAAAAGCCAGGAACGACCCGGCAAATCCGGTGAGGAGCGTTACTAAAGTAAGGCGTGTACTCCCAGAGAACATCTGGGGGAATGCGCCCAGAATCGTGCTTAGTTTCTCATGGGTGAAGACTTCAAAGAGAATCGCTATATCGCTGATAAACGCAACAACAGCTCCCACTGCGCTGACAATGGCGCTCTCACTGATGCCCCACCAGTTGAGGATGCCGAGTAATACAATTAGGATGAGTGTGATCGGAAGCACGAAAGGCCCAATGCTGGGTACGACCACACTGAAGTAAATCAACCCGGAGAGGGAACTAATAGCTGCTGTGAGGAAATAGTCAACCAGAATGAACATGCCGCCCAATGCCCCGACCCACGGACGCATCGCATTCGCCGCCACGGTGACAACGCCACCTCCCTGCGGGTAGCGATAGGTCACTTCTGAATACTTGAGGGTGAGCAAAACGAAGACAACCAATGTGACGCAGACAAAAAAACCAGCCAGTTTGCCAACCTGGCCGTAAAGGATTCCAGGAACGTAGTAGATTGACGTGCCGATGTCGGCGAACACAACGGCCCAGCAGAGAAAAAAACCTAGCCTGCCGTGATTATGCTCAGCGGAGCTTTTATGGACGGATGAGGTTTCGGGCGAGGTTTCCTGTGAACTCATACTCTTCTCTATTCCACCAGGCTAAATTTGCTTGTAATGCTCATTCTGCGAGCATTGCTCGCAGAATGAGCAGGTAGCAGAAGGTGTGCCCTCTACTGAGCAAAAAAAATATCCCCTCTGCCC
>JBJKSJ010000364.1:0-14166 GCA_046704085.1 Ktedonobacterales bacterium | reverse complement strand
GGTCAGGGTCGCCGAGTCCGGCTGCATATGGGTGAGGCACAAGCCCAGGTAGCCGACGAACGGCGAGTTAGGCAGAAACTGGCGGATGACCTCCGCGCCGGAGGTGGACACTCCGCCAGGGGTCGTGTTATTGCCAGGAAGACTCACGAGGTTGCTCCTTGTGCGGAGAGAAGTGGCTCCAGATACAGTTCTACTGCCTCTTTGATGTTTGCCAGCGCCTCATCGACCGTCTCGCCCTCGCTAATACAGCCGGGCAGCGACGGGACATAGACGGTATATCCGCCTTCTTCACTTGGCTCCAAAACCACCTTGACGCGCATAAACCGCTCCTTCTGGCACAGAGCATATCTTCGCATAAGCACACTCATTGTAGCATACTATCAGCGGAGGCTCGCTTGTCCTCCAGCGGCTGGCCCAGCGCATCACCCACCGCCAGGCCGGGCAGCGAGCCGCGAAAGCGAGCGAGTGGGTGCATAAGATGATGTACCTTTTGGGCATTCCATGTCGATTGCCGAGAGCATCCTTCGCTATGGTCACTTCCAGTCACCTAATTCTAACAGGCCACGCATTCTCTCTGGAGACAGATCGTGCATGTAGAACACAGCCGTTCCAGCGATCTGACTAAGCACATCAATGTCAGCGTCAGGACCAAGAGCAAACGCAAAGACTCTACACTGCTTATCTGGAGGAAGCGAGGCCAGGCGTCGAAATTCGTCCTCCCATCTATCGGTTGGGCGGCTTCCCAGAAACAACAGCACGAGAGGATGATAGTGTAATTTTTGACCAAGTAAATGGGGGACAAGATCATACTCCAGCGATTCATTCACCAGACGCAGCGCTGCACCTAATGCGCTCAAACCCCCCGTATTAAACCTGGGTACAGTAAAGTCACTGACAGGCATCCAGGCAATCTGCTCAGCCTGATCGGAGAAAGTGATAGCACTGATATGAACGCGACCTCTATTCAATGGATCGCTGGCCCAGTAGTCGGAAAAGAAACAAACAGCGCTTCTTAGCGCAGCCTCATTCCTTTGCATCAATGCTGAGTTATCTAGCAGCAGGTAGATCGGCAACCGCCGATCTACCCAGAAGGGTTTCTCAGGTCTGGTGAAATAGGCATCACGGGCATGATACTCTGGCTCGTTGTTTTTAGCTTCCTGGAGATTATCTTTATCCCCTGGGAAAATTGGGGAACTCATCTTGATATTCAGGGCATCCTTAACATTCTCAGCTACTTTTGTCCAGACTCGATCTCGCCTTCCTGGTGACATTTCGCTTAATGGTCTTGAAGGCTTATTTACCGCCAGAAATTGTGCAAGGTCTGTATACTCAAAGAGGCATGGCCTTACAATAATAGGCAGGATAACAGCTCCCTCTTGCTCCGCGGCCTCCAAAAGAGGCATTAACTCATTCTCAGCGATAAAGTCGGATGCCAGAAAATCTCGGCTGATCAACAAGACAGCAACTTTTGCAGAGTTGATAGCCTTTCTAATCTCCTCCCGCCACTTCACACTTGGCCTAAGTTTCGTATCATCCCAGAAGTCTAGCCCTGCATACCGTTCAAAGAGCTTCAAATGGGCTTGAAGCTCTTCCAAATACTTTCCGTCTTTGTGGCTATAACTGATGAAAGCTCTTGTGCGTGGAGGTTTGGGAGTTGACATGATGGTCGCATCCTTAGCGAAAGAACGCTATTTTGGCATCTATTTTAGCAGACTGGCCGCAAAAAAGGAAGACCGCTAAGTCTGGGTCGATAGCCTCTTCTATTGTGCCATAGCCGCATGCCGGTGACAAGCAATGAAAGTGGGGAGATGGGTCAAGGAGGGGATACTGGTGTTGCTCGCCTGGCAATGCGCCAGCACGGAGGCTGGCGGTACAAGCGAGGCCGCCTGGAAGGGCGACGCTACAGGTGGCGGGGCGGCGCGGGGTAGGAGAAGGCACACAAAAAGGGCGATGCGCGTGACGGCCCCCGGCAGCCCACCAGTATGGCGCCATGCGATCACCCCTAAATGATATACTGCTTGATGATACAAATTGGATACTGAGCAGAGGGACGAGATGTATGCCAGAGCAGTGGCCGTTTGAGAAAGTGCTGATTGTGAATCGGGGCGAGATTGCCGTGCGCGTCATCCGCGCCTGCCGCGACCTGGGGCTGAAGAGCGTGGCCGTCTATTCGGATGCCGACCGCGCCGCGCGGCATGTGTGCATGGCCGACGAGGCGTATCACATCGGGCCAGCGCCTGCCCGCGAAAGCTACCTGAATATCCCCAAACTGCTAGACGTGGCCCGGCGCTCAGGCGCGAAGGCGATCCACCCCGGCTATGGCTTTCTGGCGGAAAACGCGGCTTTTGCCGATGCCTGCGCGGAGGCCGGGCTGATCTTCGTTGGACCGACGGGCGACGCGATGCGCGCCGTCGGCGAGAAGACCTCCGCCCGGCGCGTGGCGCAGAAAGCTGGCGTGCCCATCGTCCCCGGCGCAACGGCGGGCCTGGAGGATGTCAAAGAGGCCATGAAGCTGGCCGAGGAGTTGGGCTATCCGGTGATGCTCAAGGCGGCGGCGGGCGGCGGCGGCATGGGCCAGCGCGTGGTGCAGCGGCCCGAAGAGATGGAGGCATCCTTGCGCGCGGCGCGCAGCGAGGCGGCCAGTTCCTTTGGCGACAGCGAAGTCTATATGGAAAAGGTGATTACGCCCGCCCGGCATATCGAGATGCAGATCATCGGCGATACGCACGGCAGCGTCGTGCAACTTGGCGAGCGCGAATGCTCGGTGCAGCGCAGGCGCCAGAAGCTGATCGAGGAGTCGCCCTCGGTCGCGCTGGATGATGAACTGCGGGCGAAGTTTGCCGAGTCGGTGATCAAGCTAGCCCAGGCGATAGGCTATACGAACGCGGGCACCTGCGAATTCCTGCTTGGCCCGGACCGCCAGTTCTACTTCCTGGAGGTCAACACGCGCCTTCAGGTGGAGCATCCCGTCACCGAATGGCGCACCGGCACCGATCTGGTCAAAGAGCAGCTTCGCGTGGCTGCTAGGCTGCCGCTCTCCTTCACGCAAGAGCAGGTGCGCTTCCGGGGCCACGCCATCGAGTGCCGCATCACGGCGG
This sequence comes from Ktedonobacterales bacterium, assembly GCA_046704085.1. GTDB lineage: Bacteria > Chloroflexota > Ktedonobacteria > Ktedonobacterales > DATBGS01 > DATBHW01. Next base: position 11,068 of record JBJKSJ010000364.1, on the reverse strand, counting down.
AGAATCCCTACAACCGCTTCCTGCCACGCGGCGGGATCATTGCCGCCTATCAGGAACCCGGCGGGCCGGGCGTGCGCGTGGACAGCGGCGCCTTCGCGGGGATGGATGTGCCGCTCTTCTATGACTCGCTGCTCGCCAAGCTGATTACCTGGGGCGAGGACCGCGAGCAGGCCATCGCCCGCATGCGCCGCGCCCTGGAGGAATACACCATCGCGGGCGTCTCGACGACGATCCCTTTCCACCAGTTCGCCATGCAGCATCCGCGCTTCCTGGCGGGCGATCTCTCGACTGGCTGGGTCGCGGAGACCTGGGGCGAATCGGGCGAGAAGGCGGCAGAGGAGGCGCACAGCGCCGATGGCGCGCTCAGCCCGGAGGCGGTGGCCGCGCTGGCCGCCGCGCTGGGGGACCAGGAGGCCGGGTCGGCTGCGCGCAGGCGCAGGCACCCAGGCGACGCGCAGGACGGGGTCGAGCGCAGCCGCTGGCGCGACGCTGGCCGCCGGGCGGCATTGCAGGGGTGGTAAGGAGGCTGGCGATTAATGCAGGAAGAGTTGCAACCCGCATGGACAGAGGAACAATAAGGGTACACTGCGATGGGTATTCTGACTGAAGACATGCAGCGGGTGGTCAACGAGCAGCGGCTGGGCTATATCGCCACCGTTTGCCCAGATGGCACGCCGAATCTCTCTCCCAAAGGAACAACTGCTGTCTGGGACGACGAGCATCTGATCTTTGCCGACATCTGCTCGCCCAATACCGTTGCCAACTTGCGGCAGAATCCGTCGCTGGAGATCAACGTCGTGGATACGACACTGCGCAAGGGCTACCGTTTCAAGGGAACGGCGACGATCATCGGCGAAGGGCCGCAGTTTGACGAGATGGTCGCCTTCTATCAGCGGCGGGGCACGGCCAATCCGATCCAGCATATCGTGCTGGTGAAGGTCGAGCGCGCCCTGCCGCTGATCTCGCCCTCCTACGATCTGGGCCAGACAGAAGAGCAGGTGAGCAACCGCTGGGAGCGATATTGGGATGAACTGCGCCAGAAACGTGCTGGGGGCTGATGCAGGGCTATTTCTAGCACGAGAGTGGGGTTTGGGCATCCTGGCCTAGAAAATTGAGCATGATCGGCTGCACTTCTTCGGAGGCTTCCTGTTGCACCCAATGGCCGCAGCGGGGGATGAAGTGGACGCGCAGATTGGGCACAAAGCGGCCCGTGCCATACACTAATTCCTCGCCGAGAACCGGGTCATTCTCGCCCCAGATCAGCAGCGTCGGCGCGGTGATTGGCAGGTTGGGCAGCCGCCAGCCCCAGCGCAGCACGGCGCGATAGTAGTTGATCGCAGCCGTGAGCGCGCCCGGCTGGCGCAGCGCCTGGGCGTAGACGCGCAAGTCGGCGTCGCTGATGGCCTCCTGGCTCACGGCGGCGCCGCGCATGACGCGCTCCAGAAAGAGGTCTGGATTGCGCTGGACCATAGCTTCCGGCAGCCAGGGAAGCTGAAAGAAAAACATGTACCAGCTTTTGCGAAGCTGACTGGGGGCGCCCAATGCCTCGCGCATGCGCGCCGGGTGCGGGGCGTTGCAGACGATCAGTTTTTCCGTCGCTTCTGGATAGTCCATGGCAAAGCGCCAGGCAACAATGCCGCCCCAATCGTGGCCGACGATCACAGCCTTTTGTTCGCCAAGGGAGCGAATCAGGCCCATGACATCCGAGGTCAGAATCGGTAGTTGATAGTTCAGCACGCCGTCGGGCTTGTCGCTGAGGTTATAGCCGCGCATATCCGGCGCAACGGCGCGAAAGCCCGCCTGGGCCAGCGGGCGCAGGTAGGCGCGCCAGGAATACCAGCACTCTGGAAAGCCATGCAGCAGCACGACCAGCGGCCCGCGCTCACCTTCGGTCATCGCGTGCAGGCGAATGCCATTAGTCGTAATCGTCGTTTCGCGCCAGGTTGCAGCAGCCATTCGCTGTTCCTTCCTCAGATTCCAGACGCTTTCAGCAGTCAGCATTGGCATTGAGCTTACTGCACCCAGAAGAAGGGCGCAAGCCTTTGCACTCCTGAGAAACTGGATAGCGTATCAGAGGCCCGCGCAGCCTGGAGCGCCAGCCTCTGTGCTGGCGCTCCACGCAGAACGAAGCACCAGGATGGGCAATCACACTTCCAGCGCCGCGCTCTTTTCGGCTGGCTCAACGTGCTGCATGTCCTTCTTGCGCACGAGCGCAAACGAGGCCACGACGCCGATTGCCAGCAGGACGGCAGCCAGGTAGAAGATGTCTTTCATCGCGTCAATAAACGAGGTCTGCACAATCGCCTGCACCTGTGGGAAGAGCGGCTGATGGGCAAAGGCGGCAAACTGCGGCGGCAGGTTCTTCAGCCCGGTGCTGCCGACAAACGTCCCGGCATTCTGGAGAGTCGAGATGATCCCGTTCAGGATGCTCTGCTGCTGCGCGGGCGGGACATTCGGGATGGTCAACTGCGAAATCTGATTTTGCAGCGAGTTGTTGTACTGGTTGGTGAGAATCGCGCCCAGGAAGGCGATACCAAAGGCCGTGCCCACCTGCCGACAGACGCCGTTTACGCCGGAAGCCATACCCACGCGGTCCCGGCTGACGGTGTTGACGGCAACGGTGGAGACCTGCGGACTGACCATTCCGCTGCCCAGGCCAGCCAGAATGAAGGCAGGCAGCAGCACCAGCCAATCGTCCTGCGTATCTGTGGGCGAGATGCGCGCCATGAGCAGCACAGCCACGACCAGGATGATCATCCCCACGCCCATGATCAGCTTTGAGCCGATTCGGTCGCTAAGGGCGCCCGCCACTGGCGCGGCCACCAGAATCAGGCCGCTGAGCGGCAGGAAACGGAGACCTGCGTCCAGCGCCGAAAAGCCCAGGTAGTTTTGTAGATAGAGCGAGAGGAAGAAGAAGAGCGAGAACATGCCCCCACTCAACGTGAAGGCCACAATGGCCGCGCCAGTGAAGCTGACATTCTTGAAGAGCCGGGGGTCCATCATCGGGTATTTCAGACGCAGTTCGCCGACAACAAAAGCGACCATTGTCACCGCCGAGATGGCAAACAGTGTCAGGATATAGGCCGAGGTCCAGCCCTTGTCGGGATCGCTGCCCTGGATCAGCGCCAGCACCAGGCAGAAAAGACTCACCGAGAGCGTCACCAGCCCATAGAAGTCTATCCAGCGCGGGGCGCTGGTATCGAACGACTCGGTGACGGCCCAGGCGCAGAGGGCGATGCCAATGAAGCCGATGGGCACGTTGAGAAAGAAGATGGACTGCCAGTTGACCTGCGTCACCAGGACGCCGCCAATCACCGGACCCAGCGCCGTTGCCAGGCCAGTCACGCCGCCATAGATGCCAATCGCGACGCCGCGCTCGCGGCCCTGAAACGTTGCGGCGATAATCGCTAGCGCCAGCGGCAGCATAATCGCTCCGCCCACACCCTGAAGCACACGCGCCGCGATCAAGACCTGAATATGCGACAGGCTGCCGATGGTGATGTCGCTAGAGAGGGCGGCACAGAGCGAGGCGAGCGAGAACAGGCCCAGCCCGACCATAAAGAGGCGCTTGCGTCCGAAGAGATCGCCCAGCCGCCCGGCAGTGACGAGCAGCACGGCCAGGGCCAGCGCGTAGGCGTTAATCACCCATTGCAGGTCGGCAAACGAGGCTTGCAGATCGTTGCCAATGGTGGGCAGGGCCACGTTGACAATCGTGACATCCAACAGAGCCATGAACAAGCCAAAACTGGTAGCGGCAAGCGCCCACCAGCGGCGCGGATTTTTCGTCATCCCAGGACCGCCAGGCGCGGCTGGCCCCGTATCGGTCGAATCGGCATGCGTCGCCTGAGCCATCGGGTTCCTCCTGAATCAGCTATTCAAGCTTCTGGTGTTCAATCAACTGATTGATATAATTACTATAGCGCGGGAGATCAAGGCTTGTCAATCAGTTGATTGACAAAGCTATGCCTGGAGGCAGCGAACTGGAGGACATCAGCGGGGAGTGTTGGCGCGGGTGTGATCGGTCAGCCAGCGCGCAATTTCGGCGGAGACCCGCTCGTCGGGGAGGGTTTGGGGCATGAAGAGAGTTTGGACGACGCGCCCCATGACGAAGGCAGACAGGCCCGCAGCCGCAGCGGGGATGTCGAGGTCGGGGGGAAACATCCCTTGCCGCACGCCAGCGGTAAGGTATGCTTCAATATGCTGCTGCCAGCCTGCCTGCATCTCCTGAAGGATGCTGCTGATGGATGGGTCACGCAGCGAGCGCAGGTAGAGTTCAAAGAGGACCTTGAAGGTTTCGGGAATCTCCTGCACCTGATACTGGACATCCGCCAGTTCTTGATGTAGCTCTTCAATTGGATTCCTTGAAGCCGCCTGAAACAACGGGGCCTTGGTCGTACTCAGGTGTTCGCGCAGCAGATGCACGACGCCGCGAATGAGGTCTTCTTTCGTCTGGAAGTAGTAATGCAGCGTGGCGATGTTGACGCCTGCCCGCTCGGCCACGTCGCGCGTGCGTAGACCCTCGAAGCCTTTTTCGGCAATAAGGTCATAGGCGGCCTGCGCCAGCGCCCGCCGCTGGGCCTCACCATGCGCGGTATGGATTGGTTTGTCGGTTTTGCATTCTTTCGATAGGGTACTCATGGTTTTACGTCCAGGGATGAGGTAGGCTCCATCAATCAGTTGCTCTAATTATAGCATATTCCAACCGTTCGTTTGCCCTGCTGTGGAGCGGGCAAACGGTTTCCCGCCTGGGGGATAGCCTCTATCGTTTACAATACCATTGCGCTGGCCTGGTAGGTGCTGGAGAAACGACGAAGAGTAATTGCTAGCGCGATGGTTAGCGGTGTTATAATAGAACACGTCTGGACTGATCTTCTCTGAGGAAAAAGCCCATCCGCTGTAACCCCAGCGCCGTATTATCACTGTGAAGGATGAATGTATCATGCGGAGAGATAGCATGTCAGTACGCGAGGCGCTCGGCCAGCCCGCCGGACGGCAAATCACCGTCAACGGCTGGGTGCGCACGCGCCGCCAATCGAAAGCCGTCTCGTTTGTGGAACTCAACGACGGCTCCAGCTTTAGGAACCTCCAGATTGTGATTGAGCAGGGCAGCCTGCCTCCGGAGATAGACGAGGCGCTGACGACGGGAAGCTGCATCCGCGTTACCGGCGATCTGGTGGCCTCGCCTGCGCCGGGCCAGCCAGTGGAACTGCGCGCCCGCGAGATTCACATCTATGGCACGGCGGACCCAGCCAGCTATCCCCTGCAAAAGAAGGGGCACTCGCTGGAGTTTCTACGCGAGATCGCGCACCTGCGCCCGCGCACGAATACCTTTGGCGCGGTTTTTCGCGTGCGCAACGCGCTGGCTTTTGCCATCCATCGCTTTTTCCAGGAGCGCGGCTTTCTCTATATCCAGGCGCCGGTCATCACCGCCTCGGACGCCGAGGGCGCGGGCGCGATGTTTGGCGTGACGACGCTGGACCTGATGAACCTGCCGCGCACGCCCGAAGGCCATCCGGACTATACGCAAGACTTTTTTGGCCGCCCGACGTATCTGACGGTCAGCGGCCAGCTTGAGGCCGAGATTCTGGCGATGGCCTTTAGCCAGGTCTATACCTTCGCGCCGACCTTCCGCGCCGAAGAGTCCAACACGCCGCGCCACATCGCCGAGTTCTGGATGATCGAGCCAGAGATGGCGTTCTATGATCTGGACGATAACCGCGCGCTGGCCGAGGACTTCATCAAATACCAGATCAAGTATGTGATGGAGCAGTGCCCCGACGACCTGGCCTTCTTCAACCAGCGCATCGAGCCTGGGCTGCTTGACGCGCTGACGCATGTGCTGGAGTCGCCCTTCGAGCATGTCACCTATACCGAGGCCATCCGGCTGCTGGAACAGTCGGGGCAGAGCTTCCAGTATCCGGTGGCCTGGGGCATCGACCTGCAAACCGAACACGAACGCTATCTGACCGAGCAGACCTTCAAGAAGCCCATCGTTGTCACCGACTATCCCAAAAAGATCAAGGCATTCTATATGCGCGAGAACGAGGATGGGCAGACCGTGCGCGCAATGGACGTGCTGACGCCGCGCATCGGCGAGATCATCGGCGGCAGCCAGCGCGAGGAGCGTTATGATGTGCTGCTGCGGCGCATCCGCGAGATGGGGTTGAACGAGGAGGCGTATTGGTGGTATTTAGAATTACGGAAGTTCGGCACCGCGCCGCATTCCGGCTTCGGGCTGGGCTTCGAGCGGATGCTGATGTTCATCACCGGCATGAAGAACATCCGCGACGTGATCGCGTTCCCGCGCACGCCCGGCAACGCGGCCTTTTAAGCACGCGCCGCCAGGGACGGCCCGGCTAGAAGCCGGGAGTACGGAAGAAGGCCCGGCTAGAAGCCGGGGGTACAAGCGGGCCGCCGAGACGGCGGCGGTACACACGGGCCAGCCGCCGTGCTGGCGAATAAATCAGGCATAGTAGGTCAAACAGTAAGGAGCGAAACAACCATGTGTTACGACGACAACGCGCGTCCGCCCTTGCCGCCAGGAGAGGCTGGCCCCGCGCACGGCCATGATGGGGTGCTGACTGCCGCCGATGGCAACCAGTTTGCCGTCTATATGGCGCATCCCGCCGACCACTCGACCAACGCCCAGATCATCATCTATCCCGATGTGCGCGGGCTGCACCAGTTTTACAAAGACCTGGCCCTGCGGTTTGCCGAGGTGGGTATCAGCGCCATTGCCATCGATTATTTTGGCCGCACCGCTGGCCTGACGCCCCGCGACGACTCGTTTGAGTTCATGCCGCATGTGGGGCAGATGAAGATCGAGAGCTTCACCCAGGATGTGCATGCCGCGCAGGCCGCGCTGCGCGAACACAATCCGACAGGCAACGCCACCTTTACCGTCGGCTTCTGCATGGGTGGCACGCTCTCGTTCACCACCGGCATGGACAAGTCCTTTGGCTTTGCAGGCATCATCGGTTTTTACGCGGGCATGAGCCGCAGCTTCGGCGGCGCGGGCACCATCCTGGCGCGGGCCGAAGAGGTGGCCTATCCGTCGCTGGGCCTCTTTGGCGGCGCCGATCAGGGCATTCCGGTCAGCAGCGTCGAGGAGTTCGATCAGAAGTTGGACAAGACCGGCATCGAACACACCATCGTGATCTACCCGAACACGCCGCACAGCTTCTTTGATCGCAAGTATACCGAGTTTGCCGAGGAGTCGGCCAACGCCTGGCAGCGCGTGCTGGCATTCATCGGGGCGCACACGGCAAAATAGGACGGCTGGCGGTTAAAACCGCGCCTAAAGGCTGCGCCACCAAGTCCGCCTACGCGGACTCCCCTCCCTACCTGGCGCAGCAGTTGTCCTCACCACCGAAAGAAGCAAGCGCTCGTTGCGTGGGGAGGGAGTCGCCGCAGGGCGACTTGGTGGCGGAACGCCCTTAGCCGCGATTAAAATCGCCAGGCTCAGGGCACTGGCGCCGCGAAAAGTTACGGCGCCAGCGTCGTCTTCTCTATTCATAAGGAGCAATTATCGTGGCTGAAGAACCTCTCAAAGCGGGCGATCTGGCCCCGGACTTTACGCTGCCCAACGAGGCGGGGGAGCCAGTGAAGCTTTCCGATCTGCGCGGGCAGCGCGTCGTGCTGTATTTTTATCCAATGGACGATACGCCCGGCTGCACCCTCCAGGCGTGCAGCTTCCGCGACAGCTACGCGGACATTCAGGAGCGCCACGCCATCGTCGTGGGCATCAGCCCGGACAGTGAGACATCCCACCAGGCGTTCAAGACCAAGTATGACCTGCCGTTCTTGCTGCTGGTAGACGCCGATCATACCGTCGCCCAGACCTATGGAACCTGGCAGGAAGCGACAGGCTACATCAAGCGCAGCCAGTTTATCATCGATGAAGCCGGGCGGCTGGTGGACGTGCAGGTTCCCGTCAAAGCGACCGAGAGCCTGCAACGCGCCCTCGACGCGCTCACGCGCTAAGCGAAGGAGACGATGGAGATCACGACCAGGCGCTTGCTCCTGCGCGATTGCGCGGCGGAGGACCGGGCTGCTGTGCAGGCGCTGGAGGCCGATCCTGCCCTGCATCACTATCGCGGGGGCGGGCAGCCCAGCGAGGCAGAGACAGACGCCCTGCTTCAGCGGACCCAGGACTGGCTGAAGCTCGATCCGCGCCCGGTCTATGCGCTGGCGGTAGTCCTTCGCGCCGATGGGCGCCTGATCGGCCTGGTCGTCCTCACCATCTCGAATCGAGAACTCGGCCAGGCAGAACTGGGCTATCGGCTCGGGCCTTCTGCCTGGGGCCAGGGCTATGCCAGCGAGGCCGCCCAGGCGCTGGTCGCCTTTGGCTTTGCAAAGCTCGGCCTCCATCGCATCTCTGCCATGTGCCACCCGGAAAACAGTGGCTCGCAGCGCGTCATGGAGAAGATCGGCATGCGCTACGAGGGCCATCTGCGCGAAGACTTTCGCAATCGTGACGGCTCCTGGCGCGACAGCCTGCTCTATGCCTTCCTCGCCGACGACTGGCGGACGCTGGAGGCTGGCGGGAACGATTCGGCCTAAGGGCGTGGTCGTTCCGCCACCAAGTCCGCCTGCGGCGGCGGCTTCGCTCCCAAGGCTTACACGCCCTGATACCCATCCCTAGAATCCCACCATTATTCCCTCGCATCTGCTGGCGGGCGCGTGAGCAGATGAGCAGCATCAGGTGGGGCACACTGCTCAAGCTCAAAAGCCTGTTAGTGGGCCAGCGGATTATCTGCCAACAGACCCTCAGCCTCAGCAGCAATATGCAGAGTAACATCAGCAGTAACAAAGAGGATAGGATCAGCACCGCTAGCGAGCGCACCAGTCCTTACCGCAAGCGCACTGGCAAGTTGAACAGAATCATAGGCCCGCAGAGGATGAGTACGGCATAAATCGGCGGCTTGTGCCAGGAGGGCTTTCTTGACACGCACTTCATGGTATGCTCGATGGCGCAGGCGCCTGCTAAAGAGGGCAAGCAATCTATCGGCGCGGTCGCGGCTGAAGTGAGCGCCTGGGTCGCGCGTTCGGCGATAGAGCGCAGAAGTGAGTTCTACCCGCGTGATCTGCCCGATAAAAAGTACATAGCCCGCATCAGGATCACACAATTCATTTATCCAGGCACTGCCAGTCTCAAAGACGTAGCGTTTCACAAGCGCGCTGGCATCCAGAAAGACAATCACTCGCCTCTCCCCAGGATAATCTCATCAGCAGCAGTCGTGCCAGCAGCGCGGAATGCCTCCCCAGCCTCGCTGGCAAGTTCCTGGAGCAGCCTGGCCTCTTCCTCGCTGCCATAGGGTGGAAGCGATGCCTCCAGCGCCGCTTCTTCTGGGCCGAGCGCGTCATCCTCGGAGACAAGCTGGCCCCTGGCACGCATCAACGCCAGCAATTGCTCATTTGCTGATGCCTGGGGAGAAGACTCGACTCTGGAGAGAGGATATTGGGCGGCAACTGCACGATGCACCAGCGTCTCTATCGTCTGGCCGGTCTGCGCAGCAACGGCTCGCAGCGCTGCCTCTTCCTCATCGGAAAAGAGAATCTGATACATGCTGAGACCTCCTTGAATGCTTCTCTTTCTATTCTACCATGCTATCGCCTGCTACCACAGGCTTGGAAGCTCTGGAATGGCGCCAACGAGTGCTAAGCACTATTCCTAATAATAAATACCACCGCACGCCCCCCCCAACAAAAAGAGCGACACTAGAGTCTGGCTCTAGTGTCGCATAGCAGGTCAATAGCTCAAAACAGGAGGGGAACGAGGGTCGGGGTGCCCGGACTCGAACCGGGGACCTCATGGTCCCAAACCATGCGCGCTAGCCAACTGCGCTACACCCCGCGATACCTGAAATAAACGCCGCGCGCGTTGGCGACGTTTCCGGTGGGCAGTACAAGACTCGAACTTGTGACCTCCACGATGTCAACGTGGCGCTCTAACCAACTGAGCTAACTGCCCTCAGCAGAAACACTATAGCATCTCTGCCCGCACTTGTCAACCGTCAAACAGCAATGACGGGCTATGACAGAACCACCCCGGCACCCAGACAGCGCGACGTTCCCAGGCACGCATCATGCGGCAGATAACACCTTGTTGTATGAAAAAAGGCCGCGCGCCTGGTGCTGCTCTACCAGTCTGCGTCCTGAGTCAGAGAGAGCCGTACATGCAACCATTTTCTCAGAACGCTGGCTGGCGCCGCTACGAGACGCGCGGCCAGCCTATCCACGCGCAGGGACAGGAAGTGACACCCATCGGGCGGGTGACGCGGTTCACCTGGCCGGGCGGCGGCATGATCCGCCATCGCCCGGTAGCTGTTGAGGTCCGCCAGGGCGAACACATCACGCGCCTGCCCATCCGAAACGTCACACGCCAGGTCATTGCCCTCTTGCTCACAGGGCTGGCGCTGGGCGTGCTGGCGCTGTCCCTGGCGCAAAGCAGAAACCGTCCGCAACGAAGAAGGGGGAAAAGGAGAAGAACTCGATGATAAGTGAAGCCCAAACGATTCAACCAACCATGCAAACTATCGAGCAAACCATTGGTCGGCTGACGAATGTCGCCAAAACTGATGCGGTCTTCGGCCAGCCCATCCAGCGCGATGGCACGACCATTATTCCTTGCTCCGAGATCTCGCTGGGGCTGGGGTGGGGCAGCGGCACCACGCCGCCTTCGCCCGACAAGGAGAAGAAACAGCAGGCGGGTACCGGAGGCGGAATCGGCGGCGGCATCCGAGAGCGGCCCGTTGCCGTTATTGTGATGGACAGCAAGGGCGTCCGTGTGCAGCCCATTGTGAACCCCACTAGAATAGCGGTCTCCTTATTCAGCGCCGTCGGATTTGCCTTCATGTGGCTGTCCCGGCGCAACCAGAACGCCCGCGCAGCCCGGTTTGTCAGACAACTGGCCTTCGCCCGCATGGGCATGACGCGACGGCAGCAGCGGCGCGCGTGGCGCAGGGCTGCCGGTTTCATGGGCATGGGTCGGGCGCGGCGTCGCCGCGCTTCCTGAGCGGCAAGCGCCCTGAAGCGAGTGGCTGCCGTTGTTGCACGCACACCCACC
>JBJKSJ010000363.1:0-28301 GCA_046704085.1 Ktedonobacterales bacterium | reverse complement strand
CGGTGCAGATGGGCATGGGCACCTACGGCAGCCGCAGCCTGGCCGTTGGTGGCGCCGCGCTTGTCATGGCGGCGCGCAAGGTCCGCGAGCAGGCGCGCAAGATCGCCGCGCACCAGCTTGAGGCGGCAGTGGATGATGTCGTCTTCGACAATGGTGTCTTCTACGTCCAGGGCAGCCCGGACAAGAAGAAGGCTATCCAGGAGATCGCCTTTGCAGCCTATATGGGTGGCAATCTGCCAGAAGGCGTGACGCCCATGCTCGAAGAGAACCACTTCTACGATCCGCCCAACTTCGTCTACCCCTTTGGCACGCACATCTGCGCCGTCGAGGTAGACCCGGAAACCGGCGTCACCAAACTGCTGCGCTACGTGGCAGTGGACGACTGCGGCCCGGTCATCAATCCTATGATCGTCGATGGGCAGATTCATGGCGGGCTGGCGCAGGGCATTGCCCAGGCGCTCTATGAGTACGCCGTCTACGATGACAACGGCCAGCTTATCAGCGGCAGCATGATGGACTACACCGTGCCAACGGCAGGCGAACTGATTCACTTCGATCTGGACCGCACGGTGACGCCCTCGCCACACCAGCCGTTGGGCGTCAAGGGCGTGGGCGAGACCGGCACAATTGCCTCTACCCCTGCCGTCGTCAACGCCGTCATGGACGCGCTCGCGCCGCTGGGCATCACGCATATCGATATGCCGCTGACCCCGGAGCGCGTCTGGCACGCCATGCAAAACGCGCCGAAAGCGTAGAAAGTGAGGAACGCAGACTATGTTCCCCAGCGAATTTGAGTATCACCGGGCGCACAACCTGCAAGACGCCATCGAGATGCTGGGCAAGCACGAGGACGCCAAGCTGATCGCGGGCGGCCACAGCCTCTTGCCGATGATGAAGCTGCGCCTGGCCCAGCCCTCCATGCTCATCGACATCGCCCACCTGCCTGGGATGAGCGGCATCAAAGCCGAGAATGGGTCGATCAGCATTGGCGCGTTGACGACACACTATCAGGCCGAAAGCTCTGATGTCCTCAAGAAATCCTGCGCGCTGATTCCAGAGGCCGAGAAAGAGGTCGGCGACGTGCAGGTGCGTAATCGCGGCACGATTGGCGGCAATCTGGCGCACGCCGACCCGGCCTCCGATCTGCCCGCCGTCATGTTGGCGCTCGGCGCGGAGGTGCGCGTCGTCGGCCCCAAGGGCGAGCGCACGATTACCGCCGATAACTTCTTTGTGGACATGCTCACGACGGCGCTTGATGAGCAGGAAGTGCTGACCGAGGTGCGCGTGCCCGCGCTCAAGCCCGGCCAGGGCGCGGCCTACATCAAGCACCCGCATCCGGCCAGCCACTACGCCGTCGTCGGCGTGGCCGCCATCGTCACCCGCGACGCCTCTGGCAATTGCACGGACTGCCGCGTCGGCATCACGGGCGCTGGCCCCAAGGCCGTCCGCGCCAAAGCCGCCGAGGATGCCCTGCGCGGCAAACCCCTGACGCCAGAGAACATCGCGGCGGCAGCCAGCCACGCCGCCGAAGGCATGGACTTCCTCAGCGATTCGTATGCCTCGGAAGCCTATCGCCAGCATCTGGTGGAAGTCTACACCAAACGCGCCCTGACGAAAGCCGCCGAACGCGCTAAAAGCTAGCTGCAAGCGGCCCCATCCTCTCGTATCCGCAAACAGCGGCGAGCTACAGCGTGGTAGCTCGCCGCTGTTTGTTTTCACCTCTTGACAAACTAATGTAATTAGTATATATACTAATTACATTAGTTTGTCAGCGGGCACTGGCATCCGCCGATGCCCTGAAGATGAAAGGGAATATCCTTGAAAACCACTCCTCACGGCAAGAACCTGTATCAACTCAATCGCCTGGGATTTGTGAATTGCTACCTTGTGCGCGAAGACGACGGCTTTACCCTCGTCGATACTGGCATGTCGGGCAGCGCCCAGGCCATCATCGACGCGGCGCAGACGCTCGGCGCGCCTATCGCGCGCATTGCCCTGACCCACGCGCACGTTGATCACGTCGGCTCGCTCGACGCGCTGCATGCCCGGCTTCCAGAGGCCGAGGTATTGATTACCGCGCGCGACGCGCGCTTACTCACCGGGGATAAGAGCCTCGATCCCCAGGAGCCACAGGTGAAGCTGCGCGGCGGCTATCCCGTCTGCACGACCACACCCACCCGCCTGCTCGCGCCGGGAGATCGGGTCGGCTCGCTGGAGGTCGTCGCCTCGCCTGGTCACACGCCCGGCCACGTCGCCTTTCTGGATGTGCGCGACCGGACGCTCATCGCGGGCGATGCGTACCAGACGCTGGGCGGCATCGCCGTTTCGGGCATCCTGCGCCCACTCTTCCCCCTGCCCGCAATGGCGACCTGGAGCCTGGAGACAGCCCTGCACAGTGCCAAAGCCCTGCGCGCCCTGGAGCCGACGCGCCTGGCCGTTGGGCACGGCGCCGTGCTGGAGGCGCCGCTGGCGGCAATGGACCGGGCCATCGCCACTGCCCAGCGCCACGTTGCGAAGGAGCAGAAGCCCCATGCCGCCTAAAACACGGCTGGAGAACAAGACGCCGCTGCCGAAAACGCGCCTGGATCGCGCTGCTGTGATCCAGGCAGCGGCGGACCTGGCCGACGCCGAAGGGCTGGAGCAGGTGACGCTTGCCCGGCTGGCCGAACACCTGGGCATCCGCACGCCCTCGCTCTACAACCATGTGGACGGCTTGCCGGGCGTGCGCCGCGCTCTGGCGCTGCTGGGTGTGCGAGAACTTGGCGCCCGGCTGGCGCGAGCCACGATTGGCAAATCGGCAGATGCAGCGGTGGCGGCGCTGGCCCAGGCGTATCGGGATTTTGCCCACGCGCATCCCGGCCTCTACGCCGCCAGTATCCGCGCGCCCGATCCCACCGACCCGGAGGCGCAGGCGGCGGCACAGGCAGTGGTTGAGGTCGTCCAGGCCGTGCTGGCCTCCTATGGCCTTCAGGGCGACGCATCCATCCATGCGGTGCGTGGCCTGCGCAGCGCGCTGCACGGCTTCGTCGCGCTGGAAGCAGCCGGGGGCTTCGGCATTCCCCTCGATCTGGATGAGAGCTTTCGTCGCCTGGTCCAGATGCTCATTCACGGGCTGCATCAGGAGCAGGGCGGCGCAGATTTGTAGCGCCGACGTCTCGTCGGCTGGGGGCGGGGTCTCTTTGTAGTGCCGGCCTCCGTGCCGGCAGGGGCGGGGTCTGGCGCGCAATATCCCGGCGGCCTACGCGATTCGCCGCCAGGGACGGCGGCGCTACACGCGCTGGCGCTCCAGACACCTGCCGCCTCTTCAGCCAGATATATCTTCTGGCTCATGGAAGGCCAGCTCGCCCGCTCGAATGGCGATGGGCAGCCGATTCTCGTTCGGCGCGAGCGGGCAGACCCAGCGCGGATCATAGGCGCACGACGGGTTATAGGCATAGTTAAAGTCCAGAATAATCCGCCCGCCCGCGTACCCCAAGGTCTGCTCTCTGCCGGTTGCATTTCTCTTACCATCATCTACGCGCAAGAAATCGCTGCCCTTGACGGTATCGAAGAGATAGCGTCCGCCGCCGTAGCTCTCCTGACCGCAGGTAGCGTCACGGAAGGGCAGGAAGAGGCCGCCGCCATAGACATCGATCCAGTAGACGATCAACTCCAGCGGCATATTTTCGAGCGTGAAGTGTAGCCGCGCCGCGCGCCGAAAGCGCATGGCGTGCGCGCCGCTGGCGGGCAGTGAGGATTCTTCCTCAGCCTCTGCGGCCAGCGGCTCCAGCGTGGCCTCCAGCCGCAGCGCCCGATTGTAGGGAAAGTAGCGCAATTTCTTGAACGTCTGGCGCTGCTCGGCGCTCAAGGCCGACTGCGGGTGCGCGGCAAAGAGGGCATCCTTCTGCGCGCGAAAGCGGCGCAGCACGGCCAGTTCGCCCTTGCCTGCGCGCAGCGCCTCCTCACGCTCCTGATACATGCGGTCAACGCGCCGCCGATACTCGTACAGGTCCAGCCAGGTGGGTGTGGCACTAGCTTGCTCGCTCATCTGCTGCTCCTCCCAGACTTATTTGAAGGCAACTACGCCAAACGCTTCAGGATGCCGCACAATCCGCTGGAAGCCGACCTCCTGAAGCCGACGAACCACACCAGCGACGACGCGCTGGCCCGCACTGCTGGAGAGATCGCCGATATAGTGAAACAAGCGTCCCCTGGCCGTAAGCACCCGATAGAGTTGATCATAGAACGCCCGTGAATACAGGTCTCCGGCCAGACGAAACGCGGGTGGGTCGTGAATGATCCGGCTAAACGTGCCAGCGGCAAACTCCGCAATCAGTTCGCTGGCATCGCCAATGCGCTGAGTGATGCGAGGGTTATCGAAGAGCGCCTGCGACCAGGGATTCAGCAGGGCGATCTCAATCGCTGCCGGGTCAAGCTCAATGGTGGTCACATGCTCGGCGGTTTTGGCCGCTTCAATCGCGGTATAGCCCAGGCCCGTCGCCGTATCGAGTATCTGGCCGACCAGCGGCGCGATGGCTGCAATCTTCGCGCGCGTATCCCGCAGGGGATCGCTGCCCTGAATGCGGTGCATCGGGAAGCCCGCGACCACCGTTGTGGGAGCAGAAGCGGTCGCCAGCAAACTGCGTGACCAGTTTGTCACCTCCGAGAAGACCTGAATAGATTCGACCACCCCATCTGGACGCAGCAGAAAGCACTGATTCTCCGTTCCGGTCACGCGGGCGACATCTTTCCAGGTCACGCGCTCCTCGCCAGGAAAGATCACCCCGTCCGGCGTCAGTTGCGCCTCAACCGTCGTCAGGCCCAGATCAGGCGAGACGCTTACAGCGGTCAGGCCATTCTGGCGCGCCGCCAGCAGTGGGCGCGTCTGGAAATGCGACAGCACGATCATGCTTCCTGGCCTTGCCCTTTCCGCCTGCACCCGCGTGGCCCGACGCGGGCGGCTCTGGCTTCGGAACAAAGATTCTAGTATAATAAAGCCAATGAGTACACCTGGACAACACAACCAGCGATCCCTCTTTG
This sequence comes from Ktedonobacterales bacterium, assembly GCA_046704085.1. Classification (GTDB taxonomy): domain Bacteria; phylum Chloroflexota; class Ktedonobacteria; order Ktedonobacterales; family DATBGS01; genus DATBHW01. The sequence goes on along the minus strand of JBJKSJ010000363.1, from coordinate 23,282 downwards.
ACGCTGATCATACAACAGGCACGCCTGCGCCGGGGCAAGCGCAAGAACTCGCCAGCGACGCGCGCATGCCGCTGGCCGCGCGCATGCGCCCGCGCGCCTTCGATGAGATGATCGGGCAGGAGCATATTATTGGCTCCGGCAAGGTCTTGCGGCGCGCCATCGAGAGTGACCGCGTGCCCTCGATGATCCTCTGGGGTCCGCCAGGCACGGGCAAGACGACGCTGGCCGAAGTCATTGCCGGAAGCGCCCATGCCTATTTTATCCGCCTGAGCGCCGTCACCGCTGGCGTCGCCGAACTGCGCAAGGCCGTTGAGACGGCCAACGAGCGGCGCAAAGCCTACAACCAGCGCACCATCCTGTTCATCGACGAGATTCATCGCTTCAACAAAGCCCAGCAAGACGCCGTGCTGCCGCATGTCGAGCGCGGCATCGTCACGCTGATTGGCGCGACCACCGAAAACCCCAGCTTCGAGGTCAACGCCGCGCTGCTTTCGCGCAGCCGCGTCTTCACGCTGCATGCCCTGGGCGACGAGGAGATCGAAACGATCATTCAGCGTGCCTTGAATGATCGCGAGCGCGGCCTGGGAAACGCTCACGCCAGCATCCAGCCCGACGCTTTGCGCTTCCTCGCCACCGCCGCCAACGGCGACGCGCGCACCGCGCTCAACGCCCTGGAACTGGCGGCAGACGCCGTTGAGCCAGATGAGGCCGGCCAGCGGCTGATCACCATTGCCGCCATCGAAGGCGCGCTTCAGCATCGCGCCCTGCTCTACGACAAGGCGGGCGAAGAGCATTACAACCTCATCTCGGCCCTGCACAAAGCCCTGCGCGGCTCCGACCCGGACGCTGGCCTCTACTGGCTGGCGCGCATGCTGGAGGCAGGCGAAGACCCGCTCTATATCGTCCGGCGGCTGATCCGCTTCGCCAGCGAGGATGTCGGCATGGCCGATCCCCAGGCGCTGGTTATCGCCGTCGCCGCCCAGCAAGCTGTCCACTTTATAGGCATGCCAGAGGGCAAGCTGGCCCTGGCGCAGCTTGTCGTGCATCTGGCCGCCGCGCCCAAGAGCAACGCGCTCTACAGCGCCTACGCGCGGGTCGAGCAGGATGTGCAGCAGACGCGCAACGACCCGACGCCGCTCTGGATTCGCAACGCCCCCACGCAACTGATGAAAGACCTGGACTACGGCAAGGGCTACATCTACGCCCACGATGTCTACCAGCAGACGACGCCGGAAGACCCGAAGCGCCCGCCGCCAGAGGCGCTTCAGGACTATCTGCCCGATAATCTCAAAGGCCGCCGCTACTACGAGCCGACGCCCTTCGGCGAGGAGGGCGCGATCAAGGACTGGCTGGAAAAACGCCGCCAGCAGCAGGAAAAATGATGCCATCCCCGCGTGTACCGCCGGACGCTGGCCGACGCCCCGCTTGTACCGCCGCAGCCCCTGGCGGCGCGTCCTGGGGTGGAGTGGACCTGTACCGCCGTCCCTGGCGGCGAAGGTAGCGCCAGCACGGTGGTTGGCGCTACAAGCAGAACGCTCCGAGAGGAGAGGCCATGAACACTACGACACGCGAGGTCATCTGGGAACCCTGGGGCGAGCCAGGCAGTGAGCATCTGCGCCTGGAGCAGCGCAAGGATGAGATCATCGCCGATGGTATCGTTATTATGCTGGCTAACGACACGCCCCTGCGCATTCACTACGTCATCCAGTGCGACGCCAGTTGGGCCGTTCGGCAGGTGTATATCCACGAACTGGGCACGGTTGGCGCCAGGCAGCGATTGATCGCCGATGGCGCGGGCCACTGGACCAGAAAGCCTGGCGGCGCGATCCCCTCGCTTGATGGTTGCCTGGATGTAGACATCGCCGTCACGCCCTTCACCAACACCCTCCCCATCCGCCACCTGGGCCTTCAGCCTGGCGAATCCGCCGAGATCAATGTCGTCTATTTCACCATTCCTCAACTCCACTTTCGCGCCACGCGCCAGCGATACACCTGCCTGGACGCAGGCTCGGACGGCGGGCGCTACCGCTACGAGGGGCTGTCCAGCGGATACACCACCGAGCTAGAGGTGGACACCGACGGGCTGGTCATAGATTATCCAGAGGCGTGGCGGCGCGTCTGGCCGCGATAGACGGCCAGGTTCCAGTAGATGCTCTCACCGCGGTTCCAGACGCAGCGTCGTCGGCAAGACTTCATCCCGCAGCATAGAAGGCATAAACGGATCATCGGCATACTTCCGCCGATACGCATCGCTCACCTGCACGATGGTAGCCTCATCGGTCAGGGGAACAGCCTGCACGAATATCGGGTGTCCGTCGAGGTAGACCACCGCTTTTGCCTGCGTCTTGACCTTCTGATACCAGTGACCAGCGTTTCCCTTCCATGACCGTACAAAGACCTGCTCACCGACCACCACCACCCAGACGGTAGTGGGATGAATCAGCGCATCGGTTTCAGACCCCAAGTCATCAAGCTCGATCTCCTCTGTTTCGGCGAGCCTGTTCAGCGTACCTGCATCAAAGTGCTTTTTGGGCGTCATTGTATCCATCGATTCCATCCCCTCGTTGGTCTTCGTTCCCCGGAATGCTCTGCAATCGTCTCCTGATAATCGTCCTTGCGCCGCTTCCCCTGGCATCAGGTGAATGATCACTGCAATACACATACCGAAAGCGCCAGGTGCTATACTCTCTCAGGTAGCTCCATGTTCTAAAAGGAGGCAGGCTATGGACCAGCACAAACAGCCCGAACGCGCGAAAGAGCAGCAGGAGACACTCTTCCGCTTTTGAGCCAACGAGCAAGCGCCGACGCGGCCATCCATCCGAAACAGCCGTGAAGCGCGGCGAGCGCAGCGTTCATGGGGGCAAAGAACTGATGGAAAAGCTTGGTAAAGATGACCTCTGCCCCTGCGGTTCGGGCCGCCGCTTTCAGACGCTGCTGCCGCAGCACCGGCAGATATGATGGCAAGCTGCGCGACCACTACTTTTAGGGAGTAAGCAAAACTGTAAGCAGGGTCAGCCATCTGCTGACCCTGCCTCCTGGGCGATGTCTAGAGCAGCAGTCAAAGCCTGTGTTTCGTCTTAGCCTGCGCAGGCGGGCTTTGTGGCGCAGCCACCAGGCGCGGGCGCGGATGTATCCGCCAGCCACTTCCTGGCCGTTGTCTAGCCCTGCTGATGAGCAACCTTCGGCCAGGCGCCGGGCATGCCCGGCTCCGTGTACCAGCCCGGCGGCGGAGGATGATGTGGCGCCAGCGCCACCAGCCGCCCATTGCGCCAGGCCGCCGCCCCGGAGCGCAGCATCTCATCCAGCAAAGGCTGCACAAACTCATCCGGCTCCAGGCCAAATATAGCGCGGCTGTAATCTTGAAACCAGGCACAGCGCAGCAGATAGGGGGTCAACTCCCGCGCCGTCAGGCCATCCACCAGCATCAGCTTATAGGCAAAGATGCGCTTGCAGGCATGCCAGGCCATCTTTTGCGGATCATCCAGCCAGCGTTCGTAGCGGCGCAAGGCCGCGTCAATCGCGTCGGTAAGCTGCTCGCCAATCGCCGGTCCATGCCCGGAGCAGGCCCAGCGGACCGACAGGCGCTTCATCCGCTCCAGCGTATCCATCATGCGCTCCAGCGCGCCCGCCCCCTCGCGGAAGATACCCACCCAGGCCACATCATCCAGATGCACCGTATCGCCGCAGATCAAAATCTGCTCGTCCGGCGCGTAGAGCGCGATATGCCCCAACGTATGCCCCGGCGTGTGCAGCGCCTGAAGCGTCACACCGCCCGCGTCAATCTCATCCCCATCGGAGAGCCGCCGATCCACCTGATACGGCTCGATGGGTTGGTCGAGCCAGAGCGCGCTGCATGCCTCCGGGTCGCGGCGGTTCACCATATCGGCGTCCCAGCGATGGGCGGCAATAGGTAGCTGATAGCGTCGTTGCAGCCGACTGTTTCCGCCAACATGATCACTGTGATAATGCGTGTTGACAATCAGCGAGAGGCTTTCAGGCGGCACGCCTGCCTCGCGCAGCAATCGCTCAGTATCAGTCAGGTCGCTGCCAAAGCCGGTATCGATCAGCACCGGGCTGCGTGTCTTGATCGCCACCATATTGGCGCTGGGAAACGTGCGCTGGAAAAACAGGAGCCAGTCGGGGAGTTGCATGGGCTATCGATCTCTAGCCATCCGGGCGCAGGCGCAGCCAGCCAGGAAACCCGCTGAACCTGGCCTGAAGCACTTCTACACCATCTTGATTCACTAACACTCCCTGCCCGACCACCCGGCGCCGGGCTTCATCCTTTTCCACAAAGGTCACGGTACATGTCACCGTATCGCCAATATAGACCGGCGCCAGATACTGGAAGTTCATCTCAGTCGCCAGAAAGCCCAGCATCCCGCCGATATGGGTCGCCATGCTCCCGGTGAGCAGGCCAGGGATGATGCGCCGCCCGTACCAGTTCTCGCTGGCAAAGGTGTCATCGAGATGGTAGGGATTATAATCGCCCGTGACGCCGCAGAAGAGCGCCACATCTCCATCGGTGAAGGTGCGGCGAAAGGTGAAGGCTTGCCCTACCTGCAAAGCATCAAACGCCGCCTGTACCTGTGCTTTGAATGCTGGTGTCGCCTCTGGCATGCCCTCACCTTTCTAAATGTACGCCAGGCTAAACTGCAACTCTTGTGCCCGTGAGCCTACGGCTTCTTCTGGGCCTGAGTGGCGACCCCAGCGGCAACCCCGGCCACTTCCGCCAGCGTCACGATCTCCGAGGTGCAGAAGCCACAGCGCGTGGCCTTGAGAGGAATATTGTTGAAGCAGAAGGGGCACTCGCGGTTGGTGGGATCAGTCTTCTTCTCGTGCTTTTTGGCTTCAGCCAGCAAGAACGCCACCGGGCGAACGACAAAGAAGAAGACCACAAACGAGACAATCAGGAAGCTGATCAAAGAGTTGATGAAATCACCAATCAGAAAGACACTCTTGTTGATCGTAAAGCTGAAGCCCGGAAAGCTGAACCCACCGAAAATGCCGATGAGCGGGGTAATCAAGTCTTTGACAAAGCCCTGAACGACGCTTGTAAACGCCGCGCCAATCACAAAACCAACCGCCAGGTCCACCAGATTGCCGCGCAAAATGAACTCTTTGAACCCCTTGAACAGTCCCACAGTCAGTTCCTCCAATAGATAAACGACGTACCCTCACGCCACCGTCGGCGAGGCTTTACACAGAGCCACCCCTGCCGCGCCGCGCCTATCTGGCGGGCGCCAGATCGTGCCATACCTTAACATGGGCTTCTCTGCCTGTCAAGAGGATTGATATTGCTCAGAATCCCAAACTCCCCGAAGAGACATAGGCGAATCGTCTCCTCCGCGCTCCTCACTCATCGTCCTCCTCCAGCGCCTCGCTCTCGCCGCCTTGCAAACGGCAATAGCTATCGTAGCGCGCGCCATCAATCGCGCCTGCCGCGACGGCGGCGCGCACAGCACAGTGCGGCTCGTGCAGATGGCTGCAATCAGAGAGACGGCACGCGCCCAGATAGGGGCGAAACTCCGGGAAGCACTGATCAAGTCTGCCCGCCGCCGCGCCGCCCAGCGCAAGCTGGCGGATGCCCGCCGTATCGGCAATGTAGCCGCCCGCTGGCCCATCCAATGGGAACAAGCGCGTGCCCGTCGTCGTGTGGCGGCCCTTGCCAGTCGAGCCGCTGACGGCGCCGACCTGCTGCCCCAGGTCCGGCTGCAAGGCATTCAGCAGGCTCGATTTGCCCACGCCGGACGGCCCCAGAAAAGCCGAAGTGCGCCCGGCCAGCAGGCAACGCAGATCATCGATGCCTGCGCCGTCTGCCACACTGGTCAGCACGATAGGATAGCCAGCGGCGCGATAGGCGGCCAGGCGCTCATCCAGCCAGGCTTCGATGCCCAGGTCCACCTTGTTGATGCAGATCACAGCCGCCAGGTTTTGCGCCTCGGCCAGCACCAGAAAGCGATCCAACATGCGCAGGTGCGGCGAAGGATTGCGCGCCGCAAAGACGGCGATCATCTGGTCAAGTCCAGCCACCGATCTAATCTGCCCCTTGCCATCGTCCGGGTCGGCGCGCGCGAACGACCCGCCCGCGCGGGCCACCACCGCCTCGATGACCCCATTGCCGCCGCCAGTTGGCAGCACGCGCACGCGATCCCCAACGGCAACGGGATCGTGTTCCTTGACCACCGCCTTCTGCACGCGCTTATGCGCCGTCGCGCTGATGGGATACTCCAACTGCTTGCGCAGGCGGCCACGAATGGTGCAGAGCAGCGCGCCAGCGGGCGTCTCCACCCGATACAGCCCGCGATTGCCCTCGATAATCATGCCCTCCACCAGACTGCTGGTGGAGTCGGCAGACAGATTGCTTGATGTGTTTGCAGAACGAGAAGGGGTCGAAGAAAAGCTCTGTTTCGCGCTCAACGCAAAAGCTCCTTTAACAAACGCTGATTCACCAGCAGACACACAGCGTCTCCGCTGGCCGATGACACCAGGGGAAACAAAAATCCGGCGAGCGATGCCCGCCGGTTGTGTCGGTGTGAACCAACGTCAGGAGCCGTTCAGCACGCAGCGCCTAGAGGGGTCGCTGCGGTGGAGAGTCCAGACGGTGGCGATCACAACGTAGAGATGCGGGCATGCTCAAAAGCACACAGGCGCTTACAGCCATCGTCGTACCCTCCTTTTCAGTCTCAGCAAAGCCTCGCGCTTTGCGTCATCAATTGCAAGTTTGCTTCCGAGGCTCCGTCGCAGAAACCTCACTGCGCAGAGTATACCTGAAACCTCACCATTATGCAAGGGAACCATTGCGTCAATTCTGCAATTCTGCAATTCTGGCCATTCTTGTAATCGGCTTCGCTGGATTTACTCGCTCTCGCCAGCAAGCAGATCGTCCTCACCCTCCTCTGCCGGGCGCTCCTGATGCAGTTCCTCCCAAAGCTGGCGCACCACACTGAAGGCGACGCTATAGCTGAAGCCACGCCGCAGCAAAAACGAGCCAAGCTGCTTGCGAAACGTCGGATAATCGGCGTTTTGCAGGCTGCGCAGCTTCTTCTGGGCCGCTGCCAGCGCGCGCTCCTCGTCGCGCTCCGGGGCCACCGCCTCGGCAATCGTCTCGCGGTCCACGCCGCGCTGGCGCAGTTCCGCGCCCAGCGCGCGGGCGCTGCGCGGATTAAACTGCTCGCGGTTCTCCACCCAGAACGCGGCAAACTGCTGATCGCTCAGCGCCCCCATTGCCTCTAGCTTCGCCAGCACCTGCTCGATCAGTTCTGGCGCCAGCCGTCGCCCGTAGAGGTTGCGGCGCACCTCCTCGCGGCTGCGTGGCCGGAAGGTCAGAAAGTTCAGCGCGTGGTCAAGCGTCTGCGCAAACAGATCGGCGGCGCGCCACTGCTCCAGTTCCTCCTGGCTCACCTCGCGGCCCACATATAATCCATATTCCAGCACCAGCGTCTCATCCAGGGCCAGCGCAAACGCGCCATCGATAAAGAGCGAGCGCCGATCTTTTCTTTTGACTTGCGTCTCAATCGCCGTAATCGTCATCACGTATTCCTACCCAGGAGCGCAGCGAAAACGTAGCAATGGTGGAACAGATCAGCGTAACTCGTTGCGGAGTTCCTGATAAGCGTGCCTGATGCTGCGCGCAGTATAGCATTCTTCTTGAATCTGCCAGAACCGGAGCAGCGTGCTATAGTTAGCGTTGATAAAATAGCCTCGCTTGGCGCCCAACAAAACCCGGCAGGCTAACTCAGGGGAGGGCTGGAAGTATGAGTCAGCTTGGTCGCTTCTGGATTAAAATCAACCGCGATTGGATGTTTAATCTGGCCGGGATGCTCGCCTATAACCTGCTGCTGGCGGTCCTGCCGCTGCTGATCCTCTCCATCAGCTTACTGGGCCTCATCTTCGCGCATTCAGCGAACGCCTGCTCTCCTAATCACCCGGAAGGGGAGTGGATTAGCGATCTGGCCTCATTCTTGCCCGCCCAGATCACCGGAGCCGGGCGCGGGCGTGGCGGCGCAACATCACTCACCTTGCTCTGCGACAAGCTCAGCCATGAATCCCTCATCCTGGCCGTCCTGGGGGTCATTACCGGCCTCTGGTTCGGCTCGCGCCTCTTTGTCAAGCTAGAGAACAGCCTGGGCATCATCTTTCGCCTGCGCTCGCGCAACTTCTGGCGTCAGAATGGCATCGCGCTGGGCATGACCATTCTCTTTGCCATCCTTGGCCCGCTCTCGGTGCTGGTCACGATTGCCCCGACACGCCTGCTGGCCTCCCTGGGCGGACCACAAACCTCATCAGATTTCTTCAGCCACCTGATCGGCTGGCTCTTCGGTCTCATCATCGCATTTCTCTTGATTGAGTTGATCTATGTCGTCGTTCCCAATCAGCGCGTGCGACCTGGCGCCGTTTGGGGCGGAGCAATGGTCGCCGCGCTCCTGCTCTCCGTCTATGATCTCATCTTCCAGTTGTACGCCCGGCTCTTCTTCAGCTCAAACAGCTACGGCGCGATTGCCGGTCTGCTCGTCATCCTGCTGCTCTTCTTTTACTACTTCGCCGTGATCCTGCTGTTGGGCGCCGAGATCAACTCCTGGCATTTCGGCTACGCCGCAGCCTCTGGCGATGTCGCTACCATCCTCGCCCAGGCTAACCAGCAGGAGCAAAAGCGCCATGTTCTGAAGTGAGCAGCGCGCACCAAAAAAAGCGGCGAGGCAGCGTTGCACTGCCCTCCGCCAATTCGCGCTCAGGCGGCCAATCAATCCAAACCTACGGAACAACAGGCGGTGGAGTTTCGGGGGGCATCCTCTGGGCAGGTGGCGGCTGGGGCATGCCATAGCCTGGCTGCTGGGGTGTACCATACTCTGGCTGGGGAGTCATGCCATAGCCTGGCTGCTGAGCGCCAAACGTGCCAACCCCCATATCGGCAAAGAGGCTCTGCACTGATTGCAGCGCATTTTGGGGAACCTGAACCCCCTCTTTCTGCAAGCCCTTCAGCGTGGCCTCTGGCATATGCTGAATCAACCACTGCTGCATGGCAATCTCGTCGCGCAGATTGAGCTGCGCCGTGCGCACGGTATCCAGATCGCCTGCCACCTGCGCAAGCGTAATCAGTTCGATATAGGAAGCAATCTCCAGATGTTCGCTCGCATACTCATCGCGCGCATTCTTCGCCAGCGCATTCGTGCGCGATCCCCCCATCCCACCAAGCACCTGCCCCATCACATTCGAGATCGTTGTTTTCAAGCCAGGTGTGCCCTCACCCAGCGCGCTTAACCGCTGCCCAATCCGGTCGCGGTGCAGCTCCGTCTCTTGCAAGTGCTGCTGGATTTTCTGCTGAATCATCGGCTCATCCTGCGCATCCTTGGCATGCCCGTTCAGCACCTGCACCAGTTGGGACTCTAGCGCGTAAACATCTTCTAGCTGCTTGATAACCAGATCACGACTTCCTGTGTTTGCCATAATCTATGCAACTCCCTTCTACAAATAGCCACGCGATGGCGCCTCCATTGAGCCACGTTGTTTTCGCTGGTCTGCGCCAGCACTCCCCCAGGATACGTTGCAATGACCGTGCCTACCTCATCGCCTGCTTCAGAAGCTCTTGTCATGGCCGCGCTTCATATGCTATACTGGCTAGAGCATGTTTTGCTCGTCCTGTGCAAGAAGAGGGCACGATCTAATCAGAGAGGTGAATCCCCACACATGGCATTGCCAGTTGAAGAGAAGAGCGAGATCATTGCTCAGTATCAGACCCACGAGGGTGATACCGGCTCACCTGAGGTGCAAGTAGCGATCCTCACCCATCGCATTCGAGACTTAACCGAGCATCTCAAGGTCCATAAGCACGATGTGCATTCCCGGCGCGGCCTGTTAATGATGGTTGGTCAGCGACGCCGGTTGCTGGCGTATCTGAACAAGAAAAGCCCGGAACGCTATCGCACACTGATTACCAGCCTGGGACTGCGGCGGTGAGTGGGCTGGCCTCCTGCTGTGGCCCCAGCGCGCGTTCAGGGTTGAGCTGGCGCGCGGGATGCCCCGGAGGCGCCCATCAGCAGGAAACAGGCAGCGACCTGGCAATGAGGACCAGAAGTGCGGCACCCACGAACGCAGCGTGATGCAGGCACGGCAGAACCTGGCATGAGCCTGGACGAGAAGAGGGGCACAGGCCAGCCGAAAAGAACCGTTGGCGTAACGAAAAAAGAGTATTGCTAGCCAGAAGGGCGCCCATTTGCGAGAATAAAGAAGCATCCTCAGAGGGCGCGCGGCCTGGAGCAGAGGCCGAACCCAGCCAAGAGTAACGGCGCGGAGCGCCCTGCAACACCCTTCGCGCAGGCGCCTGCGGGCGCAAGAATACTGTGACGTGTAGGCGAACGGAGTTTTTTTATTACCCCCCAGAGCGCCATGAGCGCAAACGTAAGACGAACAGCAAGCGCAATGCAGAAGAGCATGAGCAGTAGCGGGCGGAAGGTTCGAGCATCGTCCCCCCTCTTCCTATCCCCACGCTTCAGCCCCCCTCCTGATCGCGATCACCTCATCACCCAACGTTCTTCCTCAACGGGTGGCGAGATAGAAAAAGGGCTTGTATGCCCGGAGGTTGTATGATTCATCGTTTTGAGACCGTTATCGGCGGTCGTGTTCTGAGTATCGAGACAGGTCGCGTCGCCGGTCAGGCAAATGGCGCCGTCCTGGCGCGCTATGGAGATACGGTCATTCTGGCGACTGCTACCGCCAGCGATTCCCCGCGCGAAGGGGTCGATTTCTTTCCGCTGACCGTTGATGTCGAAGAGCGGCTCTATGCCGCAGGCAAGATTCCCGGCGGCTTCATCAAGCGCGAAGGCCGCCCTACCGAACACAGCATCCTGGCCTGCCGCCTGGCAGACCGCCCGCTGCGCCCACTCTTCCCCAAGGGCTATCGCAATGATGTCCAGATCGTCATCACCGTGCTTTCCGCCGATCAGGAAAATGACTCGGACATGCTGGGCATCGTCGGCGCCTCCGCCGCGCTCAGCGTCTCCGATATTCCCTTTTCCGGTCCGGTAGGCGCTGTGCGCGTCGGCTATCTCAACGACCAACTGGTCATCAACCCGCTTGAGTCGCAGATGGCCGAGAGCCGCCTGGACCTTGCCATCGCTGGCACCTCTGACGCCGTGATGATGGTGGAGGCGGGCGCCAAAGAGCTTCCCGAAGCGATCATGCTGCAAGCCGTGCGCACCGGGCACGAGGCGCTGCAAGACCTCATCAAGATGCAGGAGAAGCTCGTCCAGGTCGCCGGAAAGCCCAAGCGAACCTTCGCAGCGCCTCAAGCTGATAAGCAACTGCAACAGAAGGTGGCTGAGTTTGTCCGCCCACGCTTTGAAAGCGCCGTCAACATCGCTGATAAGCACAGCCGCGAAGAGGCTCTGGCGAAGGTAGAGGGAGACCTGCTCGGCGAGTTGAGCGCGGAGTATCCAGAACGCACCAAAGAGATCGTCGGCTTCTACGAAAAAGAACTCAAGCAATATGTACGCAACAACATCCTGGAGCGAGGGATGCGCCCCGATGGACGCGGGCTGAGCGACATCCGGCCCATCACCTGCGAGGTCGGATTGCTCCCTCGAACGCATGGCTCCGGCCTCTTTACACGCGGCCAGACACAGATTCTCAGCGTCGTCACGCTTGGCTCCCCCGGCGATGAGCAGATGCTGGACGGCCTCGGCACGGAAGAGAGCAAGCGCTTCATGCACCACTATAACTTCCCGCCCTATTCCACTGGCGAAACCAAGCCCCTGCGCGGCCCTGGTCGCCGCGAGATCGGGCATGGCGCTCTGGCCGAGCGGGCTGTCTCTGCCGTCATTCCCGGCCAGGATGAGTTCCCCTACACCATCCGCATCGTCTCAGAGACCCTCTCTTCCAACGGCTCCTCCTCGATGGGTTCGGTCTGTGGCAGCACCCTGTCGCTGATGGATGCCGGTGTCCCAATCAAGGCTCCGGTGGCCGGGGTGGCAATGGGCTTGATCACTGGTGACGGCGAAAGCGCGGACCGCTTTGCCATCCTGACCGACATTCAGGGCATGGAAGACGCCCTGGGCGACATGGACTTCAAGGTCGCGGGCACCGCCGATGGCGTCACCGCGCTCCAGATGGACATCAAGGTCAAGGGCATCACATATCAGATCATGGAAAAGGCGCTCAGCCAGGCGCGCGAAGGCCGCATGTTCATCATGGAAAAGATGCTCGATGCCATCGCGGAGCCACGCCTGGAACTTTCGCCCTACGCGCCACGCATTCAGACGATCAAGATCAACCCTGATAAGATCGGCGCCGTCATCGGCCCAGGTGGCAAGACCATCCGCAAGATTCAGGAAGAGACCCACTCCAAGATCGACATCGAGGAAGACGGCATTGTCCACATCTCCTGCGTCTCCGAAGAGGATATGAATCGGGCGATGGATGCCGTGCGCTCGCTCACCGAAGAGGTCGAGATCGGCAAGATTTATAATGGCGTCGTGCGCCGCCTCGTGGATTTTGGCGCCTTCGTCGAAATCCTGCCCGGAAAAGAGGGACTGGTCCGCATCAGCCAGTTGGCGGATTACCATGTCGCCCGGCCAGAGGATGTCGTCTCCGTTGGCGACGAGATCACCGTCATGGTGATCGAGGTCGATCAGCAGGGGCGCATCAACCTCTCGCGCCGCGCGGCCCTGAGCGGCGAGATTCCATCGCCTGCCGAACTGGAAGCCGACCGGCCCCCCAGCGGCGGACGCGGCGGCTTTGGCGGGCGCGGCGGCGACCGGGGCGGCTTCAATCGCGGTGGCGACCGGGGCGGCTACGGTGGCGACCGAGGCGGCGACCGGGGCGGCTTCAATCGTGGCGGCGACCGTGACCGGGGCGGCTACGGTGGCGACCGGGGCGGCAATCGGGGTGGCTTTGGCGCGCCCACGCCAGGCTTTGGCACTGGCGGCCTGGGCGGCGGCCAGCGCCCCAGCGGCCCCAGCCAGCGACGGCCAATGAATCCAGGCTCCGGAACAGGCGGCAGCCAGGGTGGCAATCGGGGTGGCAGCGGCCAGCGCCCAGGCTTTGGGCGCTCGCCAGATCGCCGAAGCTGGTAAAGCGTTTCCGAACTGAGGGCGCTGCGACAGAATAGCTTTTCAAGCGTTGTCACAGGGCCTAGAGTTTTAGTAGCATTTCCGCAAAAGAACGGATGAGAACCCCAGAGACAGCGTCTGAAGGCGCCTCACAATGAATGTGCCGCGCTCAGGCTGCTGTCCGCTGGTCCTTCTGCCATCCCTAGCAACTGGAGAGAGCTATGTCCAGCGAGGAACTGGAGCAAGTTGCCGCAGAAGTCTCGGTCTGCACCAAGTGCAACCTCTGCAAAACGCGCACCAAAGCCGTTCCCGGCGAGGGCGACCCCAACGCCACGATCTTCTTCATAGGCGAAGGCCCCGGTTATCATGAAGACAAACAGGGCCGCCCCTTTGTTGGCGCCGCCGGACAGTTCCTCGATGAACTGCTCGCCAGCATTGGCGTCAAGCGCGCCGATGTCTTCATCACCAACGTCGTCAAGTGCCGCCCGCCAGAAAACCGCGATCCCCTGCCCGAAGAAATCTCCGCTTGCGCGCCTTATCTGGATCGCCAGATCGCGGCGATCAACCCGAAAGTGATCGTCACGCTTGGCCGCTACTCCATGCAAAAGTTCTTCCCCGGCGAGCGCATCAGCGCCATTCACGGGCGCGCCCGCAAGATCAACGGGCGCATCTGCGTCGCCATGTATCACCCGGCGGCGGGCCTGCATCAAGCCAGCCTGCGCTCAACGATTGTTGAAGACTTCAAGAAGATCACCCAGGCGATGGCCGAAGCCGAGCGCCTCCCCGACGCCGAGAAACCCAAGCCCAAAGACGACCAGCCCCAGCAGCTTTCCCTGTTCTAGCAACCTGCGCAGGCACAACCTGTTCGGATAACGCGATCTTCGGGCGTCAACGCTGCACCTGGAGCGCCAGCACCGAGGCTGGCGCTCCAGGCTATGCGCCGGGTCAAGCAGGAGGCGCCGGAAGAAGAAACCGAAACGCTGGCCTTCGTGCTGGCTGTCTTTATCACGCAGGTCTATAAGTCTGAGGCGCTGGCCCGCGCCATCGTCAGGAGGGTCTTCATGTCCACCGATCTTTTCAGGGACTCACCGCTTATTCAATCGATCCTGAAGGAAGCTGCGGAGGAAGCAGCAGAAAAGGCCCGAATTCAAACCACGCGCGAACTGGCCCAGGCGGCGCTGGAGGGCCGCTTTCAGACGCTGAGCGAAGACATCCTCCAGGCGCTCGGCACGGCGGATGAAGCCACGCTGAAAGCGATTGTGGCGCACGTCTCCAGCGACACCCTGGAGCAGGTGCGCGCGCGTCTTGGCCTGGGGCCACAGGGGCAGGGATGAGGGGCAGCAGTATGAACGCATACAAAAGGTGTGATTGCTGGGATTCTTGCCACTCCCTGGGATTCTAGGGATTCTTGCACGCAGCGCCTGGCAGCGCCTGGCCCCACGCCCAAGAATCCCACCCAGAATCCCACCCCATGCGCTCCACCCATCAGCCGCCAGCCTCCCCGCCACCAGCGACTTTTGCAGCGCCCTGGTTGTGCCCGCGTGGCACTTGCTCTTGAAGGCCGCATGTGCTACAATAGGTAAAGAAGCATAGGGCTAGATGTGCCTGGTAGTTAGCTCCATACAATCGAGCGAAAGCAATCTATACCAATTCAAAAGTATCTGTTAAGAAGCAATTATTGGCTGATAACAATACAAAGCAGCATCGCAAACTGACCGTAATCAGCGCAGAGAGCCGATACCAGGACAGCAGATAAAAGCAGGTCATAGTAAAGAGCGCGCGCCTGAACGTCAGGCATTTCTACTGGCTTTTACTCCGCCCGGCGAGTGGGCGCGGGTGAAGATAGAACATAGAGGTGGCGCCGTAACACAGCGCCAGACAAAACGACATAGACATATCGATCCGACCTGTGGCGCCACACAAGCGCGCAGCGCCGGAGCAATCAGCAGCCGTCGGGTGATAGGTTCCCCGACGGCCAGGAGGTTTTTTTCTCTTGGGTTCTGAAGTTGTTAATGGACGAGGGTCGGGGCACAAAAAAGGGGACAAAACACCAGCAGTACGGCTGGTTCCGTTGGGTGGCCTGGGCGAAGTCGGCAAGAATATGATGGTCATCGAATATGGCGAGGATATTGTCATCGTCGATGCCGGACTGATGTTTCCCGAAGCGGAAATGCTCGGCGTCGATCTGGTTATTCCTGATACTGGCTATCTGAACGACAAACTCGACCGCATTCGCGGCCTCATCATCACGCACGGGCACGAGGATCATATTGGGGGTCTGCCCTATCTTCTGCCCCTGCTTGGCTTCCCGCCGATCTATGCCACCAAACTGACACGCGGCTTGATCGAAGTCAAGCTCAAGGAACGGCACCTGTTGGGCCAGGCCGTCTTGAATACGATTACCCCCGATGACCACCTGGACCTGGGAGCATTCGGCATCGAATTCTTCCGCGTCAACCACAGCATCCCCGACGCTGTGGGCGTCATCATTCGCACACCGCTCGGTATTCTGGTGCATACCGGCGACTACAAATTTGACTATACCCCGGTGGATGGTCTGCCCGCCGATTTCGGCACGCTGGCGCGTATCGGCAAGGAAGGGGTGCTGGCCCTGATGGGCGATAGCACCCGCGCCGAATCGCCGGGCTACACGCCCTCCGAGCGCGTCATCAACGATACCTTTGACAAGCTCTTTGCCAACGCGCCGGGCCGCATCATCGTTGCCACTTTCGCCTCGCTCATCTCGCGCGTCCAGCAAGTAGTGGATACCGCCGTCCGCTATGAGCGCCGCGTCGCGCTGGTGGGTCGCACGATGATCAGCAACGCGCAGATGGCAATGGAACTGGGCTACCTGAATATCCCTGAAGGCACGCTGGTGCGCCCGGAAGACATGTTCTTCTATGAGCCGCAGCAGATTGCCATCATCTGCACTGGCAGCCAGGGCGAGCCAACCTCGGCCCTGACGCGCATGGCGAATGGCGACCATCGCATCGTGCGTATCCAGCCAGAGGATACGATCATCCTCTCGGCCACGCCGGTCCCCGGCAACGAAAAGCTGGTCGGGCGCACGATCAACAACCTGCTGCGCCAGGGCGCGGAGGTCTATTACCAGGGGATCGCGCCGGTCCATGTCTCCGGGCATGGCAGCCAGGAAGAACTGAAGCTGATGATCAACCTGCTGCGTCCGCGCTTCCTGGTTCCCGTGCATGGCGAGATGCGCCAGTTGGTGGCGCACGCCAAGCTGGGCAAGGGGCTGGGCATCCCAGAGGATCACATCGTCATTGCCGAAGACGGCGACATCATTGAGGTCAGGCCGGAGCGCATCCAAAAAGTCGATCACTACCCCAGCGGCAACGTCTTTGTGGACGGCCTGGGCGTGGGAGAGATCGGCAGCATCGTCATGCGCGACCGGCAGGTGCTGGCCCAGGATGGCATCCTGATGGCGATCCTGACGGTCGATAAAGAGACCGGCCAGCCCATTGCGGGGCCGGACATCATCTCGCGCGGCTTCATCTACATGCGCGACGCCGACGAGTTGATCGACCTGGCGCGCGAGCACGTCCTGGAGTCTTTTGGGACGCACTCGCGCAACGGCCACACTGCCGACTGGACCTACGTCAAAGCCAAGATCAAGGACACGCTCGGCGATTTCCTCTACGAGAAGACGAAGCGCCGCCCGATGATCTTGCCGGTCGTCATGGAAGTCTAAGCCAGCGCGGGCCGGAAGTGTCTGGTTGGGTCACTTCCGGCCCGGCCTTTTGCTCAGCCTGGGCGCCTGGGGGGTCGGCGGAAGGGAACCATCCGAATCAGCGTCTGCGCGATCCGCGTAATAGCGCCGATATACGCCTCGTGGGGGGCAGGTAGTGGACTCCCTTTGGGGAGATAATCCTCTGTGGTCGCCAACAAATAATCCGCCGGAAGACTCCCCAGAACCACCAGCCCCTTGTCTAATTGCATCTCAAGTTGCTCACTCTCCTGGGGAGGCACCCGCGCAAAAAACACCCCGGCACGCCCGCCAGGCTCCAGCGCCCCAAGACGTTCTGCCAGCTTGACAGCGCCCTGGCGCGCTTCTCCCGTATTATCAATGGCAATGACCAGATAATCGATGCCCACCTGCATGCCCCCGGCATGCTCCAGCACCAGCGCGTCCACATCCACCAGGATACAATCGACTTTCCCGGCCACCTGCTGACGCGCGCGTTGCAGCACGTTTGCCAACTGATTGGGGGATACCGCGCCCGGCGTCCACAGTACCAGATTCTTCAGCGGCGCCCGCTGAAACAACACACTAAGCAGTGACTGGCGCAGCGAGAGGTCCGCTACCAGCACGCGCACACCCTGGCGCACCAACGCCTGACCCAGATAAAAAATAGCCGTGCTAACCCCATGTCCACGATGCTCCTGAGTCAGCACAACCACACGAACATCTGCTGCGGTGGCAGCACTCATACTGGCCTATCCCATCCCTGCAAAATAGCACGAGTGAACAGCAATCCCGGCGATCCGGGGAAAGACATATTGCCCCTCTCAGGAAAAATATCGGGCGGCGTGGGAATAAAAGTGAGAAACATGACTGGGCATGTTTTGTGCCAGTCCACCTGAGCGATTTTGCCGCGTGCTTGCGCGTTTTAGCAAGCAGAGCAGCAGCAGCACCTATGCCAGGCTTGCTGAGAGTATAGGGCGCTGTCCAGGCGATGTCAAGGAAAGCGGCCAGTGTGGCATTGCAGCGGCTCCTCAGCGCATGCTATACTGCCGCCGAGGAGGAGCGCCTTTCCTCTGGCTGGAGCGGGCCAGCAAGGAAAACGCCGGAATGCCTTTGATTATCGATGCCCATACCCATCTTTTCCCACCGGAGATGCGCGCCCGGCGCGCCGATTATTGCCTGCGTGACCCCTGGTTTGCCGACCTCTATGGCAACCCCAAAGCGCGCATGGCAACCGCCGAAGAGTTAGTCGCCTCGATGGACGCCGCCGGAGTTGATTCTTCTCTCGCCTTCCCTTTCGGCTGGAGCGACCCCGGTCTGATTGAGGAATGCAATTCGTACCTGCTCGATGCCATGCGCCGCTACCCTGGACGTATCATCGGCCTGGCCGCCATTCAGCCCACCGCTGGCGCCCGCGCCGTCGCTGAGCTAGAACGCTGCGCGCGCGCCGGGATGCCCGGCTGCGGTGAGTTGATGCCGCACGGCCAGGGCTATCGCCTCAGCGATCTGGCGCTGCTGGCGCCGCTTGTGGAAGTTGCCCGCGCCTATGACCTCTTGATCCTCACCCACACCAGCGAGCCGGTGGGCCATCTCTATCACGGCAAGGGCAACGTCGCCCCTGACGACCTGGAGGTCTTTCTGCGCGCCTTCCCGGATATTCGCGTCGTGGCCGCTCATTGGGGCGGCGGCTTCCCGTTTTACGAACTGATGCCCGAAGTGCAGCAGGCCGCCGCCAACCTCTGGTACGACAGCGCCGCCTCGCCCTATCTCTATCGCCCGGACATCTTCCCTATCGCCGCTCGCATCGTCGGCGCGCGCAAGCTCCTCTTCGCCAGCGACTACCCGCTCATCTCGCAGCAGCGCATGCTCGCCTACACACGCGCCTCCGGCCTGAGCGAGGACGAGTTGCGGCTGGTGCTGGGCGAAAACGCCCGCGCGCTGCTGGGGAAAGCAGGCTAAAGATTATACCTATACACATTTGTAAGAAAACGGCGCTATAATCATCAGCAGGAACAGCACGCGAAGAGAACGAGGCCATCTTATGAAAGTTCGCTCGTTGGGCAGCGGCAGCAGCGGCAACGCCCTGATCGATGAGTCTGGCGACACGCGCCTGCTCGTTGATGCCGGGCTGCCGCCGCGCACCCTGTTTGCGCGCCTGCGCGCGGCGGGACTGAAGCGCGGCCAGTTGACCGCCATCCTGCTGACCCACGAGCATAGCGACCACGCCCAGGGCGCGGCAGTCCTCGCCAGTGAGTGGGACGCGCCGATCATCAGCGCGCCAGAGACGCTGCGCCAGGTTCTGCCGACGGCTGAAGAGGGCGGGCCACACTGTACTTTTGAACCTCTGGCAGTGGGCAAGAGCCTGCGCGTGGGCAGCCTGGAAGTCGCCTCGTTCCCCGTCTCCCACGATGCTGCTGCCCCTTGTGGCTATCTCATCTCTTCGCAGGGCTGGCGCGTGTGCGTCGCCATAGATACCGGCATGGTGCAGGGACCGCTGCTCGACGCCCTGCGCGCCGCGCAGTTGCTCATCCTGGAGGCCAACCACGACCACGAGCGCCTGCTCAATGGCCCCTATCCCTGGCATCTCAAAAAGCGCATCCTCAGCCCCACCGGCCACCTCTCCAACGATCAGGCCGCCGACGCGCTCGAAGCCATTCTGGACAACACACCGCGCTGGGTCTGGCTGGCGCACCTCAGCCGCACCAACAACACCCCCGACCTGGCCCGCGCCCAGATCGCCGGGCGTCTGGCGCGTCTGGGCGCAGCCACATTCGTCCAGCCGGATGTGCTGCCGCCCGGTCCCAGCCAGGAATGGGATAGCGCGGCCCTCTGGGATCATCTGCCGCGCTAGGAGTCGTTCTATGTCGTCATCTGTTCCGCCCCCTGTTGACAAAGAGGCGCCCGCAGAGCGCCGCAACGCCAGCACGGCGCCGAGGCTGCCTTTCTTGTTCTCGGCGCACTTCTCGCAGGCATTGTTTCTGTGTCTGCTGGCGCTGGCCGCTGTCATCGTGCAGATCAGGGGCGGCGCGCAGCTTGATGCCGTTCTCGCTACCGGCCTGGGCCTGCTGCTGGGCTTCCTGATCTACCCCAGGCGCCTCTTCATCCTCACCGCCCTGGTGCTGCCGCTCGGCATAGTCAATCAGCTTTTTGACAAAGGCATCATCAGCAGGCGCTATATCGAACCGGCGCACCTGCTGGGCTTGGCCTTTGGCTTGCTCATCATCACCTGGGCCATGCACCGCCGCCCGACCTGGGCGCATCCAGGAGCCATCTCGCCGGGCATCGTCGTAGCCGTGCTAGGCCTGCTCCTGCTCGCGGCAGTGGCGCCGGGGTCTGCCGGAACATATATCTTTTCATTCTGGCTGCCCGCCGCTGTCCTGGGCGGGCTGGGCCTCAGCTATCTGGTCATGTCGGCCTTTGGCAGAGCCAAACCTTGACACGGCGCGCACTTTTTGCGTATGTTACGTACATTCAAGCGGCTGGAGAGCCGCCTGGCACGATCTTATTTGTAGCCCTGGGCGCCATCAGGAGAACCAGGCGCCCACTGTATGGGAGAAACCTATGCTACCGCGCGTTTTGATGCGCCAGGAAAAGTACGATCAGCGGCTCGGAGGAACGTGGGAGGGGTATCTTTTGCCTTCCAGCGCAACGCGCACGAGCATCTGGACCCCCGCAGGCGCCATCATGCGCTGGTCCACTGGCGACTGGACCATGCGCTATCATAGCCTTCAGCACTTCTGGCCGGATCGCTGGTATACTCTCAACGCCCTCTACCGCGATCACGACCTCTACGCCATCTACGCCACGATCATCCTGCCGCCCGCTCTGGGCGAAGGCGCCACCTACACCGACCTGGAGCTTGGCCTGCGCGTGCAGCCCGACTTCTCGCACGAAGTGCTGAATATGGAGACGTTTGAGTTTTCGGCGGAAGATTTAGCGTACCCCGAAGAGGTACGTATTGGCGCGCTGCTGGCCCTCGATGGCCTGATACGCTCGGTGGAGCGCCGCAACGGTCCCTTTATGATCATTCCGCTCGCGCTGCCGCGCCTGGACCTTGAGACGCTCAGCCCGCAAGAACTGAGCGCCATCCTGGACGATTTTGATGAAGCCATCGCGAGGCATCACCTATGACGAACCAGCCAGACCTCAGCAGCGATGGCCTGCCCGGCCATCTGGTCAGGCGCATCGACCACATCGCTATCGTCGTGCGCAGCATCGATCAGGCGCTGGGCTTCTACCGCGACCTGCTGGGCATGCAACCTTCCGACATCCAAACGCTGCCCAGCGAAGGCATACGCATCGCCTTCTTACCCTCCGGCGGGCCGCAGGGCAGCCAGATCGAATTGCTGGAACCGATGGATGCCGCAACTGGCGTCGCCAAATTTCTGGAGAAGCGCGGCGAGGGGCTGCACCATATCTGCCTGGAGACGCCGGACATCGACGCCGCCCTGGCCTATCTCACGGAGCGCGGCGCGCATGCGCTGGACGCCACGCCGCGCCAGGCCGCCGAGGGCCGCGCCATCTTCATCCATCCCAAGAGCGCCAATGGCGTCCTACTCGAACTTGTAGAACGCGCCTGATTCCAGGCCATTGCAGGAGCCATCCATGAATACCCGTGAACGCCTTGAAGAACTTCGCCGACTCAAGCAAGAAGCCCTGCTGGGCGGCGGCCAGAAACGCATCGACACCCAGCACAAAAAGGGCAAGCTCACCGCCCGCGAGCGCGTGGACCTGCTGCTGGACCCCGGCTCCTTCAACGAACTGGACATGTTTGTCACCCATCGCTCCAGCGCCTTCGGGCTGGATAAGCAGCGCATCGCGGGCGATGGCGTGGTTACGGGCTATGGCGAGATCGACGGGCGGCTGGTCTACGTTTTTGCGATGGACTTCACCGTCTTTGGCGGCACCATGTCCGAGGCCAACGCCGAAAAAATCTGCAAGGTCATGGACATGGCGATGAAGAACGGCGCGCCGATCATTGGCCTGAACGACAGCGGCGGCGCGCGCATTCAAGAGGGCGTCGTCAGCCTGGGCGCCTACGCCGACATCTTTCTGCGCAACACGCTGGCTTCTGGCGTCGTGCCCCAGCTTTCAGCCATCCTGGGGCCGTGCGCGGGCGGCGCGGTCTACTCGCCCGCCATCACCGACTTCATCTTCATGGTCGAGGGAACCAGCCACATGTTTGTCACCGGCCCTAACGTCGTCAAGACCGTCACCCATGAGGATGTCACCTTTGAGGAACTCGGCGGCGCGAGTGTCCACAACGCCATCAGCGGCGTCGCGCACTTCTCCGCGCCCAGCGAGGCCGCCTGTCTGCATCAGATTCGCAAGCTGATGAGCTATATCCCCTCCAACAACGTCGAAGACCCGCCGCGTCTCGAACCCAACGACTCGCCCGACCGCGTAGACGAGGCGCTGGATGACATCATCCCCGACAACCCCAACAAGCCCTACGATATGGCCGAGATCATCCGCCGCGTCGTCGATGATGGCGAGTTCTTCGAGGTGCAGGAGCATTACGCCCGCAACATCATCGTGGGCTTTGCGCGCCTGAATGGCCGCTCTGTCGGCATCATCGGCCAGCAGCCCAGCCATCTGGCCGGCGTGCTGGACATCAACTCGTCGGACAAAGGCGCGCGCTTTGTGCGCTTCTGCGACTGCTTCAACATCCCGCTGATCACCTTTGAGGACGTGCCTGGCTTCCTGCCTGGCCTCGGCCAGGAGCAGGGCGGCATCATCCGGCACGGCGCCAAGCTCCTTTTTGCCTACTGCGAGGCCACCGTGCCGAAGATCACTGTCATCACACGCAAAGCCTACGGCGGCGCCTACGACGTGATGAGCAGCAAACACGTGCGCGGCGACATCAACTACGCCTGGCCCACCGCTGAGATCGCCGTCATGGGGCCGGAAGGCGCCGTCAACATCCTCTTCAAAGACGAGATCGAGCGCGCCGAAGACCCCGCCGCGCGCCGTCAGGAACTGATCGCCTACTACCAGGAAAAGTTTGCCAACCCCTACGAAGCAGCCGCGCGTGGCTACATCGATGAAATCATCGAGCCGCGCGCCACCCGCCCCAAGCTCATTCGCGCCCTCGAAATGCTCAAAAACAAGCGCGACACCACCCCTCCCAAAAAACACGGTAACATCCCGCTGTAGGAAATATGGGCTAGTTGGCTCATCAGGGCGTCATAGAGCCATGAGTAATGGCTCTATAATAGCAGCAACGCAACAAAGCCGTGCAGGCAGAGAAACGGTTGCAGATTGCTAGTAGGAGCTTGTTCCTCTCAGCAAAGGAGGGTCTGCTACACATGAGTAGGCTCATACTCCTGTTTCAGAGCAAAGTGGCCCTTGCCATCATCGGCACTGTCCTGTTCGGGGGCGGGGCCGCGCTGGTCGCTGTGACGCCTTTCAATAGTCCTGCCAACCAGACTAGCTCCAGCCAACCCCCAACGCAGGCTGGAACCTCGCCCCTGGTAAGTGATGGAGCGACACCAACCGCGACCGCAGCGAGCGGTGCCTCTACTGCAACCCCG
>JBJKSJ010000362.1:0-7507 GCA_046704085.1 Ktedonobacterales bacterium | reverse complement strand
GTCGTAGTCATCATCCGTGATGAGTTGGATCAACCGCCAGGCAGCCTTGCGCTGCCCCTGGGCGGCAGCCTCGGCCAGCGATGCCGGGGGCGTGTTCCCCAGCGGGGGCGGCGCCCCCTCCGGCGCGGAGGTCTGGTTGCCTGACCCGGCTGATTCAATCAGCCGACCTAAAACATGATCGGAGAACGGCAATATGACGCGAATACGCAATGGCAACATGAGAGACCTCCTTTAGAGAGAACACGCGAACCACGAGAGCCTATTGCTCTCACTGATCTTCTTTCGCACAATTCATTCTATCGCATTACGACGCTGTTAGCAGGCAAGAAAGAGGGGGCCATAGCCAGATGGTGGCTGCGGCCCCCTCAGACATGGGAAGCGCGCGGAGATGCGCTGAAGACGAGAACGGAGCGGGTTCCGCCAATGGGGAACACCCACTCCACTGCGCTCCTATTATAGAACACCCATTCTACGGATGTCAAGAGGGTATCCGGGGAATCGGGTACGCTCTCAGCATATCTTCTGATCGTGGATGCAAAAAACGGTAAAAATACCGTCCCCCCTGGGAGCGCGCATCGCATCGCTCACTTTGCGATGACTTGCCCAATTATGCTATACTTTCACCAGTACCTTGTAGCTGTTGGAGCCAACCCGCGCCAGAGGTGGCAGGGGGCTTCCAGCCGCGAAGGCTTTTGGCCGAACGGACATCCGCGCACCCCTGGCTGGGCTGGCCCTGGCAAAACATGCGCCTGCGCGTGTTTTTAGGGGTGTTTTTGTCGGAGTTTGAAAGGACGATTTATGAGTACCGATGGCAGTACGCTGACGACCCGCAAACTGCCCAATACGTTGATCGGGAGCTATCTCTCCTGGTATATCGCCTGCTTCCACACAGGCAATAGTTAGCGGCTCTAGAGCCGTGTAAGGAGCGTGAAGTTGTTCGGCCCTCACCTCATTATCGATGGGAGCAAGTGCAACACCCAGAAACTTGGCGACCGTATTCTGATTGAACAACTCCTCAACGATTATCCTCGCGCCATCGGCATGACGAAGATCGGCGGGCCATACATGTTCGAGTACCAGGCTCCCGACCCGGAGTACTCTGGTGTTTCCGGCCTGGTCGTCATCGCCGAGAGCCATATCGCTATCCACACCTTCCCCGAACTCGACTACTTTACGATGGACATCTTCTCGTGCCGCAATTTCGACCACGAGGCCGCCATCGAGTACATCAAAAAAGCCCTGGAAGTTGAAGAGATGGACCGCGTCTTGTTGCAGCGCGGCCTCAGCTTTCACGGGCCACATCACGGGTCTTTTGGCAGCGACGCCGAAACCGGCCAACCGCTGATGCGCGCCGCCGGGCGCCGCGCCGAAGACCTGACCTCCCTGGCGGAGAAGCGAGACGGGGTACGCGAGCATCTGGCACAGCGCGATGAGGAGGTCAGCACGGGCCGGATGATCTGGCCGCAATACGGGGTGACGCCAGATTACGGCACCTATGGCGCCAACGCGCCCGATCCGGCGCAAAGCAAGCCCAATGGCAACGGCAAGACCAACGGCGCGAAAAAGCACGCCCATCCGTCCCCGCTTGCTGGCGGCGTGGCGTCACTGCGCCCAACCGAGCCGATCCAGGTCAACCCGACGGCCTCGATCAGCGGCCTGCTCGACAAGCTCAGCGGGCTGGGCGGCGAAGGGCGCAAGCTCAGCGCCGCGCTCAACCTGTGGGAGCGCATGGTGCGCGATCCCGATTGCACGATTGTGCTGGGGCCTTCCGGCCCGCTGATTCCCGCCGGGCTGCGCGAGTTGCTCGTCTTTCTGATCGAGCATCGCGCCATCGATGGGCTGGTCGTCAGCGCCGAAAATCTCTTCCACGATCTGCACGAGGCGCGCGGCGTCCTGCACTATGACGCCGCCGGACAGGCCAGCGAGGCCGAACTGCTCGCCAGCGGCTACGCGGGCAGCGGCGAGGTCTGCGCGTCCCTTGAAGACCTGCGCCAGACGGAAACACTGCTGATCGACTTCAGCGCCACGCTGGGCGCGGAAACCACGCTGACAACCAGCGCCTTCTTCCGCCGTCTGGGCGCGGCCCTGCGTCACATAGCCCCGCGCAAGGGTGTGATTCAGGCAGCAGCAGAGGCGGGCATCCCGCTTTACGCGCCCGACATCGCCAGCAGTCCCTTTGGGGCGGCGCTGGCAAGAGCGCGCGCGCTGGGCACGGGGAACATCCAGTTCGACGCCACTGGCGACGCGCTGGAGGTGGCCGGGCTGCTCACGGGGGCGCTGCATTCAGGTGTGATTCTGGTGGGCAATGGCTCTGCCGCGCCCGCCGACCTGCTGCGCCAGGCGGCGCGGCTCAGCCAGGCGCCGCTGGCCCACCGCTACAGCATCGCGCTGGGGGCAGCCGAGGCGCTGCCCGCGCAGGAAAGCGTGGCCTCCAGCACGGATGCGACTCTGACCCTGCCGCTCGTTGCCCATGCCCTGGCGCAGCGTTGCCCCGGCACCCGCCCGGAGCCGCGCCGCAAAGAGGTCGCTGAGATGGTCAGCGCCGAATAACCGCTTCACCCCCTCCCGCTGGCGCGGGAGGACACCGCAAGACGATACCGCCGCCGGACCGAGCCAGGCTCGGTCCGGCGGCAGTTTTTTCTGTCAGGAAACGGGAAACGAGTATCAGCCTCCCCTTGGCTGATACAGCCAGCGATACTTCGCCTCTGCCCGGCGAATCAGCAGGCCGCCGATCAAGACGCAGAGGCCATAGCCCAGGCCAATGGCGAAGAGCGGCGCGCGGAAGTTCCAGCCATAGAGGAGGCCGAAGCCGTTGGCGCCGACGAAGCCGCCGAAGAGGCCGAAGGCGGAGTAGAGGCCCATGATGCGGGCGCGCGCCTGGCTGGCGGCTGCTGTCGCCACATGCGAGTCAACGGCGGGCTGGATAAAGGCGTAGAGCGTGCCATGCACGACGTAGAGCGCGGCCACCAGGAAGAAGACGTTGGCGAGGCCATAGATCAGATAGAGCGGCACCTGGCTCAAGCCGAAGATCAGCATCATGGTCGAGCGCCGACGGCGGTCGGCGATGCGCCCGGCGAACGGGGCGAGCAGAATCCCCGGAACCGACCAGAGCATATAGGAGACGCCGATCCAGGTGATTGACGCACCCAGATGGTCGTGCATCCAGATCGGGACGAGCGCGATGTCGAAGCCGACGTAGAGGAAGTCGCCAAAGGCCAGCAGATAGCTGCCAAAGAGGGGCATGGTAAAGAGCGCGCGCAGCGGAACCGGCGCGGCCTCTTCTTGCTGCTGCTGCCGCGCTGGCTCGCGAATCAGTGCGACGACCAGAACCAGCGCCACCAGCCGGAAGAGGGCCGCGCCGATAAACGGGGGCGCGTAGCCCAGGCCGCCGACCAGGCCGCCCAGCGCCGGGCCAAAGAGGAAACCAGCGTTGAAAAAAGCGCCGAAGATGCCATACGCCTCGCCGCGCTTTTCCGGGGGCACGTCGTCCGCGATCAAGGCCCGCGCGGAGGGCAGAAAGGCGGCAGCGACCATGCCTTCGGCGAAGCGCAGCAGGACAAAGAGCAGCGGGTCGGCAATGAAGAGGTAGATCAGCGAGAGGGCCGCCTGGCCCAAGAGGCTGCCGATGAGCATGGGCTTGCGCCCCCAGCGGTCGGCCAGCCAGCCGCTGGGGTATTGAAACAGGAAGTTCGAGACGAGATAGGCCGAGGCCATCGCCCCGATGATTGCCAGCGAGGCGCCCTGGGACTGCGCGTACAACACGCGCACGGGCACGACCATGCCAATGCCGATATAGGCCGCGCAGACGGCCAGCGAGACGGTGATCAGCGTGCGATTGCGCGCCATGCGGTGATGTGGCTCCTCTAGAAGATGGGACTCTTCTGATTGTATCACGCGCGCCACAACACGCCCTCGGCCAAAAGGACAGGACAGCCCCCAGGTTCGGCGAATAAATTCGCGGCTAAGGGCGCCTACGGGCGCCACCAAGTCCGCCTGCGCGGACTCCCCGCCCCATCGCGCGCCCCGACCAGCAGAGCGAGTTTCCGGGCGGCGCGCCCCTGGCGGCGAATGAAGGTGTCGGGCGCTCAGGTGTCCAGCGCGGGCAGGGCAAGCGCAAGAGAGGCGCTCCTCGAACAGAGGGAAATATGATCTATTGCAGCCACCAGACGCGCACGGTCCGGTCTTCACCGCATGAGGCCAGGCGACCATCGCGCGCCCAGGCCACCCCATGCACCCCGGCGGTATGGCCCGTCAGGACGGCAAGGGTCTGGCCGTTATTGGCATCCCAGACGCGCACCGTCTGGTCATCGCTGCCAGAGGCCAGATAACGGCCATCGGGCGACCAGGCTACCTTCCACACAATGCTCGCATGGCCTTTCAGGGGCGCAAGCGGCTTTCCGGTGGTCATATCCCAAAGCTGTATCTCGTCCAGGACACCAGAAAATGCCAGCAGGCGGCCATTGGGCGCGCAGGCCACCGAGCGCACCGCGTTGGCATAGCCCGACAAGACGTGAAAGGGCTGGCCGGTGGTGGTGTCCCACAGGCGCACAGTCTTGTCTTGACTGGCAGAGGCCAGGCCACGACTATCGGGCAACCAGGACACCGAGTACACCGGCTTGATATGGCCGGTCAGTGTAGAGAGCGGCTGGCCGCTGGCATCCCAGAGGCTCACGGTCCCATTGTTATCGCCGGATGCCAGGCGACGGCCATCGGGCGACCACGCCACCGCTTGCACATCGTACTCGTGGTCGAGGACGGCGAGGGATTGGCCGGTGGCGCTCTCCCAGAGGCCCACCCGCAGGAAAGACCTGGCATCGGCCAGCAAGCGGCCATCGGGCGACCAGGCCACTGCATACACCAGGGTGTCACTGGCAGCCTCGAACTCGCTCTGCATGTCCAGCGAGGCAAGGACGGTTCCATCGGAGGGGTTCCAGATGCGGGTCGTGCCATCCCAACTCGCGGAGGCGAGGCGGCCATCGGGCGACCAGGCCACCCCATTCACCCGATTTTTGTGGCCTGAAAGCGTTCCAAGAAGGGTTCCGGTCAGTTTCTGCGCCATGCCCCGTTCCTCCTGCTGTGTGTTTTCACATGATCGGTTGCTCCAGGCAATTCTAGCAGGCTGCACAAGATGTGTCAAACGGCTGCTCCCTGGACCTGATCCGTACCCTGGCTATATGGGGCACATCTCGTGGGGATGCCTCGCCAACCAACCCATTGACACGCCTGCTTAGTTACCTTACAATAGCATCCAAAGCTGGGCGAGTTTTGCCCAGCACATGCATTGCCAGGCGATATGAAGGGGTAGTTTTGCTATGGCTGATCTTATAGAGAAACAGTTTGGCAATTATCGCTTGCTGCAATTGCTGGGGCGCGGCGGCTTTGCCGAGGTCTATCTGGCTGAGCATCTGACCCTCGCCACCAAGGCGGCAGTAAAAATCCTACATGCGCACCTGGCAACCGCCGACGCTGAACACTTCCAGCAAGAGGCACGCATCATCGCAAACCTCATCCACCCGCACATCATTCGGGTCTTTGATTTTGCTGTCCAGGATGGCACTCCCTATCTGGTAATGGACTACGCGCCAGGCGGCACGCTGCGCCAGCGACACCCCAAAGGCAGCCTATTGCCGCCAGCAACCATCTTGAGCCATATCAAACAGGCCGGCGAGGCGTTGCAATATGCCCACGATCAGCGATTGATTCACCGCGACATCAAGCCCGAAAACATGCTGGTGGGACGCAACAACGAGGTCTTGCTCAGCGACTTTGGCATCGCCACTTTTGCCCAGACCACCAGCGATTTAAAAACGCAGGGGTTCGCCGGAACGGCGAGCTACGCGGCTCCAGAGCAACTGCGCGGCAAGCCAGTACAGGCTAGCGATCAGTACGCGCTGGCGGTCGTAGTCTACGAGTGGCTCAGCGGAGATACGCCCTTTCATGGCTCGCCATTGGAGGTTGCCACCCAGCAGGTGTTGTCACCCCCGCCCCTGCTGCGCGAGAAGCTGCCAGGTATCGCGCCCATCCTTGAGCAGGTCGTCATGACGGCACTCTCGAAGGAGCCAAAAGATCGCTTTGGCAGCGTGCGGGCATTTGTCAACGCGCTGGAGCAGGCATTTCAGGCGACGCCCACTACGTTTTCGACCTCTGGCGCGCCTATGGCGCCCAACGCTGCTCAGCCAGAGCAGGCCGGAGCGGGATCAATCTATTCCGCGCCCACGCAACTTACCCCACCATCACCATCAGTCCAGCCTGGACATCTGCCAACCACCCAGATACAGGGAGCGCTACAGGCAGGTACTATCCCGGCCCCACCGGGCGCGCCTGAAAGCTGGGCAAGTGGCATCCCACCGACCGTTCCCGCAGGGAAGAGCGCCTCTAATACCGCATCGAATAGTTCACCATCTGACGGCAGCCTCACCCTACCCTTTGAGGCAGGAAAATCAGGCACTCCTCCCACGTCCCCTCCACTTGCCCCCCTGCCAACTCGCCAACAGAGACGAAAAAGAGGACGGATGGCCCTCTTCTCCATTCTGTCTGCACTCCTGATTGTGTTCGTCATTGGCGGTGGCATTCTCGTCTATACCTCCATGATGCAGGGGCAGGCCCCCACCAGTGGAGATACCAGCGGTACGGCTACCGCGAATGCGCAAGGGACAGCAGAGGCCAACGTTCTTGCTACAGCGACCACCCAGGCACAAGCTACCGTGGGTGTGCTCCAGACTGCCACGACGGGTACACCAAGATACTCCGATCTCTTGACGGCTGGCAACGTTGATGACACGACCTGGACGAATGATGGCGCCTCTTGCTTCTTTGCCGCCAATGGCTATCATGTCCATGTCGCTGCGCCTTCTCAGGGGAACGCTGGACAACTCTGCAAGGAGTCCGATAAAGCATTCCAGAACGTCACCATTACTGTCCAAATGGTCCTTCAGCGAGGGTACTCAGGTGGCCTGGTGTTCCGCCTGAGCAACAATCAAGGGTATTTCTTTGAAGTTGGCGTCGCGGGTAACTACCAACTTAGGAAATGGGGTGCGCCCGATATTCTCCAAGTTTGGACGAATTCACCAGCCATACACCGGGGTCTTTTAAGTCAGAACATCTTGCAAGTGATTGTGCATGGAAACGAGCTTCTGTTCTATGTGAACAGTATGTTTTTGACTCTCGTGCAGGACGCAGCGTATGCAACAGGTGACGTTGGCTTTGTCTCTGAAACGGACACCACTGGTCCTGGGGAAGCCGTATTCAGCAATCTGAATGTGTATGCCTCCAATTGAGGCAAGACCAATACGCACCAGTGGGGCCTGAGGGCGTGGGCAGCGCCGTTGCGCTGCCGTCTACGGCGCGCCAAGGCTATCGGGTCCGGCTGCCGGATGGCTCGGACGGGTTCTTCGAGCGACTGGCCGATGTGGAAGCCTTTGCCGAGGATTACCGGCGCTGGAAGCAGAGCCAGGCGCAGCCCTACGCGATGCGCGTGTCGTTTGGCGCCTGGCGCTCCGAGCCGATG
>JBJKSJ010000361.1:0-19088 GCA_046704085.1 Ktedonobacterales bacterium | reverse complement strand
TAACGAAATCTAGTTCGACGTCCTGAAGGTGCCGGCGGAAAACGTGATCGGCGAGGAAGGCAAGGGGTTCCGCTATATCCTCGACGGGATGAACGCCGAGCGCATCTTGATTGCCGCCGAGTGCATCGGCGATGGCCGCTGGTTTATCGAGCGGGCGACGACCTATGCCCGCCAGCGCGAGGTCTTTGGTCGGCCCATCGGGCAGAACCAGGGTGTGCAGTTTCCCATCGCGCAGGCATACGGCGCGATTGAGGCTGCCGACCTGATGCGCTATAAAGCTGCCTGGCTCTTTGACCAGGGCGAGAAGTGTGGGGCGGAGGCCAATCTGGCAAAGCTGCTGGCCGCCGATGCCTCCTGGCAGGCGGCCAACGTCTGCCTGGATACGCACGGCGGCTATGGCTTTGCTGTCGAGTATGACGTGGAGCGCAAGTTCCGCGAAACGCGGCTCTATCGCGTAGCTCCGGTCTCCAACAATCTGGTGCTGAACTACATCAGCCAGCATGTGCTGGGGCTGCCGCGCTTATAGGGCGTCATACCGCATCGTGCTAGCGCCGCCCAGCCTGGCTGCGCTAGCACGCGCCAGCTCGGTGGCTGAAGCTATGTGGCCAATTAGGGGAGAAACCAGACGACCCTGATGAGAAGGGGCGGCGTCCCAGACACCTTAGCCCGCTTTCTCTGCCCGGCGATAGCTTAAAGTGCAGGCATCAAGGATCCCATTCCCCGGACAGGCTGTCTGCTCCGAGTGGCAACTGATGGGCTCTTTTCCTAACTAACCCGATGTGCAAGTTGTTTTAGACAAGAAGCAGGCTCATGCAGTCTACTGTCCTCAGACCAAACTACCTTCTGAGGAGGAGACCGATGAACCTGGATGATCTGATTATCGCATGGTTTTGCCTGATCGACGATCTCTTGCCCAAGGTGACCGAAGGCAAGCGGCTGCGGCAACGCGGCCCCGCGCCCAAGCTGGCCGATAGTGAGGTACTCACGATGGAAGTGGTCGGCACCTACCTGGGACTGAACCAGGACAAAGCGTTGTTTACCTCCTTTCGACGGCATTGGACCGCCTTCTTCCCGGCCCTGGCCTACCTGAACCGCACCACCTTCGTCCGTCAAGCCGCCAATCTGTGGGTCGTCAAAGAACGCCTGTGGTGCGCCGTGCGCGACCAGCTCTTGCCCTATGACCCAACGGTCGCCCTCGTGGAGAGCTTTGCGGTGCCGGTCTGTCAGTTCGCTCGCGCCTATCGCTGCCGTCGCTTTCGAGGCGAGGCAAGCTAGGGCAAAGATCATACCGCCCGGCAAACGTTTTATGGCTTTCGCCTGCATGCCCGCGTGTGCTGGCCGGGGGTGATTACGCAGATGCAGTTAGCCCCAGGCAACCTCCATGAAGGCGACGTGACCCTCGATCTGACCGATGGCAGTCAGGGTCTGCTCTTGGGGGATCGCAACTCCTGGCTGCCCAAGCTCAAGGATATCCTGCGCCGCCAGGGTATCTGCTTGGTCCCGCCCTTTCGCAGCGCCAAGCATGCCCCGGCCCACAGTTGGAGTGCTGTGCTGGGCCGAGTGCGCTATTAGATTGATACCGTCTTTGGGCACTTGGTCGAGCGCTGCTAGGCCAAGCGGGTGTGGGCGAGTGACCTGTGGCATCAGCGCAATCGCCTGTTGCGGATGGTGCTGATGCACACGCTGGCAGTCTTGTTCAATCTACACGTTCAGGCTCCGCCGCTGCAACTGGAGCGGCTGGTGGCTTAAATCAAACAACTTGCACATCGGGTTAATCTTGCTCTGGCACTTCTGCCAAGAGAGGATGAGGTCTCTATGCTGCATCTCCCAGCGAATGAGCTTCGCCCACAAGCCATGTGGATCCGCGAACCGCAAGCCGATGTCTGGGTGTGGGTGCCGCTCTTTGAGAACACGGGAACCGATGATCAGCAGCAGGCGCTCTCCCCAGAGAGCTGGCAATTCATTGTTCCGGAGCGGCTTGTTTTTGCTTTTCAGCTTTCTGAGAAGGCTCACCTGCGCTTGCCGAATACCCCAGCGAAACTCTACTCTGCGCAACTCCTCCCTCCTCCTCAATTTGGGGAGGCTGCTTTGATTGCTGATGAGGATGGCTGGCGTAAATATTCGCTCGCTGCCCTGGACCCTGAGGCGCGGAGAATCTGGCAACAGATGAGTGATCTGCTCAAAGCCTTAGCTGCCCCTGCCGCCTGGTGGCCCTACGATGCGCTCTTAGAGGTGTGTTCCACCCCTGAGAGTTATGAAGCGCATCGGAATGAACTGCAAGCTCAATTGTTGAAGACCCGCGAGGCGTCTGATCGACAGAAGTTCAAGACGCAACTCCGACAGTTGGAGCGGGCCCGCCAGCAAGCCGAAGCACTCACGCGCATGATCACCCGACATCACCAGCAGCGGGAAGCCTACCAGGCCCAGGTGCAACGGTTCATTGAGTCTGCCCAGAAGCTAGCAAACTTCTATCTCGATGCCCACCAAGCAGCAAAACAGGCTGGAGGCAGCACGGGTGTGATTGATGCCCCCATGCTGACTGGCCTCTTGTTAGAATCCCCGGCGAAGGTGGAAGGGAACCTGCCCAGAGGAAAGCGAGCGCTCGCACCGAGGGGAACGCCTTTTCTTGCGGAGGATTTCATCGAAGTGCCGGCCTATCAAGAAGATACAGCGGTACGCGAGGCCACGCTGGCAGGGCCAGACTACTGGACGACTGAAGATGATGTCTACCGATTTGCCTCCTCCCCGGATGATTTAGCCATTTATTTCGGCGATCCCAAGCACCCGATGAGTGTCACCGATGCCATCAAGCGCCTCCATTTGCTGGGCGATAGCACGGTGCTAACAGCCCGCATTGCGTTGGGGCTATGGAATCAACGGCGACGCGAGGGGCGTTTAAGTAAAAACGGTGATGCGGCCCTTCGGTATGATGAGATCCTGGCGTGGCGCGGCATTGAGAAACTCACGCGCGCCACACAACCTGGCGGAATCAAGAAACATTCGGATGGCTACCGGGATAGTCACAAGAAGCAGGTCAGACAAGACCTGGAACTCCTTCAACATTATTATCTGCGCGGGTCTCATACCGTGCGCGTCAAAGGGAGGGTCATGACCATTCGCGTCGATGGTCCCTACCTGCGGGTCGGCCCAGTAACCGCCGAGATTGAATGGAAAGAAGCCGATGTTGGGGTGTATCTGTCACCTGGCCCCTGGGTCAATAGCTATGAGGACTACGACAACTGGACCTTTGCCGAAATTGATCGACGCATCTTTGAACTGGTCCCGCAGAATGATCAGCATGAGCTTCGCCTCGCACTCTATCTGGTGGAACGATGGCGTCAGCAAGCCCAAAGGCAGACATATGCCGAGCCTATCGTCATGGAGGATCTCTTAACCGCCAGTGTCATCACCATCGATCGCAAACATCTGACGGATCGGTTTGTGAAGCGCATCCACGACGCCTTAGATCATCTCTGTCGGAGAAAGATCATTGGGTCCTGTGTGTGCTTGACGCCGGTCGATGAACACAAGCCCCAATGGGGAAAAGATTGGCTAGCTTCGGTCTGGCAAATTCTTCCTCCCGAGGATCTGATCCAACAATATCGCCTCAGGCTGCCTGGCGGAGGGCGCCGTGAACTGCTCCCCGACCAAACGGGCGAGCGGTACCACATGGAGGAGTCTGATCGCGGCTGAAGGAAAAGTGATCAAACCCCGTCAGGGTCGGGGGAATTTTCGCGACGGGGGACGGTGCATCACCAGCAAAAGTTAAACCTGGGGCCGGTTGAGCAGGACGACAAAACTGGGTATGAGCACGGGCCCCAAAAGTCCCCCCGTCAGGGTCGGGGGAAGATCCCGTCAGGGTCGGGGGAAAAAACCCCGTCAGGGTCGGGGGAGTTTCCGAGCCGCGAGGGTGCATCAATCCTAGAAAAACTCAAATAACACGAGGTGAAAAAGCTCCCACGAGGGTGCTTTTGCCCCCCTTGAAAGGACGTACACCTCATGTTAAGACTATGGGGAGGGAAACTGCGATTGACAGACAGGCTCATCTGGCATGTGCTTACCGCTACGTTCGCCTGTGCATAACGCGAGAGTTCGGACCAGTGTTCAAGCGGGTTGGTCTTTTTCCTGACACATCTGCTTGAACTGTATGTACGCGCAAGCGCCTTCGTGCAAACTGTACATCCAGACCACCATCTTGTCTTGGCGATGCTCATCGGGATCCATCAAGGGGAGTATTAAGTAGAGAAACGCGATTCAGGTTATCGCCTGGCGAACTTCTCGCTTGACCGCTTCCAACGGGGGTGCTGTCGTCCTGATGCGCTCCATGGTTTGTCCGCCAGTGCCCTTGAATCACGTGCTGACCAGGGTTGCAAAACGCCATACCTTGCAGCCTAGTCCGAGGTACACCATAGCAGACAGAGAAGAAAAAGCTTGATCCCTTAAGGGATCAAGCTCAGAAAGAAAAACGCCAGCCAGTGTTCTTGACTTTGGCGAGCTGGAACCACTGGTGGCGCGAACAAGCAGGGGAACATTGTTCCCCGGCACGGGATGCTTTTGTCTCTCAGATTATAGACCTTATAGAGACGCATCAAAGGATTGAGCCTCTAGTGACACTCGTGTCAGCGCTCTGGAGCGGTTTCGCTCCCAAGAAATTTTTCCAAATGGCTCAATGTTTGGGGTCACCGCTATAAGCAGACCCGTGTCAAGACACCTGTAAGGATGAGGGGTTGTATGACACGAGCGCTATCTACGAAGAACCCAGCTCCTCCGCCAGAGCGCGGGGCTGTCAGGGAGAAGCTCCCACCTGCCGCTGCGAGTCAGGATCGCATTCGCGGCTTTTACTACGATCCCCGCCGGGCAGCACTGGGCCACCAGTACCTGCTCCGAAAGTGGCTGCCCCGCGAAGGCCCGCTGTTTTTCTCCTTCATCTCGGTACTGCGGAGCTTTTGCTACGCGGATCCGACCACCGGGGAGCTACGGGAGGAGTGTTACCCTTCGGTCGAAACACTGGCCTGCCGCTGTGGGGTGTCCGCGCGCACCATTCATCGCCTCATTGAGCGCGATGCCGAGGGCCATTTTCTCAACCGCGCGTTGGAGCGGTTTGTCAAGATACTGCCTCGTCACCGCTATGACGCCAAATTGGGCCACGGTGTCCAGACCAGCAGTTTATACTTGGTTGCGCTCGACGATCCGCCAGTGCCTGAAGATGACCACCTTGTGGCAGAGAAAGAAGCGGAACTGGCTGTCCTCCATGCATTGAGCCAGGCGTCTCCAGCGGGGAGCCAAGACTACAATGAAGACGTGATAGCAGAGGACTCAGACTGCCAAAATGACACTCATAGTGGTCTGCCAAAATGGCAGTCATACTACTCTGCCAAAATGGCAGACGAAATCGTTCCTTCTACTATTACTTTGAATACTAATACCTATCGAACGATCGCAGACGAACGACAGAAACAAACAAGGAATGATTCAGCAACGGAAATCTCTCTCTCTGCCCTCCCTCCAGGTACCCAGGAACCATCAGAGCTATCTGAACCTGCGACACGAGAGAAAGGAAATGCCCACCGCACCACTCGTGTGGCAGGAAGCAAGCGAGTAAAAAGTGACCGTGAAAAAGCACTGGCTGAGGCTCTGGCCCAGGCAGGTGGGGTTGTTCAAACGCTGATCAAAGAGGATTTCCGAGGCAGCAATGCTGCGGCAGGAACCAGGACGATCCTGGATGCCCTCCTTGACGCTGGAGCGCCGCTAGAAAAAATGGTGGCGCTTGCCTATCGAGGCCGTACGCGGCTCCGCCAAGAGCAAGCGTTGGGGAATCCCATTCAAAATCCCACGGGCTACTATATCACCATTATGCGTGAGTTAGGGGCCGAAGCGAAAGACCTGGGCTGGGACATCGAGCGCCTCAAGCGAGAAGATGAGGAAAAGTTTGCTGTGGCCGCCCAACGGCAGAAGCCGTCTGTACAGCCATCAGGCAATATCGAGCAGGCGCCATTATTTACTGCCTGGCATCAGTCGGTGGCCCAGCCGCAGGAGACAGAAGGCCCCGAAGTGCCATCTGAAGCGCAGGCAGGAAGCTCTGAGGGCACAGCAGGCTTACCTCTTCAGCAGAGGGCAGAGGAAGCGAGACTGATGACTCCTCAGGAGGGAGCAGAGGAAGTGGAAGAGTTGGACGGGGTAGAGCGGATTGATGTCGCCAGATTGGCGCGACTGGAAAGCACTGTCCCTGATGGGGAGCAACGTCGAAGCGTGCAGGTTCTCTGGGGTTTTGTGTGTGAGGCTCTGCAACCTCGGCTGTCTCTGGCTCGGCGCCACCATCTGGAACGGCTTCAGCCCGCCGTCGATCCAGAGGACCCGCGGGTGCTGCTGCTGCTGAGCAGCGAGCAATCTACCATCCGCTTTTTCACAATGACTCTGGCGCGAGAGATTCAGGAGCAGGTTGAAAAGTTGCTCCGCCGGTATTTTGACACTGCCCAAATCGGCTATGTGCCCCAGAAGGGAACGAGCAAGCTTGGCGGCCAGTGGGTTCTCGATGGGGCGGTTGCCGATGGACCGTCTCAGGGGCACGTCTCTGCGGGCTCGCTTCGCCGTTAAAGAAAGGGCGCAAGAATTCCCATCCCCTTCACCGATGAGGGGGGATTGTCAAGAGGGAAGGAAAAGTCTCTTTGAGAGAAACCATCCCCTCCTGCTCCTTCCCGGTGACCAGGAATGAGTGCCGCGCCTCTCCTTTCTGCTGTCTTGCTTTACCAGCTTATCCAGAGCCAGCCGCTGCGGATGGCAACGTGTAGCGGTGCCCTTTGTAGACGAGCGTTTCCAGGTCAGCGCCCAAGCCGACGACCGTCAGTTGCTGCCTGGCAAACTGCGCCCAGGACAGACCCCGGTGGGTCGCCGTGCGATGGACGTCGCCCCACTTCATAAACTTTCGCCCCACGGCCTCCACGTCGGCAAAGCGATCCGCCTCCTGGTGGGTCAGGACTTGCCACATCACCACCAGGAGTTTGCGGGCGATAGAGATAATGGCTTTCTTTTTGCCCGTCCTGGCTGCCAGGCGCTCGAAGCGTGCCTTCCAGAGCGGGTGATGTTCCACGGCAATCCAGGCAGCTTCAACGAGTACCGCTCGCAGATCCCGTCGTCCCTGCTTGGTGATACCACCTGTGCGATACGTCTGCCCGGTCGCCGAGACACTGCTGCCCAGCCCGCTGTAGCCCACCAATTTCTTGGCAGAAGGAAAGCGGGTAATGTCGCCAATGGCGGCCAGCGTAGTCAAAGCGGTCACCAGACCAACGCCGGGCAATTGAAGCAGCAAGGCCATCGGTTTGGCCCACGGCTCGTCGGTCGAGAGGTGGGCCAGCGTTGCTTCCAGTTCCTTGATCAGCGGAGCCAGGCTCTCCAGCAAGGCCTGTTCCTGACGCATTTGGAGTTGCTCAAGGGCAGATAACGGCAAACTTGTCCACCAGGTGCGCTGCTCGGTGGTAAACGGATCACCCGCTGGGGGGGTAGATTGTGCCGATGCAGCATGCTTTGAAGCCGGTTGCGTGCCCTTGTGCGCTGCTCGATCAAGCGACGGCGGTGGGCCAGGATCGCGCGCAATTCCCGCACGGGCTTCGGAGGTACCCAGACGGCAGGGATCAGGTTGGCCGCCAGGAGCTTCGCCAAATGCAGGGCATCCCGCCCGTCCGACTTGACCCGCGCCTGACCAATGAGCTTGATCAAGAACGGATGGGCTACGGTCACCGAGGCGACCAAAGGTGCAAGCAGATCGTAGAATTGCCAGGCATTGGTGCTAGCTTCAAGCACCACCGCATCGGTGGCGAGCAAATGGGCTGCTGCCCACGATTCAAACTCTGCCAACGACACACGCCGGGCTGGAAGGAGGACCTGCTGGTGGGCATCGACGGCGCTGACGACAATAGATTGCTTATGAACATCCAGACCGACAAACCGAGGAGTAGAAGCGGCCATGCCCCCCTCCTGTTCACAAGACACGAACCAATTTGCTACAATGCCTGGGTGCGCTGTTCGGGCAAGAATGACTCATTCACCGATCCGAGTTAGGCAAACTTGCCTCCTCAGTTGAGCAGTGCGAACGGTCGACCAAACAGGGGAACGAGCGTGGTGTCTCACAGGGGGATCCGGTCGGCCCAAACACTCTCACCCCACGGAGTGTTTTCCGTCAGCTCAACAGCGTTCAGGATAGCACCCCACGCCCCCCAGAGCAACCTGCATGCTAACAGGGGATGGAGAGTGTCACCTCTCCACTTGACATATACTCTATGCTTGAACAAAAGATGCTTGGTAACAACTCCACCAGTCAAACAATGGCACGAGGAGGATACGCGCATGGTTCCAGGAGCGCCAAAAATGATGCGAGTCCCACGGGATGCGCAACGAGTTGTCGGTCTGGAACGAGCG
This sequence comes from Ktedonobacterales bacterium, assembly GCA_046704085.1. Taxonomy (GTDB): domain Bacteria; phylum Chloroflexota; class Ktedonobacteria; order Ktedonobacterales; family DATBGS01; genus DATBHW01. The sequence goes on along the minus strand of JBJKSJ010000361.1, from coordinate 10,676 downwards.
AGCGTATCATCCCCCACCAAGCGACGTGAAGCTGGTCGGTCTCTGGCTGACAAAGCATGCGCTTCTTCTGACCCTACCCGGTGAAAACGCGGCTGAGCCGCCCCCCTAGGGTAGCTGGTGGCTGGGTCTTGATCTGCTCGAAGGCTTGGGCGCGGAGAAACAGCAGCGTAGCATAGAGCGCTGGATCAAGCTGCTGGGTCATGACGGGAGCCGCCTTGAGCAGTTGGGTCAGTCTGGCATGAGCGCTCTGCCGCTCCTCTGGCGCAAACAGCCGGTAGAGCGTGGCATCCGCTCTGGGCAGCCGACGGAAGCGATGCATCTCTGGAACCGTCTCCAACAACACCAGTGCGGCGGTCTGGGCGTCGGGTGCCTGTCCCGCCACCAACACCACATGGAGCCGCCCTTTGAGCGCTTCCCAGGCGTCTTCCTGCCCCTCTGCCTGGATCGGGTCACCCGATCCCTGCTCTGGCGCATGCAGGCGCCTGGAGAGGCGCATCATCCAGGCATCCCGGCGAGGAGCAAGACGCGTATCCTCCTGAGCGCTCGCTGGCCGACGTCTCCTGAACAGCAGCCAGCGCCATCCGCGCCACGCTGGCTCCTGCATCCCCTCAAGCAGGGCATCCAGCTGCGCATCTTCGGTCCATTCGTCAGCCACGACGACCAGTTTTCGGGCGAAGAGCACATCCATTCCAGCGGTCAGCAGGAAGACGGAGAACGCATAGGAAGCAAATATCCAGAACTCAACACGAGGGAAGACCAACTGAAGCGCCACCAAAAGCCCCAACAGCGGCAGGTAGAGCGTCAACAACCGAAGGATACGGTGAGCATACCAGGCGTTCTGGCGTTCCGGCGGCCTGGGGCGATGCACACGGACGCGCCCCAACAGCGCCAACTCCATCTGCCCGGCGGCACGCAACACCGGCCCGGAGAGGAGCGGTGGCAGCCGCTCGCTTCGCGCTCTTCCGCGAAGGACGTGTTCCAACTGGTGCTGGAGGAGTCCGATCTCTTCCCGCAGCGTGGGCATCGCTTTCTCCTTCTGGCTGGTGCGAAGGCAGAGCCAGCCAGCCTTCCTCACCGCATGCTAGAACTAGTATAGCTAAATTTGGCGAGCCCCGCCTCGGCAGGGGTATGGCGAGAGAGTGGTACATCACTTGGGCGAACTCTAGCATCTCCTGTGCCTTTTTTTGCCAGGGAAGTGCCAGGAGATGGCTCTGCGCTCGTGAGCACGTGTGACACTCATGAATGGCGCGCCGAGGTGGCTGAGGCATTCATTCTTGCTCTGCTGAACACAGGTGGTGCAGACCTGGATGCTGCGCGAGGTGTGGTGACAGCATCAGCGGAAGCAGGAGCACCCCCGGATGTGCATGAAGCAGCGGGAAAAACCAGGCGACGAGGTCGTGCTGCTTCCCGGAGTAGCCTGCTGCTCCGGGAAGCAGCAACACCAGACTGCCGATGTGTTGTTAGTGCTGTGTTCCTCAAAGTAAGTACACTAAACGTCTACGAAGCTGGCGATGCTTGGGCGGAGGCCGCCCCCAGACCCAGGGCTTGGCCCGTCGGTTGAGTTGCGCCGTTGCTCCTCGTCGCGCCTCATCCATCTCGCGCCCATCGCAAAAATCTTGCCCTGCCAATGCCTCCCGCCGCAACAACCGCCACCAGCCCTCGATCAGGTTGAGCCAGCAGGCTTTGGTGGGGATAAAGACCTGCTGGATACGTGGGCGTGTCGCCAACCACTCCCGGATGGGGCCGCTCTTGTGACTGGCCAGGTTATCGGTGATCAGATACAGCTCGCCTGTAGGATCGGCCCGTTCGATGGCGTTGAGCAACGCCAAATCGCCCACGCTATTACGCGCAGGGGCCGTGAGCGTCAACGCCTTCCCGTTGTTTACCTGCACTGCTCCATAAATCCAGACCTTGTCAAGCCCCCGGCTCTACTCCAAGGGCGCTTGGATGCGGTGCCCATCCGGTGACCAGCCAGGCGCCGGAGGGAACAGGCGAGGCGTTACTGGTCCGAGTTCATCGAGGCAGAGGGTCGTCCCGTTCTCCGGGGGGCTGGTGTAGAGCGAGACGACCGCCGTTCTTTTGAGCGGAACTCTGGGTCCGTGCTCTTGGCCCAGGAGTGGGTCTGTCGCCAGGGGACGCCTTCAGCGACCAGAATGCGGCGCACCTGACTGCGCCTGATCTTGAGGCCACGTGCCTGCGCAGCGGCAGTCAGCGCGTTCAACGTCCAGTGTGCTGGCTCCTCCTCACGGGCTTCGTTCTGGGGGCCTAGAGCGGTACGCGGAAGGATTGAGCGATGTGGTAGACTGGAGGCATGAAAGCCTATTCTGACGACTTACGCCAACGGATCGTACGAGCGGTGGATCAAGGCCATCGGCAGGCCGAGATTGCGGCGGCCTTTCAGGTCTCGGTGGCGACGATCAAGCGGTATCTCAAGCAACGCCGCGACACCGGACACGTCACCGCCAAACCCATTCCTGGCCGTCCACCCAAGCAACGGGCCGCTCTGGAGGCTGACCTGCCTGGACAACTCGCGGCACATCGGGATGAGACCCTGGCCGAGCACTGCCGCCTGTGGGAAGCGACCCATGGGCAGCGGGTGAGCCGGGATACCATGCGGCGGGCCATCGCGCACCTGGGCTGGACCCGAAAAAAAAGTCGCTGGTGGCCACCGAGCGGAGCGAACCTGCCCGAGCCGCCTGGCATGATCTGAGCGGATACCTGCCGATCGACGATCTGGTCTTTGTCGATGAATGCGGCAGCACGATTGCGCTGACCCCGCTCTACGCCAGAGCGCCCCGTGGGCAGCGGGCATAGGGCGCGGTGCCACGCAACTGGGGCAAGAACACGACGGTGATTGCCGGGCTGTCCCTGGCTGGGATCCACGCCCCGTTCATTTTGGAAGGGGCTGTCGATACCTTGGCTTTTGAGACGTATGTCGAGCAGGTGCTGGTCCCCAGTCTGAAGCCAGGCCAAATCGTGGTGCTGGATAATCTGAGCGTCCACAAGGGAGAGCGCGTGCGCCAGGCGATCGAGGCCAAAGGCTGCCAGGTGCTGTTTCTGCCCGCCTATTCACCAGACCTGACGCCGATCGAGGAGGCGTTCTCCAAGCTAAAAGCCTGGCTGCGAAGACTGGGAGCACGCACCCGCGAGGCGCTGGAGGAAGCCATCGTAGAGGCGCTGGAGACCATCACCGCCCAGGATGCGCACGGCTGGTTTTGGCACTGTGGCTATCTGTCGCAGAAGCCAGGCAAGGAGAGAGCAGTTGCAGTGCCCGTGTGATGGCTCAATTCTTCTGCGTACCGCTGTAAGCTCCCATCGGGCTGGCGCACCAGCCGACCGGGAGGCACTTGGGCGACCAGACTCACCAGAGTGCTCCGTTCTGCCTCAGTCATCCGGCGCTTGCGTCCAGCACCAGGTCGGTCACCCAGTCCATCAAGACCGCGGGTGTTGAAGGCGTTGAGGCGCTCGCGTACCGTTTGGGGATGGCAGGGGAGTTCAGTGGCGATGGCGGTCGTGCGCAGCCCCTGCCAACTCAAGACCATCAGCTTGGCGCGGCGAATCCAGTCGCCAGGGGCATGGCGACTGCTGGCCAGTTTGCGCACCTGGCGTTCTTCGGTGGCAGCTTGGGCGGGGCGGCCAAAAAGCAGTTTGGGCATGCCGTCCTCCTGCTCAACAGAAGTGTGCTGCCCACCCATTATACACTCTTATTGAGGAACACAGCACTAGTCACACTCGGACTATCGCTCCGGAGCGGCCTCGCTATCGAGAAAATGTTCTAAATCACTCAATGTTAGAGGTCACCGCTATAGGTTGCTGGTTGGGGTATAGGTTGTTTGGTTATATCAAAATTGCTTGGGGATGAAATCATGATCTGGTAGGGGAGGGTGTGAAATGAGGACTTAACGTCCTTGAATGGCAACCGCTGTTTTAGTATAGTGCTGATGTCTCTATTGGAAGCAGTTGTTACCAAATCTTACTTATGAACAGCAGAACATGGCCGTAGTCGATTGAATGGAAGTATGTTTGCTTTCTTACGAGCGGTACCTTAGATGAGCAGCGATTCCAGGATACTCAGAGAAGCCATCCGTTTCATCCTTGCCTACATAGGTAGATGCTGAGCAGAGGAGGGTACACCATGCTACTGCCGAGCTTTGAGGAGGAGCGGTTCATTCATCAGGCGACACAGATTGTGCTTCGTTGTATTGCTATGCATTTTTCTGATCTTGCTTATGATGAGGTTGGTGAACTGGAGCCACTTCTTGAGCAGTGTTACAAAAATATCGATACAAGGGTTCTTCAGCAAATTGTCCAACGGTTTCCAAAGCAAGTAAGCAAGACGACTATTATCCAGGAAGAGTCCGAATTCATGGCAGATTCGAGTTATATCCTTGGGCCTGGTCCGGTAAGAGTCCCTGCTGAGACAGAAACGGTTTACTACTCTTGTTCCAGGTTGAAAGAAATCGCCTGGGCTGAACTAAGGCATCGTTACACCGGAAAAAATATCGCTTGGTTTTGGATGAAGCTATCATCCAGATTAATACGGGTGGTCCACTGGCAATCCTGGCGAGATGTATTTCGGTGGACTTTTTTTGTATTAGCTTGTCCTATTTGTTTTCCCATTGGTATGTTTATAGGCTATGCGATGGGTGGATGGGTAATTGTAGCTCCACTGCTCTTATTTGTCGTTTTTACTGCCCTTGCCTTATGGGTAGGAGAAGGAGGCATATTTTGGTAATCAATTGTTCTACTGGGGTCAATCCTATAGCTCCTTAAAAAGAGGGCAGGTTGGTAAGAGGATCTCATATAAGTCACGAGATTTCTTTCTCAACCAGTGCTAGGGAAGCTCCCCTCCCCAGTTCAACTCGGAGATAAGCATGCTTGGTCGGGAAGGGGAACCATTCCCACCAAACACCAACACGAACGTGGTTGCTTACTCCGAAGTGATGGTGCGCAGCGTCTTCTGCCATTTTTTGTACTTTTCGGAAATTACTTCTTCGCACCTTGGGCAGATCAAATTCCACCCATTCACGCCCCCATAGACGCGACCGCTGCATTTCCCGCAGAGCTTTTTCCACCTCGCTTGGCACCGTTCGGGCCTTTGATCGCAAAATGTGTTTCATCTGATCAGGTGAGCTTTGAACAGCATCAACAAGGTCTTCAGTTGATAACAAGAAGAAGTCAAGAGCAGGCTTCATATCCGACACTTCCGCATCCCTGGTACTCCCGTCAACATGTTCAATGACATTTGTCCGCATTTCGTAGTCAGCCCATTGAACATTACCGCCAGCGCTGCTCCCAGGAACCACTTCCCATACGGTTTCGGTAATATCGTAGCCATTTATATCCACTTGCCACTTGTTTTCTCCTTCGTTCCAGCGCAGCGTTTCACCAGCATAAGAATGCGTCGTACGAAATTGCATTCGGCTGTCTGAGGCAATGTAGTCTTCCAGAGTATATAGTGCGTGCGCCTCCAAAGCCGCGTATAGGCGCAGATGGTTGTCAGGGGTTGCAATTTCTTGCTTACTCAATAGAAATTTGCCACGTTTTGCTGGCATCAAGGATTTGGGATGAGATAATTTCAAAATTCTTTCCCAATGTCTTCTTCCAAAATACGCTCTTGAATCGTATCCTCCCGATGGTCGGTCACCGCGAAGCACTGCCTGTGCATAAGAAACAATCTTTGTTTCCACCTCGTCAGCAGGGCGGCTTATCCTCCCGAGTATCATTTGCCAATGGGAAGGTGAGAGACCTCCGTACTCATGAATGCTCATCTCTGGTGAAGCTTGCGGGTTTCGACCATATGCGGGGTTGGGTATCATGGTCTCCCTCCTGGTAGTTGAGGAAACGATGAGTTTCATGCTTGCTCAACTTGGATGGCTTTTTCCTTAGGACAATAGCAAACTGCCGTTTTTATGAGGGCGTTTCCAAACCTTAGAAAATGGAGGAAGGTTGCTAATTCGAGCAGAGGCTAACTGCTCCCAAGCAGCCTCCTCATTTACCGTCTGGGATTGGAAATGCTCTCGCGCTATTATGGTACACTGTCGCTCGGGCTTCTATAGATTCAGTTCCCACTTTTTCTGTCTCCCAAGGGGAGGATTACCATGCCAATACTGCTGGGGCGTCTTGTAAAGACTCTCACAGAGTTTCCAGGATGTCTTCTCATTACCATAGTATCAGTTTTGGCTGGTCTCTGGCTCTTTATCAGTCTTGGCTTCAGTATTCTTGTGATATTCCTCCTGGTTATAGGGGTGGTCAGTGCAGCTATTCTTATTTATTTACGATCTCTTGCTACGGTTTATGGTGTAGAGGCCATTGTGTTGGAAGCATCTGGCGAGTATACGCCAGAACACCATGAGACGGTTCATCATTCAGAGAGCTGGGAAACAGAAGAATACTTTGCAGGATATAAAACCACAGAAGATGGGGAGCAGGAAGCGATATATGAACAGCGTGCTGTGTATTATCCAGCCTATGATGAGGACGTGCTGGTTCCTGCAACGTCAAATTGGAGTTGGCTCGTAGAATTGGTGGACCCCTGTGACTCCCTGATGAAAGTCATGCGGGTACACCAGAACAGCAGGGTCTTTGAGCAAAACCCGTATCCAGAGGGTACGACCGTACCACTGCGAAAGCGATGGTTTACAGGCTCTCTTTCCTTTCTCAATGATTCAATTTTGGGTGGTGCCGCCTGGTATCTTGACGCTGCCCAAGTGGGCCTATCAAGCCAGGCTCGCCCCATCGCGTCACCACCCGTGCCGACATTGCGGCTCCTCAGTTTGACTCATGAAAGCGTACACGTACAGGTACTTGCCTGGTCCACCGATGGACAGCGCCTAGCCTCTGGCGGCTACAATGGGGTGCGCCTTTGGAATGCCACGAACGGTCAATTGCTCGCTACCCTTTCCGGCCATATTGGTTTGGTAGACTGGCTTGCCTGGTCCCCTGATGGTCGTTGCCTGGCCTCTGGCGGTGATGATAACAGCGTGTGCCTTGTGGATGCTACCAGCGGCCAGTTGCTTGCTACCCTCTCCGGCCATACCAGTTTCGTGAGAGCGCTTGCCTGGTCCTCTGATAGTCACCGCCTCGCTTCTGCCGCTACTGACCGAACGATACGCCTCTGGGATGCCACCAGCGGCCAGACATACGCTGTCCTGGCTGACTTTGCGTGGAGGGTACGAAACCCAGCTAAATCCCCCAATAACCGCAGCATTGAAGAAGAGCGCAGGATGGGACCGGAACACTTTACATCATCGCTCGCCTGGTCCCCTGATGGCCGCCGCCTCGCTTCTGCCAGTTGGGATGGGGCAGTGAGCAGCAGGCGGAAGCCTCAATCGCGCTACGACCAGACCGTGCGCCTCTGGGATGCCACTAACGGCCAGTTGCTCGCTACGCTCTCCGGCCATACCGGTCCGGTACGTTCGTTTGCCTGGTCCCCGGATGGACAGCGCCTGGCCTCCGTCGGCAATGATAACACTATACGCCTCTGGGACGCCACGAACGGCCAATTGCTCGCTACCTTTTCCGGCCATCTCAAATGGGAGTTGACGTTCGCCTGGTCCCCGGATGGGCAGCGCCTGGCCTCTGCCAGAGGTGATAAGACCGTGCGCCTCTGGGGCGCTGGCAGTGGTCAGTTGCTCGCTAACCTCTCCGGCCATACTGGTCCAGTGCTGGCGGTGGCTTGGTCTCCCGATGGCACACGCCTGGCCTCTGCCGGAGGTGACAAGACCGTGCGCCTTTGGGACGCTGGCAGCGGCCAGTTGCTTGCTACCCTTTCCGGCCACACCAAATGGATGGGGACGCTTGCCTGGTCTCCCGATGGACTGATGCTTGCTTCTGTCGGCAATGATAACACTATACGCCTCTGGAACGCCACGAACGGCCAGCCGCTCGCTGTCCTGACAGACGCTAATACAGGATATATAGCATCGTTCGCCTGGTCTCCCGATGGCCGCCGCTTCGCCACCGCTGGTAGGTATGGGGGCATTCGCGTATGTTGGATGGGCTAGAGTTAGCTCCATATGCGTGTCATGGCATTAACCTGAGCGAGCTTCGATAGATACCGCTGGTATTGAAGAGTGCGGATGCTTTTATATGAACACCGTTGAGGCCAATTCAACACTCGATGCCCTCCCACACATGAGCCAGCACGAGGCGGGGGGAACGGATCAACTCGGGACGTCCTGCTTGCCATGCTGCCAAGGCGATCACCCAGAGGGCAGCATAGGTCAGGGCCACCCGCGTGGCGACCGCCGACCATCCAGAGATCGGTGGGCGCTGCAAGCGAAAGAAAATGAAGGTCCGACCGAAGAAGCGTTCGATGGTGGTGCGTTTGCCCAACTCCTCAGCGGTCCACGTTGGGGGCAGCCCATCGCGACGCTTTTGGCGTTTGGGGTTCCACGGCAGGACAGCGCGGGCGCCCAGGACCATGTGAATCCAGGCGATCAGTTTGAGGCCCCAATAGCCGACGTCCAGACGAATCACGCGAGGACGCACCTGGAAGAGACGCACAGCCCAGGCCAGGAGTGGACGAGCAAAGGGTGCATCGTGGACATTGGCAGGCGACAGAAGGAACAAGAGTGGCAAGCCCGTTCCACGGCAGAGGAGGGTATGGACACGATAGCCTAACAAGAGCGAACGCGGATGGTGAGCCGGGGCATGACCGAGCGCCGCATCGGGATCTGTCCGACGCCAGGCTAGAATGGGGGCGCTGTCGATAATCAGGTCACGGGCACGAGTAAGGCCAGTCCATAAGCCTGCGCGCACCAGCAGGACGAAGAGGGTTTCGCTGGGTGGCGCACCACTCGCGCGCAAGCGTTTGGACTGCTGAGATTTGCTGGGGACGCGCACCCGCCCGTCGGTCCCGACGGGCAATCCACAGGCCAGGGCCAGAGCAGGCCAGGCGCACAACCAGTCATGGACTTCTTGATAGGACAGGCGCCAGAGCGTGCGGAGGAGCGCGATCAAGAGGAGCGACTCCTCCCGATAGGTGCGTGGTGCCCCACCGGGTCCGGCGGGCAAGGGTGGTGGGCAGCGCTGGTGGGCGATCTGGACGGCTACCCGGCACAGCGCCAGCAAATGGAGGCGGGTCACTAACGTCAGGGCGTCCAGATGTAGCCTGGTGGCTCGCGCGCGATGATAAGATGGAGGCGGGATCGGCGCCTGATCCGTGACAACAGCAGGTATCATAGGGTGCTTCCTCAGCGCGGGTCTAGCCGCATTTCAGGAACATCCTACCGCTTTTTCCTCAGTTGTGAAACGCTCTCTTAATCTACCGAAAGCTTTGCTCCTCTTGTACGAGATCACTAGGTATTGGATTCAGAGTTTTGATTTATAAACATTCGCTATCAAACATAGTCGGATATTTGACAAATGTCCAGTGTTGTGGTACACTGTTGGCATGAAACTTTCCGCCTATGCCAAACAGCAAGGTATTAGCTATCAGACCGCGTGGCGTATGTGGCAACGCGGGGAACTACCCGCTCACCAGTTGCCCTCTGGCACCGTGATTGTCGATGTGCCACCCACCCCGCAAGTCGTCCGCCCGCAAAACGTGGCGGTCTATGCCCGTGTGTCTTCCGCCGAGAACCGGAAGCACCTGGAGGGTCAGGCCGAGCGGGTGAGCGCATTTTGCGCGGCGAAGGGGTGGCAGGTGGCAAAGGTGGTCAAGGAATGCGGCTCTGGCGTCAATGACCAGCGTTCGCTGTTTCTCTCCCTACTTGCTGATACCAGCATCAGTCATATCGTGGTGGAACACAAGGACCGCTGCTCGCGCTTTGGCGTGGCCTATATCCAGACCTTGCTGAAAACGCAAGGACGGGAACTGGTGATCGTGAATGAGGCACAAGAGGGCCAGGAAGACTTGATGCAGGACTTCGTAGCCATCATCACCAGTTTCACCGCACGGCTCTATGGGAGAAGACGGGCGAGTCGGAAGAAGACCCAATTACTGGCAGCGTTGGAGGTGAACTGATGCGCTTGACCCGTGCCGTCACGCATATTCGCCTTTGTGCCGCCAACCACGCTAAAATCGCGGCCCTGGATGCCCTGGCCGCTGAATATCTGCGACTCTGCCAGGCATACACCACCTATTTCTGCACGGAAGCGCAGCCTGATAAGTACGCGGCTCCTTGTTTCGATAGCCCGCTCTCCCAGCGCTGGCAGCGGGTGGTGATTCAGCACGCTGCTGGCCTTGCACAGTCCTGGCGCTCCAAGTATGCCAATGCCTATCAAGACTACCTGGATGTGCTGGCTGAGTACCAGGAAGAACCGGAAGGCGACCCGCCCATGGGGCGCGAGTGGAACACACCAGTTCTCAAAGAGACGGTCATTCAGGCCAACGCCAACGTGGCCCTGCTTCAGTCTTCGGAAGACAGCAGTTTCGACTATTGGCTGCGCCTGTCCACGCTGGAGAGGGGGCAACCGTTGCTCTTGCCGGTGCAATTGGCCGCCTATCATCGGGCAGCCCTGGCGGGCAAGACACTCAACACCAGCACAACCCTGGCCCGCAAGCAGAGCGGCTGGTGGCTCACCCTCTCCTATGACGAGCCGGTGAAAGTCGAGACCCCCAAGGATGCGCCGGTGATTGGCGTGGACGTGGGCATTGCCCACTTCATCACCGCTTCAGACGGCAAGCAGTACGGCACGTTTCATGGAAAGCTGGCCGAGCGGCACAAACG
>JBJKSJ010000360.1:0-12807 GCA_046704085.1 Ktedonobacterales bacterium | reverse complement strand
CCGCCTCTAGGGGCAGCAGGCCAGCCAGGTGAACACATCGGCAGACGCGGTGGCCCAAACGGTGCGGGCTAATCTTGTGACCGTTGTGGATGTGGGTGTCTCCACGCCTTTTAATCAGGGAGTGATTAACGCCGTCAACGGGGTCTTCACCCTGCTGCTTCTGCTGTCCATTCTGGCGGTGACACTGAGCGGCCTGCTCATCCTCAATACGGTTATTACCCTGGTTGCCGAGCAGACACAAATCATCGGCACACTGAAAGCCGTTGGCGGAACACGCGGCGCCATCTTGCGCGGCTACCTGCTGTCAATCGTCATCTATAGCGCGCTGGCGACACTGCCCGCTGTCGCGCTGGGGTTGATCCTGGGCTATCCGCTGGCGGGCTATCTTGCCAGCACGATCCCGCTCGATGTCGGGCCATTTGCCGTCGCGCCCTGGGTCATCATCCTGGGCCTCGCGGTAGGGTTTGGCGTGCCGCTGCTGGCGGCGCTCCTGCCGCTGTGGATTGGCACGCGCATCACCGTGCGCGAGGCGCTCTCCGCGTATGGCATCAGCGCCGGGCGAGGGAGTGGTCTGCTTGCCGGGCTGGCGCGGCGGTTCACCTGGGTCTCGCAAACGACCTGGCTGGGGCTGCGCGGCGTCTTCCGCAAACGCTGGCGCGCCGCGCTGACGCTGCTGACGCTGACGCTGGCGGGGACGACCTTCCTGGTCGTGCAGACGGCCACTGCCGCTACCAATCAGAATATCGCCAATGCCTATGCCAGCTACCACTACGATGTCTCGGCGGGCGTTTTTGAGACAGACTCGTCGTCGCTGGTGGCCCAGATCAGCGCGCTGCCCAATGTCCAGCGGGTGGAGTTTTTCCGCGAATGGTTCGCGGCGGAGACCCGCTGGGGAGAGGTGCATCTGCTGGGCTTTCAGCCAGATACCAGGCTCTATATCCCGCAGATCGTCAGCGGGCGCTGGCTCTCTGCCAGCGATACCAATGCGGTTCTGCTGAACGAGGAGGCTGCTGATGCGACGGGCCTGAAGGTCGGCGACACGCTGACCCTTTCGACATCGGGCGGGCACCGGCCACCAGGGAGTCCGCCCGGACAGAGTAGTGGTCAGGCCACCTGGACGATCATCGGCATTGTGCATCAGCCAATGGATAACCTGGGGCAGATTGGCACAGTGATTACTACGGTAGCGAACGTGGATCAGTTTGTCGGCTCCCCTCCTACCAATTTCACGCCAGAACTGCTGATCCAGGCGCGGGACCACTCGCAAAGCGCCCTTGACGCGCTCACCACGCAGGTTGATCGGATGGTCAATGGCGGGAATGTGAATGGAACACGAGTTGAGACGATCCAATCGCTCATCCAGCGTCGGCAGAGCAACTGGTTTATCTTCTACGCCCTGCTCTACAGCGTGGCGCTGATCGTCGCGGCGGTGGGCGTCCTGGGGCTGGCAAACGCGCTGGCGGCGTCGGTGCTGGAGCGTCGGCGCGAGATCGGCCTGTTGCGCTCGATGGGCGGGAGCGCCTGGCGGGTGGCGCGGGTCTTCTGGGTCGAAGGGCTGGCGCTGGGTGGCCTGGCCTGGCTGCTTGGCGCGCTGCTGGGGCTGCCGCTGGCCTATGCCTTCGTGCAATTGGTGAGCAAACTGGTGCTGCGGGTGGATTTTGTGATCGCGCCTTCAGCCTTTGTGGTGATGCTGGCCGCTGTGCTGGTGATCTCGACGCTGGCGAGCATCATTCCGGCGCTGCGCGCCTCGCGCGTGCGCATCGCCGAGATGCTGCGCTACGAGTAGTGAAGAAACATCAATGACGAAAGGACAGACCATGTTTGCGCGAGCAGTAGATGAAGGCAAGAAGCCGCGAAGAGTGGGGCGGCGCCAGATGTTCCTGCTGCTGGGAGGAGTTATCCTCATAGGTGGCGCGCTCCTGGTAGTATCCCTTCTGACGATGCGTCCAGCGGGACCACACGGGGAGTATAGCCCTCCGAACCCTCCAGTGACTTTGCCGACGACGTATCATGATGCCGTCATGGAACAGGTCGCCCAGGGGCTGAGTCTGAGCGTAGCCCAGGTCAAGGACAAATTGCACGCTTCTCCAGGCCAGGACTTGTTTAGCGTGGCGCAGGCGCAGGGCGTCAGCCGGGATCACTTGTACACCCTGACCATCAACGCTTTTCAGAGCGCCAGCGACCAAATGGTCAGGACAGGTCAGTGGACCCAGCAGCAAGGCAACGTGAATATGCAGTATTGGCGACAGCGGCAGCAGAAGGCGCTGATCGGCGATGTGACCGGGTGGTTACTGAACGGGTAAGGATGCGCAGACCCGCATCAGAGATGGCTAGCATCGGCGATAAGCCGATGAGCCATCTCTGATGGGCAGGTGGCTGAGATCGGTCTTCTATGGCATACTACCATCAAGGCTTCCTGGTCAATATAGGTTCTGGTACAAGGGGTGATCTATGGGTATCATCAAGCGCGGGCGCTTTGGTGGTCTCTACTGGCGGGTAGCGGTCTCCTATTTCCTGGTGACGCTGCTGGCTGCCCTGACTATCGAGGCCGCCACAACGATTGGCCCATTCCTCCGAGAAGTACAGAATGTCCAGCAGGCAGAGCCAGCACCTTCCGCTCAGTTGCTGGAACAGCGTGAAGCGCCGCAAGTTGCTCCCTATCTGGAAGAGACGCCACCTGACCAGCAAGCCATGCAGCGCTGGCTCTCAGGCCCGTTCTTCGAGGCTATCAGCCTCTCTCAGCCCACATTTCTGGCGGTTGTGGACCAGCATGGGCAGGTGCTGGCGGCGGCTTCCTGTAGCGTATCGGAGGATCTGACGAGCGCAATAGGGCATTGTACTGCTGCCGGCGCAGCGAAGAGTGCTGCGGTGCTGGAGCCAGCGCCGATTCAGGAAGCCATAGACGCCGCGCTGTCGGGCGATTCAGGGCCGGTAAATACCATGAGTCCTGACCCTGCCAAACAGACGTTTATCGCCGTACCTGTCCAGAGCAGTGATGGGCAGGTGCTTGGCGCGCTCATCACCTTTAATGATAACCCCAGCCCTGGAGTAAACCAGTCGCCTGGTCTCAGCAATCTTGGCGAACTCGTCTCCATCTTTCTACACAATCTGCAACCGGCGGGATGGTATTTCATCCTGCTGGCGACGGCCCTTGGCACCGTCACCGGCCTGCTGATCTCCGGCGGCATCACGCGCCGCCTCCGCCGGATTACGCTGGCGGCGGCAGCCTGGAGCAAGGGTGAGTTTCAGGTCGAGGTCGCTGATCGCTCCCGCGATGAGGTGGGGCAGCTTGCCCGTGATCTCAACCAGATGGCCGAGAAGATTCAGACCTTGCTGGCGACGCGCCAGGAACTGGCAGTGATCGAAGAACGCAACCGGCTGGCGCGCGAACTGCATGATTCGGTCAAGCAGCATGTCTTCGCCAACGCGCTGCTGATCCGCGCCGCCCGCAAGGGATTTACCCGTGACCCCGACAAGGCGCAAGCCTATCTGGCCGAAGCCGAAGAGCTTGCCGGACAGGTCCAGCAGGAGTTGATCGATCTGATCCGCGCGCTGCGCCCTGCCGCCATTGCCGATAAAGGGCTGGCGGATGTGCTGCAAGAGTACACGACCGATTGGTCGCGGCGCATGGGTATCGCGGTGGATATGCGCGTCCAGGGCGAGCGCACGACGCCGCTGGACATCGAAGAGGCGCTCTTTCGCGTGGCGCAGGAGGCGCTGACCAATGTTGCGCGTCACAGCGATGCCGAGCAGGTCGAGGTGTCCCTGGCATGGGCGGGGGAGCAGGTGTCTCTGACTATCCGAGACAATGGCAAGGGCTTTGACCCGCTGCGCGCAGCGGGCAAGGGCGTGGGCCTGGCAAGCATGCGCGAGCGCGTGGAGGCGCTGGGGGGCACGCTGGCAATCTCCACTTCAGCGAGCGGAACAACCGTCGAGGCGTCTGTGCCGCTGGTGTCCTCCAGTCTCCACAATACCGCAGAGGTGGTCGTATGAGTGAGCCAATCTCGGTCTTGATCGTCGATGACCACGCCGTCGTGCGGCATGGCATCCGCGCCTTGCTCGAAGCCGAAGGCGATTTCGTCGTCGTTGGCGAGGTCGGCTCCGGCGCAGAAGCGGTCTTCCTGGCCGCCGACCTGGCGCCCGATGTGGTCTTGATGGACCTCGTGATGCCAGAGATGGATGGCGTGGAGGCCACGCGCCTGCTCAAGCAGCGCAGCCCGCGCTCCCAGGTGATCGTCCTGACCTCGTACCACGAGGATGAGCATATCTTTCCGGCGATTCGCGCCGGGGCGCTCTCGTACCTGCTCAAAGGGGTGGGGCTGGACGCCCTGACGGAAGCGGTGCGCAAGGCGGCCAGGGGCGAGGCGACGCTGCATCCGCATGTGGCGGCGCGTCTGGTGCAGGAGATTCACGGCGCCTCCCGCGAGACGGCCATGCTCTACACCGCGCTCAGCGAGCGCGAGCGCGAGGTGCTGGGGCTGATCGCCCAGGGGCTGAGCAATGCTCAGATTGCCGAGCGCCTGGTGATCACGGAGCGCACGGTCAAAAGCCATGTCAACAATATCCTGGGCAAGCTGCATGTGGCGGATCGCACCCAGGCGGCCATCTACGCCTGGCGCGAAGGATGGATGGGGCGCTAGAGGCATCCAGGAAACGGGCGGAGCATCAGGGAAGCAGCGGGCCGCAAGCGATGGCGCTTGCGGCCCGCTGACACGCGAACAGGGAAGCGGAAGGAAAATCTTTAATTGGACCCCTGAAGGTCGGGCACGGCCACATCGGCCAGCGCGGGCTGCGGCGTGACGCGGCGCAGAATCCGCGAACCAGGAGCAGCGGCGCGGCCCGCGGCGGCTTCGTGCGCCATCCATTCTTTCATGCTGCGTTCTTTGGCGTGCCGGGCGAGCCAGAGGTAGGCGACCAGGGCAGCGGGACCAAAGGATGCCTGGGCCGGGACGGCAATGCCGATGCCCCCGCGCACGAATGCGCCGATGATGAGCGGCGACAGTGCCGGGAGCAGCGCCCCAAAGATCGGGATAATCACAAAGGCGGTGATGACCCCTTTCTTGCCAAAGCCTTTATAGGCGGCGATGGCGAAGCAGCAGAAGACGAGCAGATCGCCCAGGCCAATGTTGGCGTTGTCGGCGCCCATCCTGAAGCCAATCGACGGGTCCAGAGGTCGGCCAATGAAGAGATCGGCCAGGCGCGCCGAGAGCGGAATCACGATGACAAAGAAGAGGTCATAGATCGCCAGGATGAAAGAGAACCAGGCGACGTGACGCAGGCGCATCCCCCCCTGCACATAGAGGTTGGCGACGCCAGAAGAAGCCAGCAGCATGACCAGGCTAGTAAAGACCCAGTAGACCTGCCAGCCCAGCGTCGTGCCCAGATAATGGAGCGCAACCCAGATGTCGCCGCCCAGCAGAAAGACGACCAGGGGCCAGAGGTAGCGCGGACGCATCAGGGGGCGCAGGGCCAGATAGAGCGCGCCTGTGAAGGTCAGCGTCAACATCACCGTGAGGGCGATTGGCGGCAAGATGAGATAGAGCAGCGGAAGGATCAGAATAAACACGAGCAAAACGCTCACATCGCGGCCATTGAAGACTCCGATGGCCGGGCGCTCCAGGCGCACATTTCTGAAATAGAACACGGCGCAGCCGGAAGCTGCTAGCGCCCCAACCAGGACAGTGAGGGTCTGAAAAGTATAGGCGTTCATAGCATCAATTCCTCCCGGCAAAGGTGGTCTCTAGCAGGTCTGCCCGCAGCGGGCGAAGCTCTGGCGCCTCGTGGTCTGTGATCGGCTGTTCGGCCAGCCGCACGGGGATGCCGGACGCGCGGAAGCGTCGCTCGACATCCTCTCTGGTCGTTCCTTCGAGGGCGTGTTCGGGCAAGATCAGTTCAACCACATCGTCAACGACATGCGCGCTGAAGCGAGCGGGCCAGGGCTGCGCGGGCAGCGCCTCATAGACCTCGACCAGATCACGCATGGTGACAACCTGCCCGTTGACACGCAGCAGGTGATCGGCCTTGCTCAGAATGCGCGATGTGGCCGGGATGCCCGCCAGGTCGCAGGTCAGCGTCTCATCGGGCAGGCGCCGCACGACATCGCGGGTGTCGTAACGGAAGACCGGCATGCACTCACGATAGGGATAATAGGGGGTGATGACCATCGTGCCCAGCGCGCCAGGCTCCGCCGGTTCGCCGGTCTCCAGATCAATCACCTCGACAAAGCCCATGTTGAGGTCTTGATGCAGGTGGCCTTGCGCGCAGACACGCCCGCTGACCGGCAGAATCTCGGTCATCGCGTAGACATCGTTGACGAGCGCCGGTCCAAAGGTCTCCTGGGCCGCGTGCGCCAGGGCGCTGGAGAGGACTTCGCCGCCGCAGTCGATGCGGCGCAGGCGGAAGTCATGTGGCCCCAGGTTACGGCGCCGGGCCGCCTGGACCAACTGCGCGAGATAGCTGGGATACGTGCCCAGCAGGGTGGGCGCGTGATCGCCGCCATCGAGGAGGCTGTCCAGGCTCTGGTCGGGGGGGATAATCCCCAGCACCCGCGCGCGCGCGCCGGCCAGGCGGCACATATTGATATTCATCTGCATGGCGGCAGTGGCGCGCGAACTGATATTGACCTGGAGGCAATCCTGTGGGCTGATCTCGTTGCGCAGCAGGCCGCCGAGAACTGCCAGGGCGGGCCAGAGGTCGTTCTCATAGGCTGAGAGCCAGACCTCGGCAGGATGACCTGTGCTGCCAGTCGTGCGTGTAGTCAGGGCGGGCTGCGAGCCGGAGGCAATGAAATCTTGCTGGCGCTCTTGCAGCGCTTGTTTGCGGGTAGGGGGAATCTGGTGGATGGTCTCTACGGTGATCTTCGCCGGGTCAATGTGCTGCTCGGCGAAAAGCTGGCGATAATAGGGGGAGACTCGCGCCAGGCGACGCGCCGTGCGCTGGAGCGCCTGGTTCTGAAACGTGGTGCGTGCCTTCGGATCGCTGAAGGGGCCATCGAGCAACTGCTGAACGTCATCGCCGGGTGCGCCAAATTCTTCCAGTGTCCGCATGGCATCACGGATGAGACGTTCGATGTTGCGGGGATTGATGGGCCTGCCAAAGACCATCGACAGCGCCATGCGGAATTGGCGAAGACCAGTCTCAAACACACGACCCTCCTATCTCTTCCCAGAGAAGAAGGAGGGAGTGGCAAGGGCCACTAGAGAAGAACCCTCAAACAGACTCCTGCGTAGCGGAGGCTTCTGGCGCAGCAGTCAACTCGTCTGGCGTTGCGTGGTGGACGGCAAAGCGATTCCCGGCTGCTATCCATCAACGTCAGAGAGCGCAGGGTCAATCCGTCGCGTGCCCCTGCCACCCCCAACACCTTACGCTGGGAAATTACGAATTGCCGCAGCAGACGAGGAAGAGGACGCCGGTGAGGGACCCCATCGCATACTTGGCATACTTGAGGGTGCTGACGAACTGTGCCATTTTTGTTTTTCCTCCTTAGGAAACCAGGATGGAACAATCACAAAAAGGGTTCGTTGAGTCGCAGAACCAGATGTCGCTGCTAGCCTCCATGACCGGGATCACCGGGTTCCTATTTTCAAGTGTACCTAAACTATTTGCTCTTGTCAAGCCTCTCGCTCTCTTCACGTTGGTAGAATTGTTTTTATACTCCATCGCGTTTGTAGATATTTGACAAATAAGAGACTTCCTGCAAAGCGCCTGGTCGAGTGAGTGCTTCTCGCGGGGTATAAGCGCCGAGCGCCTGGCTTCATCGCGCGAGAGCTAGCGTTGGCGCACTCTCTGGAACAGACAGAACAGGGGGCAGCGTCTGGTAATTTTCACCAAGAACCAGGCGATCTCGCCCATTTCAGTAGCGAGCGCCAGGCACAGCATGCTATACTTCTGATGAGCCAGTTGATCTGTTTTTTGTGGGAACGAAAGGTTGGCATGTGTGAAGCAGCTTGCTCTGGTCGCCTTGTGCGCGCTTGTCTGCTCTTTGCTGGCTGCCTGTGGCCTCACATCTGGCGGTAGTAATAGCGGTCCCTGCACGGCACAGAACCTGACGATGGGGCCAAACAACTTCTGTACCAGCGCGCTTACTCTTCCCAAGGGCAGCACGATCACCTTTGTCGATGAACCAGACAATGGCGCTATTCATATCCTGGTGATTGGGACGGACGGGAACGAAGAAACTGAGCCTGGCGCGCCAGACTTTGGAGGCACATCGGGCCACAGCATGAACGCGGGCGACACCTGGACGACCCCGCCCTGGAATACCCCTGGCACGTATCACGTTACCTGCACGGTGCATCCGCAGACGATGAATCTGACGGTGACGGTGACGGGCTAGGCGCCACGCTCGTCGGCGCGAGTGATCGCGCCGCCCTGGCGGCGTGGCGCGCTGACGGACTCGACAGGCGCATGGGTGGGTGGCCCGGCCACCGGGAGTGCGACAGAGAAGGCGCTCCCCTGCCCGACGGTACTCTCGGCCCAGATATGGCCGCCGTGTCGTTCCACAATTTCACGGCAGATATGCAGCCCTAACCCCAGGCCAATGCCTGAGCCGCTCTGGACTTCGATGCCAGGCACACGGTAGAAGCGATCAAAAATATGCGGCAGTTCCTCAGCCGGGATGCCCTGGCCCTGATCGCGCACGCAGAGAATGACTGTTTCCCCCTCGTGCGTCAGGCTCAGGGTCACAGGGGCGCTGGCGGGCGAATACTTGAGGGCGTTCGAGAGAAGATTGGTGAGTACCTGGCCGATGCGATCAGCGTCAACCTCAACCTCCAAGGACTCCTCTGGCGCGGCAAAGCGAATGGTTCGCCCAGTCGCTGCCGCCTGCTCGTCCACGATCTGTTGACAGAGGTCGCTGAGACGGCATGGCTCCAGGCGCATGGTGAGCTTGCCTGCCTCGATGCGCGAGACATCCAGCAAGTCGCTGATTAACTGTTCCATGCGTGTAATCGCCCGCTCCATGCGCTCCATATGCCCTGAGACAGAGGAACCTGCGCGTTCGGACTGGCGGCGTGTCAATTGCGTGAGCATCTTCATCGAGGTCAGCGGCGTTCTGAGTTCGTGTGAGGCAATGCTCAGGAACTCGTCCTTCTGACGCTCTAATTGATACAACTGGGTGATGTCGCTGGCGAGGGCCACCGCGCCGACAATCTCGCCCGCGCTGTTGCGGATGGGCGCCGCGCTGACGCGCACCTGGCGATCCTCGCCGCTATCGTAGCGCCGGACCATCAGGCGATAATCGGTGCGCGTGATTCCTTGCAGCGCCTGATCCAGTGGAAACTCATCGCGGGGAATCGAGGTTCCATCAAGATAACGAAAGATGTCGGTCTCTCTGCGCTCGGTCAGTGTTTGCCTTGCCCGCTCAATGGGTAATCCGAGCAGGGCAGCCCCATTGGCATTGACTCGCACGATCTTGCCGCTGGCATCGCAGACATAGACGCCATCGGCCATCGATTCGATGATGGTATCCAGTTCGGCCACATGGCGTCGAAGTTGTTCGGCCAGCCCCTCGACCTGCGTGAGCAAGGCGTCTTTCGCCCGGTTGGCCTCCAGCAGATGCTGGGCGCGTTCCTGTACGGTCTGCTCCAGGAGGGTGGCGTGGCGCTCCAGGGCCAGCCGCTGCTCCTGAACCTGGCGGCTCAACTGGCGCGCCTGGATGGCGCGCCGCAGCGAGGCCACCAGGTACTCGCGTTCAATGGGCTTTTGGATAAAGTCGTAGGCGCCGCCGCGCAGCGCCTGCACTGCCAGGTCATGTTCCCCATGCCCGGTAATCAGCAGGGTGGGCGTGTCGGGGCGCAGTTCCTTGATCCGCGTCAGGAGCGCCAGGCCATCCATCCCCGGCATTTTAATGTCGGTGATAATGGCGTCATAATCAGTGTTGGCGATCTGTTCGAGCGCCGTCTTGGCCGAATCGGAGGTATCTATTGTCAGCCCTTCTATACGCAGGCTCAGGGCTTCAGGAAGCGCCTGCAAGAGGGCCGGGTCGTCATCAACTATCAGGATGTGCGTAGGAGTCATCGAAGACGTTCCCCTCTGCTCTTTTGGTGCGCGCAAGAGGGAGTTGAATGAAAAAAGCTGCTCCCTCGCCAGGGTGATTCTCCACCCAGATGTCGCCCTGGTGTTCCTGTATAATACCATAGGTGATTGAGAGGCCCAGGCCCGTTCCGGCGCCGACTTCCTTGGTGGTGAAGAAGGGATCGAAGATGCGTTGTTCCAGGCCCGCCGGAATCCCAGAGCCAGTGTCGCGGAAGCACAGGGTCAGTTTGCCACCCTGGACAATCGAGGTAATCGAGATCGTTTTACGCGGCGCATCTGCCAGCGCATCGCGGGCGTTGGTCAAGAGGTTGATGAAGACCTGCTCCAGTTGGATAGCGTTGCCCGTGACTATCAGGTCATCTGGTCCAAGATTGAACGCCACCTCAATCTCGCGCATGCGCAGTTGTTCGCGCATCAACGAAAGCGCCCGCTCGATCACCGGCCTGATCGCCAGCGGCTCGCGGCTGACGGTGGCCGCGCGCCCGAAGGTGCGCAGATGCGAGATGATCTCGGTCGCTTTATGCACCTGCTGCATCGCGTGGTGCAGTTCCGCCAGAATACGGCCCTGGTCGCTTTTGCCAAATTCCAGCAGATCGATGGCGTTGCCGATAAACAAGCCGATGTTGTTTAAGGGGTTGTTGAGTTCATGCGCGATGCCAGTGGTCAGCTCGCCAAGCGTTGCCAGTTTGCCTGCCTGCACCAGTTGCTCTTGCTTATCGCGCAGTTCTTGCTCGCGGCGCTGCATCTCGGCGGTCGTCTCGCGCAGATCGCCCATAATATGAATCATCGCCTTGCGGCTATTTTCCAGGCGCAGATTGGATTGGTGCATATCCTGGAGAATGTGCAGCAGCGCGCGCCGCGAGTTATCGGAGCGTTCGGCCTGTTGGGCCAGCCGCCGCCGATCCTGCTCGTAGTCTGCCAGGATATGCAGCATCGCCTTGCGCTGGTCGGCCAGCTTTTTGTTCAATTGATTCATATCATCCATGATATGAATCATGGCGCGCCGTCGCTCCTCGCCCTTGCGCACGCGCACCTCAAGCTGCTGCTTCTCCTCATGCAGCCGCCGATGCGCTTCCAGGAGCGTTTGCAGGTCTGTTTCCGCGCCATCCCCTTCGGGGAGGAAAGCCGCCAGCCCACTGTCCAGGGCTTTGTTCATCCGTTGCGCCCTCGCTCCGCCTGGACCTTTTCCAGTTCGCGCTTCAGGCGCTCCACTTCTTTCTCCAGGGCAATCATCTTGAGTTCGCGGCCCACCACCACCTCTTCAAACTTCTCCAGGTCGAGAATCTTTTCCTGCAACTCGGCCTTGGACTGCTCCAGATCATGCACCACGCGCTCGTAGGCGCCCATATCGCGTAGAATACCGATGGCGCCAATCACTTTGCAGTCAGCGTCGCGCAAGGCCGAGGCGTTCAGGGTTGTTGGGATGACCTCGCCAGAGGCGCTGCGCGGATTCAGCCGGGCGTTGCGGGTGACGCCGCGCTCGATGACTTCGCGCAGCGCGGCCAGAAATTCGCGCGTCTCCTCGTGGCTGATGAAGCGCGAGAGCGATTGTTCCAGCACCTCATCGGGTCGGAAACCCAGGAGGGCATAGACGGCATCGTTGGCTTGCAGGATTTTGCCCTCCAGGTCCGAAACGAACACCGGGTCGGGGGCGTTGCTAATCAGGCTTTCAGCGTAGGCACGGGCTTTATCGAGTTCGCGCATGTCGCGCAAGATGCCAATCGCGCCAGTCACTTTGCCATCCGAATCACGCAGCGCGGAGGCGTTCAGGGTGGTGGGGATGATCTCACCGGAGGCGCTGCGCGGGTTGAGTTGGGCATTGCGGGTGACGCCGCGCTCGATGACTTCGCGCAGCGCGGCGGTGAACTCGCGGGTCTCTTCCGCGCTGATGAAGCGCGAGAGCGATTGCTCCAGCACCTCGTCGGGGCGGAAGCCGAGCAGTTCATAGACGGCATCGTTGGCTTGCAGAATCTTGCCTTGCAGGTCCGAAACGAAGACGGGATCGGGCGCATTCTTGATCAGGCTATCGGCATAGGCGCGGGCTTTGTCAAGTTCGCGCATATCGCGCAGGATGCCAATGGCGCCGATCACGTTGCCATCTGCATCGCGCAGGGCCGAAGCGTTCAGGCTGGTGGGGATCACCTCGCCGGAGGCGCTGCGCGGATTGAGGGCCACGTTGCGGGTGACGCCGCGCTCAACCACCTCGCGCAAGGCAGCAGTAAACTCACGCGTCTCCTTGGCGCTGATAAAGCGCGAGACAGATTGCTCCAGTACCTCGTCGGGCCGGAAGCCCAGAAGCTGGGAAACGGCGTCATTGGCTTGCAGAATCTTGCCTTCCAGATCGGAGACAAAGACCGGGTCGGGGGCGTTGGCAATGATGATGTCGGCATCGAGCGTGCCAGAAGCCCCGGCGCTATGAATCTTGACACGGCCTGTGGCGGCAGGGGTGGGCAGAATGGCATCGGCCATGAAAGCGTCCTCCGGTTTCTGAGCGACCAATGGGAGCGCACTCGCTCCAATAGAGAGGCAAATACTCAGGCTATTGTCTGGATGTATGGTTTCTTCACTAGATGTTTGCCAGCAATTCTTGTGCCGAGTTCGGTCGGTTTTCTCGCAAAGTCCAGGACATTATAAATCCCCTCACGAGATTTGTATAGCTCTGCTATTTTTCCATCTTATCGGCTGAAACTGGCCCATGCCCTCTGTTCACAATCACTCCCACAATCACCCAGGGTGGGTGATGCGCGTTCACCCTTTTGCCCGCTACACTCC
>JBJKSJ010000359.1:0-8158 GCA_046704085.1 Ktedonobacterales bacterium | reverse complement strand
CCCTCATCCTCCTGCGTGAGCGTGATGTCATTGTCGAGATCGCTGGTAGATTGATTCAGCGCGGCTTCTGGCGGCGGCGTCGCTGGTGGCCGGGCGCTGAGCGCGCCGCTTTTGATGGCTTCGAGCGGGGCCGTGCGCGCGGAGCGGGGCTGGCTCATCAGCGAGCCAGAGGCGGGCCCGCGTCTCGGCGGCAGATGCGCCTGTACCGCTTCTATTGCCGCGCTGAACGCCTCCATATGGGGGAAACGGAGCGAGGGATGTTTGTTAAGCGCCTGCTCGATCAATGTCTGAAGCTCTGGCAGGGCTTCTCCGCGCAGTGGCCGCAGGTTGGGGACTGGCTGGCTCAGTTGTAGGGTGCGCGTCTCAGCCGCCGATTTGCCGACAAATGGCGCGCGCCCAGCAATCATCTCGAATAAGATCAGCCCCAGCGTGTAGACATCGGTGGCCGGGCCAATACTGCCGTTCTGGAGTTGTTCAGGGGCAGCGTAACGTGGATCAATCTGGAGCAGCGGAGTTCCGGCGCTTTCTTGCTCGCTATATCCCAGGGTTTGGAGAAAGCGGCGCAGCCCTATATCGGCCACCAGCGCGGTATCATGGCGCCCGGCGGTTTCAAGGTGGATACGCTCTGGTCGCAGGTCCACTCCGACAATTCTGCTGGCATGCAGCGCGCTGACGCCCTGGGCAAGCTGCCGCGTAATCTCCAGCGCGCGCTCCAGCAGCAGCGCCTCGCTGTTGAGCAGGTCACGCAGCGTCTGGCCGCGCAGGTCGGTGATGAGGAAACACTCGCCGTGATCGATGCCCACTTCGTGCAGGTGATACAGGTGCGGATGCAGCAGCGTGGTCAACGCTCTGGCTGATTGCAGCAATTGCTGTAATTGGGCGCTATCCCTCCTGGAAGGCGGACGGGCCAGCAGAATGCCAACTATATCGCCTGTTGCCAGGTAGGTGGCGCTGAAGAAGGTGGCGACGGTCCCGGAGATCAGGGCTGGCCCCAGGCGATAGAGGCCATTAACGATACGAGGGGGCTGTTGCGCCAAGGGTGTTCACCTGCTTTCCTGGGGAATAGAAGCTTCTTGAAACATCACTGCGCCCTGTATTGTAGCGTGCCGTTTCTTGTTTGTCTAGCGGGATGTCGAGAGATATTCGTTCAGCGTTGAGGCGTGAGCATGCCCATGATCTGGGCCATTGTCTCGCCTGCGTTGGCGCGCACGACCATATCGGCGCGTGGGTCAAGCGGCGTGGGTTCGCGGTTGAGAATGAGCAGCGGCGCCCCCTGCTCCACCGCCAGCATGGGCAGGCGCGAGGCTGGGCTGACGCGCAAGGAGGAGCCAATGACCAGGAAGAGGTCGCAGGTCTTCGCCAGGATGATAGCCTGGTCCAGTTCGGCGCGGGGCACGGGCTGGCCGAAGAGGATGGTGGCGGCTTTCAGATAGCCACCGCAATGTTCGCATTGGGGGTCTTCTTCGCCCGCATCGACCCGCTGCTGAAGCGCGCTCATCGGCGAGCGCGCCCCGCAGAGCGTGCAGGCCGCCATGCGCGCGGTGCCGTGCAGTTCGATGACGCGCTCCGGCGAGACACCAGCGTCCTGATGGAGTCCGTCGAAGTTCTGGGTAATGATGCCACTGAGCTTCCCCAGACGCTCCAGTTCGGCCAGCGCGTAATGGGTAGCGTTGGGTTTGGCCTGGGCGACCAGTCCGCCCAGCGCACGGCGCAGTTCCCAATAGCGCCTGCGCGCCTCCGGCTTGCTGATGAAATCCTTGTATGTACCAGGAGGGTAGCGCCGCCAGATGCCGTCGGGTCCGCGAAAATCGGGAATGCCCGATTCGGTGCTGGCGCCCGCGCCGGTCAGCACGACGATCTTCCTGGAGTTTTCCAGAAACTCCAGCAAATCTTCGAACGTTTCCTGAATGCCCGGTGAGCGCGGTTCGGATGCCATGAAGTCTTGAGCCTCCCCAAAAGGGGACCCTCCAGGAAGATTGCCAGATAGCTGAAATGACTGGCCTCCTCTGGAGGGCGAGGATTCGGCGATTTTAGCCGCCGAACGGCTTAGGAAAGCTGATAGTGAGTCTTGTGATAATACATCATGCCCTGGTTGGCTACCTTGACCGGCAGCAGTTCTTTGAGCATGATGAACTCGCCGCACTTGGCGCACTGGCGCGTCGTGAGGTGATTCAGTTCCTCGCGGTTTGCCATCGAGGCGCGCGCGGTCTTAGAAAGTTCGCCCTTCTTTGCCATGTTGTTTTGCTCCTTCGGCTTGGATGCGGATCTGTGTCTGTATCAAGCAGCAAAAATTGCGTTGGAATGCTGGATGGGTATGAGCGCCCGATGTCGGGCGCTCATGCTCACTTCATTATATCACGTCTGCTCTGGCTTGTCTAACCAGGCAAGCTTATTGCCTATGCTGCGCAAGCAGATCGACGAGCCAGGCTTCGTCGTGGATGGGCACACCCAGCTTCTGCGCTTTGGGCAGTTTGGAACCCGCGTCCTCTCCGACGATCAGATGGTTGAGTCCCTTGCTGACGCCGCTGGCGATGGTTCCACCAAGCTGCTGGATCGCCTCTTCGGCCTGCGTGCGCGTCATCTGTTGCAGCCGCCCGGTGAGCAAGAAGGTCTGGCCCGCAAGCGGTCCAGTCGCCAGCGCCGCCGCGCTGCGGTCGCTCTCCATGCGCACGCCCGCTGCCTTCAGCTTCTCGATCACTTCGCGGTTGCGTGGCTGCTGAAGCCAGAGATAGAGGCTGTGGCCGATCTTGGGGCCGATGCCAGCCAGCGCGGTAATCTGCGCTTCGCTGGCCGCCAGCAGGTTATCCATCGTCTCAAATGCCTGGGCGACGGTCTGGGCGGCTTTTTCGCCGACGTAGCGAATGCCCAGCGCGAAAAGCAGGCGTTCGAGCGGCTGCTGCTTGCTGGCCTCGATGGCGTTGGCAATGTTCGTGGCTTTCTTTTCGGCAAAGCCTTCCAGCTTGAGCAGGTCGTCTCTGGTCAGGTGGAAGATGTCGGCGGGGTCTTTCACATAGTCAAGCTTGACCAGATCATCGCAGAGTTCGTCGCCCATGCCCTCGATGTCCATCGCGCCGCGCGAGACAAAGTGGCGTATCAGTTCGATCAACTGTGCCTGGCAATTTTCCGGCAGGTTGGAGCAGTAGGCCATCGCCTCGTCTTCGTTGCGGATGATCGGCGCGCCGCAGGATGGACACGTATCTGGCAGCCGATACTCCGGCGGCGGCGGGTCAGGTCTCTTCTCGATAATCGGCTTGACGACCTGCGGAATGACATCGCCCGCGCGCTGCACGACGACCCAATCGCCGATGCGCAGGTCTTTGCGGCGGATGTCGTTCTCGTTATGCAAAGCCGCTGCCCGAATGATCGTGCCGCCGATGTTGACCGGCTCCAGCACGGCATAGGGATTGAGCGAGCCGGTGCGGCCCACGTTGACGCCAATATCCAGCAGGCGCGTCGTCTGTTGGATGGGCGGGAACTTGAAGGCGATAGCCCAGCGCGGGTCATGCGCCACGACGCCAAGCTCATCCTGCTGATGGCGGTCGTTGATCTTCACGACGACACCGTCAATCTCGTATGGAAGCTGGAAGCGGCGCTGCTGCCAATCCAGACAGAAGGCGATAACATCTTCCAGGTTATCGTAGAGCCGGGTGTTGTCGTTGACCGGAAAGCCCCAGGCGCGCAGGAGTCCGAGCAGTTCCCATTGGGTATCGATACGCACCTCGTCGTCCTGAATATAGCCAATCTGATAAGCAAAGTATTCGAGATTGCGCTGGCGCGTGATCGACGGGTCTTTCTGGCGCAGCGATCCGGCGGCGGAGTTGCGCGGATTGGCAAAGAGTCGTGGGCCTTTCTGCCCGCTAGTGACCGCCTCGGCGGCTTCGGGCAGGCTTGCAGCGAGAGCCTCTGCGTTTGCTGCTGCCGCTGCCTCACCAGCAGGCGCTGCGTTATTGCGCGCGCTGGCCTGCCTGGCGCGCTCGGCGGCCAGGGCGATCTGCTCGTTGAGTTGCTCGAAGCTTTTGGTGGGCATATAGACTTCGCCACGTATCTCGACCTTGCGCGGGATGGGCGCGCCATTGTCGGCTCGCAGGCGCTGGGGGATCGCGCGGATGGTGCGAATATTGGGCGTGATGTCCTCACCCACAAAGCCGTCGCCGCGCGTCGCGCCGAGCGTCAGGCGGCCATCCTCGTAGGTGAGCGCCGTCGCCAGCCCGTCGATCTTGAGTTCGCAGACGTAGCTGAAGGTCGCGTTGGGCAGGATGCTCCGCGCGCGCCGCTCCCAGGCGCGCAGTTCATCGACATTGCGCGCGTTTGCCAGGCTGAGCATCGGGACCGGATGGATATGCTTGGCAAAATCGGTCGTGACGGTGGCGCCGCCGACCCGCTGCGTGGGCGAGTCGGGTGTCTGGAGTTCGGGATGCTCCTCCTCAAGCTTCTGGAGTTCGCGCATCAGCATATCGTAGTCATAGTCGCTGATGGTCGGGTTGTCCAGCACATGGTAGTTATAGTTCGCTTCGTCGATCTGCCGACGCAGTTCCTCAGCTCGCCGCACCAGCGTGTCGTCGCTGGGCGCGCTGGTCTGGCTGTCGGTGGTTGGCGCGCGGAGCGCCACTTCTTCGGAAGCCGTTGGGTCGGAAGCCACAAAAAGCCCTCCCTTACTACAAGATTGGCGATGCCGCTGGCGCGTGATCCAGTCTAACATAACGATGGGACATCTGCCAGCCGCACAGCGCCGCAGAGCCTATCAAAGAAGTCTGCCCATAGCTCCACCAGAAGGTTCTTTCTGGCTCCCGTAAAGTTGGCAGTGGCGGGTTCAGAAACAAACGGAATACTGGCGTCTCGTCCGCGCAGGCGGACTTCGTGGCACCGCAGCGCCCTTAGCGGCGATCTTTAGTCGCCAGGGCAGTTGACCATCTGGCGGGCAATGCTATAATGAGGCTACCTCATCGCGTCAGCGGCGCCAGATGCCTGATCCCAACCGAAGGAGGGCTTCCCAGCGATGGCTCTGACAGAAGCAGCGCAACCCTTCCCCGAAGAAGCCTTGAGCGCCTCCACCAGCCCGGCCAGACCGCTCGCTCGTGTCTCAACCCGGCATCAAATCTCGATCAACATCTTCTGGTTCGCCAACAATGTCCACTGGACCGCTCTGCTCTTTATCGTGCTGCCCAGCCAGATCGAGAATCTGCTGGGCAACAAAGAACTCAATACGCTGCTGGTTCTCTCTGGGGGCACGTTTCTAGCCTTTATCGTCAATCCGCTGGCCGGGGCGCTCAGTGATTATATTCCGCTCAAGCTGGGCCGTCGGCGGCCCTTGATGCTGGCGGGCACTGCTGTGAATGTACTGGTGCTGCTGGGGCTGGCCTTCACCCCCGATGTGCGCCAACTGCCAGCGATGGCCGTCTGGCTGATGGCCGGACTCTTTGTGCTGCTTCAGCTTTCCAATAACATCGCCAACGCGCCCTGGTCGGCCATCATCGCCGATACCGTTCCGCCTGAGCAGCGCGGCGCGGCTTCCGGCTGGTATGGCGTCGCAGTCTTCACTGGCACGATTGTTGGCGCCGGGCTGGCGGGCACGCTGGTGGATACGTCCGCGCCGCTTGCTACGTATCGCAGCCAGTTGCTGGTGATGTATCTCATCATCATCGCCTTTATCGTCCTCGCGGCGATTGCAAGCTGGCAATTAGTGAAAGAAACGCCGCTGCCCAGGCGCGTCCCGATTGTCTGGTCGCGCTTCTTCGCGCAGTTCAAGATCAACCCACGCGAGCAAGCCAATTTCATCTGGGTGCTGCTGACCCGCCTGCTGATTATGATGGGCGTCTGGGCGATTGGCTTCTTCCTGCTCTATTACTATCAGGATGTCATCGGCCTGAGCGACAAAACCAACGTCAAACCAGGAACCGCCGTGCTGTACTTCCTGGTGATCGTCATGTTCACCGCCGCCTTCACATCCTATCTCGGCGGCAGGCTCTCGGATCGCTATGGGCGCAAATCGCTGGTCTATCTTGCCGGTGGATTGATGACGGTTGTGGCGCTGGTCTTCATCTTTTTCCAGAGCCTGCCCGGCTCGCTGATTGCCGCTGGATGCTATGGCATCGGCTATGGCGCGTATACCAGCGTGGATTGGGCGCTTGTCACCGATGTGCTGCCCTCCGCCGAACAGTACGGCAAAGACATGGGCCTCTGGTCGGCGATGGGCATCATCCCCCAGGTCTTTGGCATCATCGCTGGCGCCGCCGTCCTGAGCTTCTTCCGCCCCTTCCCGCATCACCTTGGCTATACGATCCTCTTTGGCCTGACGGTGCTGTTCTTCCTGGCGGGCACCCTCTTGATTCGTCAGGTCAAGGGCGTGCGCTAACCGATCCTGCGAGCCAGGGGCGCCGCGTTCTGGAAGCAAGACGCGGCGCCCCTGGCTCTGTTAGCCCTGCTTACGAATAGAGGCCCGA
Source organism: Ktedonobacterales bacterium (assembly GCA_046704085.1). Classification (GTDB taxonomy): domain Bacteria; phylum Chloroflexota; class Ktedonobacteria; order Ktedonobacterales; family DATBGS01; genus DATBHW01. The sequence continues at coordinate 1,718 of JBJKSJ010000359.1, read as the reverse complement.
CGAATCCGGGTTCTCAGTGGAGACAAAATGGGCGGGCACGCCGCCAAAGAGGGTCATCGCGCGGATGCCTTTGATGTACATGCTGCTGTTGGGCGTGCGCGTCGTGAAATACTTCTGCGTGAGCAGACCCAGCGGACGCGCCACCACCAGCGCCGCCGTCGAGGCCAGCACGACGTTATTGAAGCTGTTATAGGGCCGACGCAGCTTTGCCACGCTCATGGCCGAAAGCCCGGTCAGGATGCCGGCAACCGCCAGGTTTGTGCCGCAGCGCTCGTGAATCGCCATCTCTGGCTCGCCATTGCGCAGCCGATTCAGCGCCTGCTCTGCCGCTGGCCTGATCGCTTCAGTGGGCACGTCGCCAAAGACAAAAAAGCCCGCCGCGAACGAGACGCCCGCCAGACGGACATCCGGGAAGGCTTTGCTCAGCAGCACAATCGTCGCATGCTCCAGCGCGTGATTCTGTCGCACGGCGCTGCCCAGGAGCAACTGCTGCGACACTTGCGAAACAATGTTCATAATGGAATAAACCTCTCTTACCAGGGGCGAGCGAGAAGCTTGCTCGCCCTGGGCTATTGGACCACGTTGAAAATGACGATCTCGTCGCCAAAACGAATCTGATCGCCTTCAGCCAGTGGCTGGGGCCAGCGGATGCGCACCCCATTGACAAAGGTGCCATTGGCGCTGTTTTTATCCTCCACCACCCAATGCCCATTCTCAAAGCGCAGCACTGCGTGCTGACGCGAAACGGTCAGATCAGGAATAATAATATCATTGCCGGTGGTGCGTCCGATAGAAGTCGTATCCTGATGCAGTGTAAAGTGTCGCCCACTGAGCGGGCCATTCATCATCGAGAAACGAGCATAATAGGGACGCCCCGTTGGCCCCAGGAAACGATCATTCTGGCCGCGCCGCCCGGAAAGGTCATAACCGCAGGTGGTGCAGAAGAGCTTGCCCGGCAGATTCTCTGTGCCACAGCGGAAGCAAGGGATTCCACGCGCGGGTGTCGGGACAGGCGAGGCGGGCGTGATCGGCTGTGGCGGCGCCTGGGGTGGCGGCATCTCTGGCGCCACTGGCGCCAGCGCCTCAAAGGCCCGCGAGAAGCCCATCGATGGGCCACCCCGCAGCGCCAGCATGATCCCATTCAACGCCTCGATCATCTCCGTCGCCGACTGGTAGCGATGGTCAGGGTCTTTCTCCAGCGCCTTCACAATCACCTGCTCCACCATTGGTGGCAGGTCTGGCACAAACTGGCGTAGGGGTGGTAGTGGCTCGTTGATATGCTTCAAGCTGATCGTCAGCGGCGCATCACCTGGCGAGCCATAAGGCACGCGCCCCGCCACCGCCTGGTAAAGGACAATACCCAGCGAATAGAGATCGCTGCGCGGCCCCACGTTCGGCGAGCCAGTACCCTGCTCTGGCGACATATATTGCGGCGTCCCAATGCCCACGCCGGTACGTGTCAGTACGGTATTGGATTCCAGAATCTTGGCAATACCAAAATCGGAGAGCAGCAGAAAATTATCGCTGCGCAGCAGCATATTACCCGGCTTAATATCGCGGTGAACAATATTATGCTGATGGGCGCATTCCAGCGCCTGGCAGGCTTGCAGCACTAGCTCAATGGTGTCGCGCAAGGGCATTGTCTGATTCGGCCTCAGTCGGCGCTTGAGCGTGCCTCCAGAGACATACTCCATCCCGATAACGGTCGTGGCGTCCTG
>JBJKSJ010000358.1:0-12498 GCA_046704085.1 Ktedonobacterales bacterium | reverse complement strand
TCATACTCTTCTCTATTCCACCAGGCTAAATTTGCTTGTAATGCTCATTCTGCGAGCATTGCTCGCAGAATGAGCAGGTAGCAGAAGGTGTGCCCTCTACTGAGCAAAAAAAATATCCCCTCTGCCCTCAGAGATTATACCTCTTTTGCACAGAGGGAGATATGCTGATCGGATTTCGATATGCGAAGAAGCACTCCAGCGGGAGATGAGCGCGGGCGCCTCTTATCGTGTGCCTGACAGAGTTGGTTGATCTGAAGGCGCAAGGGATGTCTCCTTCAGAGCTTGCCATTGTACCTCGCCAGCTTGTATTCCATCTGCTGGCGGAGTAACGACCTGTCCACGTTTGTGCAGGCTCAGCAGGACTGCCAATGCGGCGATAGCTGCTCCGGTGATTAAGGAGATAGTTGGCCCGTACCAGCTTGCCAGTCCCCCCGTAAAGAGGTTGCCAATAGGGGTTGTGCCAGCGAAGACAACGACATAGAGACCCATGATCCGCCCACGTAGGTGATCGGGGCTGCCGGTTTGCAAGGCGGTATTAGCGGTTGCAGAGAATGCTATCGTTGCAAAACCAATGCCTGCCAGCAAGAGGAGTGAGAGGGGATAGAAGCGCGAGAGCGCAAACCCGATTTCACAGGCGGCCAATGCAGCTCCACTGATGAGCAGAACATTCATACGGGGCTTGTGCCCAGTGGCTGCGATAAGTAGCGCCGCCCCCAGAGAGCCAAGGCCTGTAACAGCGGACATTACTCCATAGCCCGATGCGCCCACCCGCAAGATGTCGGCGGCAAAGAGGGGCAGAATGACGTTGAAGTTCAACGCGAATGTGCCCACTGCGGCAACCAGTAGCACAATGGTGAGCATGATTGCTGCCTGGCGTACATAGCACAGCCCTTCCCCAAGTTGGGTAAAGGATGAGCGCCAACCCGTATTCCTCTTTGGTCGGACGATTGTGAGCAATTCTTCTGAGTGGATGAGTGCCAGGCCAATGATAACGGCGATGAAACTTATCCCGTTGAGCAGGAAGAGGGGGGCCACGCCGAGCCAGCCGATCAATAAGCCACCAATGCCTGGCCCAATAATGCGCGCGGTGTTAAAGAGCGAGGAGTTGAGGGCTACAGCATTCATCACCTCTTCGCGCCCGACCATCTCGACAACAAACGACTGGCGAGTGGGCATATCGACGGCGTTGACGATACCCAGGAGAGTTGCCAGAACCAAAATATGCCAGATTTGGACCACATGAGTCGCAGTGAGGAAGAAGAGGATGAAGGCCAGAAGCATCGCGCTGCTTTGAGTACCAATGAGCAGGCGACGTTTTGGAAAGCGGTCGGCGATGACCCCGCCCAGGAGTGACAGAATCAGCACAGGCAAAAATTGGAGGGCGCCGACGATCCCCAGGAGCAACGCATTATTGTGTGAGAGTATCAGGACCAGCCATGCCTGCCCAATGGATTGCATCCAGGTGCCAATCAGCGAGATGAGCTGACCAAACCAGAAGAGCCGGAAGTTACGATGGCGCAGAGCCGTAAAAGCCCGCGCCATGATCCGCACCCCCCCATTTATTCCAGCCGGGCGCCCTTGGGAGCCACGAGCAGACCGAGCCAACATAGAGTGACCTCACCTATTCTTAGATTTCTCCTTTCATTATAGGGCACATTTACGTTAACGTCAACCTGTGTCAGGCATACTCAGGTGCGATACCCAAAGAGGTTGGCAAAGCAAAATGTTTGCCCAACGGCCATCAGCCAATCTAGCTGCGATACCAAAATTGATCCCATGCGATCCAGAAGTTCTCTCCGCGTGAAATAACCGTGCGCGGCCCAATGATCTGCACGCCGGTGCGACCTATGAAGGCGTTCGCACGGTCGGGTGTTGCCAGTTCGACGCGGAGAGTGACTGGAGAGGTTGGCTTCCAGGGAGCAGGCCAGTCGGCGCGGTTGCGCAGCGCCTGAGAAACGCGCTCCTCGATCAAAGCGCAGGCGTCGACGTGATTGAGGGTGCGCGCGGCAAAGCGTCCCAGCCCCTTTTTGACCGGCGCGGTGACGACTTTCTCGCCAAGTAGCTGTTGCACTTCTCGGCAGGTGGCTTCATCACCAGCGACAAAGATAGCAGGGACATCCCAGCAACCGCAGACGGCGGCCAGGATGCCGCTCTCTCCGACCAGGGTATCGTTTATAGTGGCGTTATACCAGGCTTCGGAGGAGACTGTATGACAGAGGATGCCATCTGGAGTGCCTGCCATTGCATGCGCTCCGATAAAGAGGGCGGCATCGCACCCATCTTCCAGTGGGGCGATATAACGTGCCCAGGGATAGCCAAAGATGTACTCGGCGCCACTCTCCAGCCGTTCTGGGATCAGGCTTTTGAAGCTCCAGGCGCCGCCAGCGCCGTGACAATCGACGACAATGATCTCTGTAGCGCCGCCCGCTTTTGCGCCCCGCACGGCTGCGCTTACTTCGCCAGTGAAGAGCCGTCGCCCCTCCTCATAGAGGGGTGAGCCGCCCATAACCTGCTCCCACACTTCAATTCCAGCGACCCCTTCCATGTCACACCAGATGATGACTCGCATGGCTTTGTGCCTCTTCTTTCTCACAATGGGTCAATGTTCGCCTTTTGCCCCTTCGCCGGGAGTTGGTTCGGCAGGTTTTGGCTCCGTTGGTGGCACGCGATTATACATATGGGTGAGGTGAGCCAACCACTCGCGGCGCCATTCCTTGAGCATGGTGGGCTGATAGCGCCAGGACCAGTTGCCAGTTGCTCGTCCCGGCATGTTCATGCGCGCTTCGCTTCCCAGCCCTAACAGGTCTTGCATTGGGATGACGGCAAGGTCAGCCACTGAACTGAGCGCCAGGCGAATCAGGTCGAGATGTATATTGCTTCCGTCAGTAGCCAGATACTCTCGCACAGCATGTTTCTCAGATGCTCCGCGTGAGTTGTACCAGCCAACTGTCGTATCGTTATCGTGGGTGCCGGTATAGACCAGGGTCTGATGCTCGAAGTTATGCGGGAGATGTTCATTTCGGCTATCCGAGCTAAAGGCGAATTGTAATACGCGCATGCAAGGGAAGTTGAATTGCTTGCGCAGGGCAACGACATCTGGTGTGATGACTCCCAGGTCTTCAGCAATTACGGGGACATGTCCCAGCGCCTTTCTGAGGGCTTTAAAAAGATTGGCGCCTGGTCCTGGAACCCATCGTCCCCTGACGGCGGTTTCCTCTTCAGCGGGTATCTCCCAATATGCCTGAAAGCCTCGGAAGTGATCAAGCCGGACCAGATCAACCAGCGACAGGACGGCGCGGAAGCGAGCAATCCACCAGGCGTAGCCTGTTTGGGCCAGTACGTCCCAGCGGTAGAGTGGATTACCCCAGCGCTGGCCTGTGATACTGAAGTAATCGGGGGGTACGCCTGAGATGACAGTGGGATTGCCTGCTTCGTCAAGGTAGAATATTTCAGGGTGCGCCCAGACATCGGCGCTGTCGTGGGCCACGAAGATGGGGAGATCGCCCATCATGCGGATCTCCTGCACAGCGGCGTAGTTCTTTAACCGGGACCATTGGCTGTAGAACTGGTATTGGAGATATTTGTGGAAGCTGATCTGGGAGGCCAGGCGTTCTTGCCAGGCTGCCATCGCTGCTGGTTTGCGGGCGGCAATGTCGGGCGCCCATTGTGTCCAGGGCGCTCCGTGATATTCCTCCTTCAGCGCCATAAAGAGGGCGTAGTCGTCCAGCCAGTACTTGTTCGCTAAATAGAATTGTTCTGCTGCCTTTTGTTGCTTAGCTGTTGCACGAGCCTTAAAGGCTTCAAAGGATTGCCACAGGAGTGGCATTTTAAAGATGATGACCGCGCCGTAGTCCACTGTTGCTGCTGGGAAAGTGGGGGTGTTGCGCAGCTCCGTTTCATCGAGGAGACCTTCCTTGACGAGATGGCGCAGAGAGATGAGCAGGTGATTGCCAGCAAATGAGGAAAAGCTGGCATAAGGTGAATCTGCGTAGCCGGTGGGGCCGAGGGGGAGTACTTGCCAGAGGCGCTGATTGCTGCTGGCCAGGAAATCGATGAAGTGGTAAGCTTCGTCGCCAAGCTCACCGATTCCAAATGGTCCTGGCAGCGAAGTGGGATGGAGCAGAATGCCGCTGGCGCGTCCGGTTTGAAGCAATGCCATCCTCCAAATGTGAAAAAGTGATTAATAACTCTGGTGACATCCTTGATGCCTGATTTGCTTGAGGAATTATCCAGGCTTACCTAGCGCCTCAGCCAGAATGTCAGGACGGTCGGTCATTAAACCATCAATGCCCAAATTAAGCAGGCGATCCATATCGCTGCGATTATCTACTGTCCAGACGTGGATATCCAGGTCGAGGCGATGAGCGGCATCCACCAATGCGTGCGAAGCGACACGAATGCCTCGGTGGGTTTCTGGCACCTGAAGCGCATCATAGGCTGGCCTCAGCCAGCGTGTGGCTCGCGCTGTGGTAGCGAGAACAAAGGCGCGAACCTCTGTCGCGCTGGCTGAGGTGGCAACGCGGCTATCCGCAAGCTGACGAAAGCGGACAATAGGCAGGTGAAGATTTCCGCTGGCGACGAGGACGCGATCTTCTGCGTGATATTCCTGGATTAATTCCCATAGCCGCTGCTCGCGCTCAGGGCTGCTCTCCTTCAGGTCAATATTGATGCGGATGTTCGGAAACCGCTCAAAAACCTCTCGCAGAGAGGGAAGAGTGATCCCCTGTCCACGATAGGGGTAGGTGTGACCACCATCGGTGCTGAAGCGGTAGCCCGCGTCGAGGCGGCGCAGTTCTTCAAGAGTGTAGGCGCCAACAGGCCCAACCCCATTAGTGGTGCGGTCCACTGTCGGGTCGTGGATGACGACAATCTCACCTTCGCGGGTGGTCTGGATGTCCAGTTCAATAGCATCTGCCCCAAAGGACAGGCCGCGCTCGAAGGCTGCGATGGTGTTCTCCGGCGCCAGGCTGGAACCTCCGCGATGAGCGAAGAAGAGTGGTCTATCGTGGGTGGTATAGGGACGGCGCGAGTGTGTCGCTGGAAGTGCCTTCACGCTCCTGGCGTTCCTTCGGTCAGATGAATTGGAAGGTGAAGACAATGAGTCAGGGTTTTTCTTTGCCATCGTGCTACCTCCGCAGCATTGGACGCCTGATGATAGGCTGCTTTTCAATCGCTTTTCCTGATTGTAACGAGATTGCTGTGGAAGGTACTCTGGCCTGCCAGGTCGGCCAGCGCGTCGGAAGTTGTCCAGTTGATGTTGCGCCTGCTGGGGGCAAGCTGGCTCCAGCGGCCTTTCGGGGCAACGACCACTCCGGGCGGCACGTTGTCGGTGACGACGGCGCGGAGTTGGCACCAGCCGCGTCTGTTCTCAACAGTCACTTCATCACCGGGGCTGATGCCCCGCGCGGAAGCATCAGTCGGATTGATCTCCACGAAAGGAGAGCCTTCCCTGGCGATCAAGCTGGGTACATTCGCCAGGCTGCTTGAAACGAAGTGGTGTGAGGCTCCAGAGATAAGTACCAGCGCGGGTTGTTCTGAGCCGGGGTGGTTTCTTGGACGTTCTGTATTCGTGTGGTCTCCATCCGGGTTTGTCTCTGGCATCCCCGTGAGAAACTCGGCGGGGGGCTGGTAATCGGGAAGCGAGTCAAGGCCGCTTGCTGCTAATGCCTCACAGCGTAATTCCACTTTGCCGGAGGGAGTGGGAAAGTGGAGGTCAGCAAATGGAACTTCTCGCTCTGGCGGAAAATGGAGCGCTATTGTCCCCTTGACCTGGAGTTGCTCCAGAGTGATGCCTCCTAGTAAGGGGTTCTCGGCGCGCGTGGCATTGAGTACTTCTGCGATGGCTTCTTCGGCGCTCTGTTGAAGCCATGTTTCCTGGTAGCCCATCCCGGCTGCGAGCAGCCGCATAACCTCCCAGTTGCTTTTCGCTTCGCCGAGTGGTGCGATAGCGGGATGATTATATTGGAGGTTGCGATGGCCGTAGGCTTTGTGGAGATCGGCATGTTCAAGTTGGCTTGTTGCTGGTAATACGAGGTCGGCGTATTGGGCTGTGTCGGTCATAAAGAGTTCGTGAACGATGGTAAACAAGTCTTCGCGTTGCAAGCCTTTGATGGTGAGGCTGGCGTTGGGCGCTGATGTGACAGGGTTGGCGCAGAAGATGTAAAGGGACTTGATTGGCGGATCAGTCGCTTCAGTGGTAAGTGCTGCGCCGATACGATTCATGTTGATAGTACGTGGGGTGGGCGGGCATTCATCAGAATGTCCGATTGCTTTGGTGTTCCATTTCACATAGCCGCTTGTACTATAAAACAAACCACCACCGCGTATCCCAATCTGCCCAACGATTGCTGGAAGGCAGCAAAGTGACCGGACTGTCTGGCCGCCATTTCCGTGCCGCTGAATACCATCGGAGAATTTGAGGAGTGCTGGCCTTGTGGTTCCGTAGCGGCGGGCTAATGTGATGATGGTTTCTGTTGGGATGCCGGTGATCGAGGAGACACGATCAGGTGGGTACTGGGTCACGCGCGTGCGCAGGTCCCGCCAGCCATTGGTGTTGGCCTCAAGCCAGGGTTCGTCGGCGAGTCCCTCGGCAAAGAGGATGTTCATTATGCCCAACGCCAGGGCGCCATCTGTGGCCGGGCGTGGTTGGATGTGTTCGTTTGCTGAGCGCGCTGTGATCGTGCGGCGTGGGTCGATAACGATCACATAGGCGCCGTTCTTCTGGGCCTGACGAAGCAGAGGCATAAAGTGTGGGTTGGTGCTGGCTGGATTATGCCCCCAGATGATGATCAGTCGACTGTGTAATACATCTGCTGGATCGGGCGCCCAGCGGGCGCCAAGCGTTGCCTCGACCGCTGCCTCGGCGGCAGCGCTACAGATCGAGCGTTGTAATCCGCTTGCGCCCATGCGGTTCCAGAGTCGCGTATTGCACAGACTCAGTTGAACCAACCCTAATGTTCCACTATACGAATAGGGCAAAATAGCTGCGGCGCCGTCTTGGGCGATGATAGCTTTCCAGCGGCTCGTGATCTCGGCGATAGCTTCGTCCCACGAGATTTGTTCCCACTTACCATCACCTTTTGATCCTGCTCGCCGTAGGGGGTGAGTGAGGCGGTCTGGGTGGTAGACACGCTCCAGATAGGGGCGGACCTTGGCACAGAGCCATCCTTGTGTGAAAGGATGTTCTTCCTCAGCAGTAAAGCGCATCGCCTGTCCATCGCGCACCTCAGTGATCGTGGCGCAGGTGTCGGGGCAATCATGTGGACAGGCGCCACGAACCTGTTTGATTTCACCTGCGAGCATAAAAGCCTTAACTCCTTCTGTACGCTTGACATGCTTGGTTATTGGATGCTATAGTCTGACAGTACTAATGTTCTATGGTAGAAAGCTAGAGGCTGCTAGCGGGCAGTGATGTGGCTCCGGTGAATACATCCTACAGATGGGAACGATTTGTGTGGCGGCAGGATTCCTGCCGACCTCTCTGGGCAGCACGGTATCATGCAGGCTCCAGCGTGTCAAGGGTTCGCTGGGACACAGCCGCTAGGAGTACGTCAATTCTATGGCGCAGATCGAGTTTGTCGATGTCACGAAAGTTTTTCCTGGCGCCTCCAATCCTGCCGTCGATGGCGTCCGCTTCACCGTCCCTGAAGGCGCGCTCTGTATCCTGCTGGGCACATCAGGTTCAGGAAAGACGACGCTGCTGCGCATGGTTAACCGCCTGATCGATCCCACCTCTGGGTCCATTATCATTGATGGAGTCGCTACAACCCAGCAAAATCGTATCGCCCTTCGGCGGCGCATTGGATATGTCATTCAGCAGGTTGGACTTTTCCCACACCTGACTGTGGAAGAGAATGTACGTGTAGTTCCTTCAATTCTGGGACAATCAGCTCGCTCCACCGCAGGGCGGGTTGATGAATTGATGAAACTGGTGGGGCTCGATCCGGGCGAATATCGCAAACGCTATCCACGCCAACTGAGTGGAGGACAGCAGCAGCGTGTTGGCCTGGCGCGTGCCCTGGCGGCGAACCCCGCAATTCTCCTTATGGACGAGCCGTTTGGCGCACTTGATGCGATTACACGACAGCGTATTCAGGATGAACTCCTGCGTATCCAGCGCGCTATGCACAAAACGATCATCTTTGTCACTCACGATGTTGAGGAAGCATTTAAGCTTGGCGATCAGATTGCTGTTCTCTCTGAGGGGAAACTCGTGCAGGTCGGCAGCCCTGTGGAGCTACTTGCCGCACCTGCAAATGATTTTGTGCGTCGGCTTGTGGGTGCTGATAACATTCTGCGCCAGCTAGAATATCTTCCGATTACCCTTGCTGTTGAGCCTGGTTCTAGGGATGGGGGTGTCTCGATTTCATCTACCGCTACCCTCTTGCAAGGGCTGATGCGTCTGATACAGACGCAGGTTCCATTTCTGACGATAGAAGTTGATGGCAGTTCACATGGTCGGATTACGCTTGCCAGTATCAACAAAGCGCTTCAGGCTGGGCATCAGGTAGCGATGGTTGATGAAGAGGCAGCTTCCCTGGATGCTATCTAGCCCGCCTTGCAGACATGAAGTGTGTGTAACGAATTCAAGCGAACCAAGACTCATGGATAGGGTGTTCTTCATCGGCAGAAAGGATTCCGTTTAGAGTCAACCTTTGTAATGGTGCAATCTTCTCTCCGAAAAGAGTAGACTGCTTGCTCGTTGATACCGCTTCTTCAAAAGAGAAGTAGGTGCCCTGAGGAGGCGAGCTAAGCTGTGAGCTATCTTCTTGATCCAATGAACTGGGATCTGACCGATCCCGAAAGTATCCCCAATTTGCTGGTAGCGCACCTGTATATCACGGGTATCAGCCTGGCTATCGCACTAGCCATAGCTTTTCCCGTTGCTTTTCTCATCGCTCGCTATCGGCGCCTGTACCTCCCCATCATCACGACGGCTGGCATCGTCTACACCTTGCCGAGTCTGGCGGTTGTGGCTCTTCTTGTGCCGATCACTGGTCTGAATGCGACGACCATTATCATTCCTCTCGTAGCGTATGCGCAACTCGTGCTGATCCGTAATATTGTTGCGGCCATCACAGGAGTTGATCAGGCGCTGGTCGAGGTTGGGCGAGCAATGGGGATGAATCCCTTTCAGGTGCAGTGGCGTGTTGTTTTGCCCCTTGCTCTACCTGTCATCATTGCTGGAATTCGCGTTGTTACTGTCACTACGATTGGAATAGCAACTATTGGTTCGCTCGTTGGCGCCAGTGATCTTGGCGATCTGATTTTTGTGGGGATCGAGAACAACTACGCTGCCCAGGTTCTCGCTGGCGCTATCGTGATCAGTGCTCTGGCTTTAGCTGCTGATCTCTTGCTCCTGCTAGTGCAGGCGCTGCTGAGTCGGGGGCGCAAGGTTGAGGCCGCCGCGCCCTAGCTGAAATATCCATCAGGTTGATTGAGCCGCCTCAGCAGAAAGTCGAGGTGCCTAATGCTTGCCCAAGTGCTGGAATTTATCACCAATCCTCAAAACGGCTTTGTAGCCCAATCGCTTGATTATATTCGCCTCTGTGCTGTTGCTGTGGCGCTGGCAATTGGGATTGCGCTTCCGTTGGGGCTTCTCGTCGCTCAGCAGCCGTTTCTGGCGTTTCTGTCGGCCAATATTAGTGGACTGGCGCGGGCGATTCCAAGTATCGCCTTCCTAGCGGCGGCGCTTCCGTATCTGGGGATTGGTTTCAAACCAGCCGTCATTGCGCTGACGGTCCTAGGTATCCCCCCTATTCTGCTGAATACCGTTGCTGGATTTCGCGGCGTGGACTCGAATGTCATAGATGCGGCTCGCGGAATGGGTATGACTGCCTGGCAAATCCTCTGGCGGATTCGGATTCCGCTGATATTGCCAGTGGTCGCAGCGGGGGTACGTACTGCTGCGGTGCAAATTGTCGCTACAGGCACTCTGGCCGCGTTGATTGGGGCAGGGGGATGGGGTCTCTACATTCTGAACGGCATCTATTTCTTTAATACCGCCGAGATTCTTGCTGGAGCAGTGCCCGTTGCTCTTCTGGCGCTGCTGGTAGAAGTGGGTCTGGCTGTTCTTCAACGTTTTGTCACCCCGAAAGGGGTACGCAGTACCTATCAGGTTGCTTCCTCCAGGTAAGGCGCGCTTTGTAGGGAAATGAGTGACAATAGTGCCTGAAAAGGGGGATTTTTGCGGCCTTGTATTGGGGCAACGAGGCGAGTAAACAGTGCAACACCTTTATTGTCATCACTTCTTTCGTTGGCAGTTCTGAGGAGAAGCGGCTCCTCTCCAAGAGAAAAAAGCCCGAGGAGGGAACATGCGTCATTCATTTGTTACCAAGGTGACGATCATCACATCGGTCCTGGTCTTGCTTGTCCTGGCTGGATGTGGCACCAATAGTGGTAGCGGACAAACACCTACGCCGAGTAGTAATGTGTGCAAAGGTGCCTCCCTGACAGTGGGTGGCAAACTTGATACCGAGGCGCAGTTGCTTACCGAGATGTATACCTTGCTCCTGCAAAACGCTGGCTGTAATGTGACCGAGAAAGCCAAGCTTGGAACCAATGATATTGTTTTCAGCGCCATTACCAGTGGACAGATTGATCTGTACCCTGAGTTCACGGCCACCGGCCTGGCGCGCCTGAATGAGCAGAGTACCCATAATCCACAGACGGATTATCAGATGGTCAAGCAGGGGTTCGAGCAACAGTACCACATCACCTGGTTGGACGCTGCGCCGATGAATGATACCTATGGTCTGTGTACAACCAAAGACAAAGCACAGCAGTTGAACGTTACCAAGGTCTCGGATGTGACTCCCATTGCCAGCAGTAAGACGGTTGCTACACCTCCCGATGGGCAGAGCGATCCAAACGTCTTGCCTGGCCTGCAACGGGTCTATGGCATCAAGTTTGCCACTGAGACCGTGCTGAGCGAGGCGCTGACGTTCCAGGCGGTGATGAGTGGGCAGGCTGATTTCAACATCTGCTACACCACCTTTGGCCTGATTGCTGCCGACAATTTTGTGCTGCTCCAGGATGACAAGAGCCTCTTCCCAATCTATAATCCGGCGCCGATTGTGCGCGATCAGACGCTCCAGCAGGTTCCCGCTATCCCTGATATTCTGAATCCGCTGGCGCCCAAGCTGACGACGGATGCCATCACCGCGCTCAATGCAAAGGTGGATGTGAATCATCAGTCTGTGCATCAAGTTGCGCTAACCTGGCTCCAACAGGAGGGATTGTTGCCGAAATAGCCTTGCAGACGAGCCTTGACAATGCCCGCTGCCCGGCGGCATAATACCTGCATGCGCTACTTCATTTTGTAAAGTAGCCAACTCTTACAGGATTTGAGGAGCAACAGGCGTGGAGCTGCGGATTATTCCGGTGCGCGGCATTGGCGAGGTGAAACCCGGTGATGATCTGGCAGGGGTGATCCTTGGTGCGCTTGAGCAGCAAGGAGAGTCGCTGTCAGAGCGTGATATACTGGTCGTCACTCAGAAGATTGTTTCTAAGGCGGAAGGTCAGATGGTGGACCCCTCCACTATCGAACCCTCCGCCTTTGCACAGGAGATTGCCCGGCAGGCGCGCAAGGATGCGCGCCATTATGAGGTGGTGTTGCGTCAAAGCCGACGCATTGTTCGTATGGATCGGGGGGTACTGATTACAGAGACCAAACATGGGCTGATCTGCGCGAACGCTGGCGTAGACGAGTCCAACGTTGGCGGTGGGCATCTGCTCACCCTCCTTCCCGAAGACCCTGACGTATCGGCTGCAACCTTGCACGCGGCATTCGCCCAGCGTGCTGGCGTCAACATTGCGGTCATTATCTCGGATACTTTTGGTCGTCCCTGGCGAGTGGGTCAGGTGAACTTCGCCATTGGGGTCGCTGGTATGGCGCCCGTCCACGATTACGTCGGGCAGCGTGATCCTTACGGCTACGAATTGCATGTGAGCGTTATCGCTGTTGCGGACGAACTTGCCAGTGCGGCTGAATTGGTGATGGGCAAGATAGACCGCGTGCCGGTTGCGCTCATTCGCGGCTTCGATTATACCCCTGCTGACGGTAACTCCCGCAGCCTCATCCGTGATGCCGCCAGCGACCTCTTCCGGTAGAAAGGACCGCGTGGCGATGTCGGCATTGGAACAGCAGGAGCTACGCCCGCAGGATTTCGCCAGCGTTGTGCGTGGTCGCAGCAGCGTGCGTTATTATCAAGATCGAGCCGTCCCCCGGCAGGTCATCGAGGAAGTGCTAGAGGCGGCGCGCTGGGCGCCGTCACCACATGGTCGGCAACCCTGGCGTTTTGTTGTCCTGACTCGCTTCGATCTGAAAGTGCGTCTGGCAGATGCGATGGGTGCCACCTGGCGCGCCAATCTGGCAATGGATGGGGAGCCTGAAGCGGTCATCAATAGCCGATTGGCACATTCCCGTCAGCGCCTGCTCCATGCGCCTGTCTTGATTATCCCTTGCCTTTATCTCCAAGAGTTGGATCGCTATCCTGA
>JBJKSJ010000357.1:0-4240 GCA_046704085.1 Ktedonobacterales bacterium | reverse complement strand
TCCTCGGCCCACTGCGCCTCCGTCCAGCGCGCCTCAACCAGCGCGCTGCTCGCGTATGCCTCGTGATGGGCGCGCACCCGCGAGCGCGCTGCCCAGCGCGCCATCTCGAACACCGCCAGCGCGCTGCCCAGCGCGTAAAAGAGCCAGACCTGCATAAAGAACTAGAAGACCGTATTCATGCGCTCGTAGTCGCTGTTATCCAGGAAATCGCGGATATAGATCGTCTCCGCCAGAATGCTCAGGCCGATGCCAAACAGCAAGCAGAGAAACGCGATCTGCGTGGCAGCCCGCTGTCGGCGCCCATGTATCCAGAAGAGCACCAGCCCCAGGATCAGCAGCGCGTAGAGGACGGTCATCAGCTTGCCCACGAAGAGATAGATCACGCACGCAGCAAGCGCGTAGGCCAGCAGCAGCGCCCAGAAGAGCGTTGAATAGGGCCGACGCCTCTCCGGCGAGATGCGCCCGGAGGCAAGCCCCTCCGTGAGCCAATTGGCCGCCCATTGATAGAGTTCGACAAAGAAGAAGCTGGCCGCCACAAAAAGCCAGACACTGAAGAGGGTCACATAATCCGCAAGCTGATCGGGTGTGCCGACGGGGCCGGTCCCGCCGACATCCGCCTGGAAATGCCCAAAAAACGGCGCGTAAAAGAGCGCGGCGACTACGGCTATGCCACCCATCGTGGCAAGCACGCGCTTGACCGCCGCGTATGGGAGGCGCCAGCCCTGCCCGGCCCGCTGATACTCGCGCCAGACCAGCGCCACCAGCACCAGCAGCGCGTAGGTCGGCAAGTCCCAGGTGTTGATGCAGGCCATCGCGCCCAGCACCAGGCCCAATAAGACCACCCGGCTGATCGCCAGCGTCCGCGATGCAGGCGGCGCGTTCCGCTCGCTGATCAACGCGACCGCCAGCCCGATCACCAGTATCTCAACCGGCAGATCGATCACATGCGGATGCAGATCGGCAAAGAGAAAGCTCCAGAAGGGAAACTCGTTAATCGTGAACGGAATCACCCGGCTGCTGGCCCAGAAATCAAAAGAGAGTGGCTGAAGCTGATGATAGGTCGTCAACTGCGCCAGCACCTGATGGAGGCCATCCAGGTTCGCCATCAGCGCCACAAAAAAGCCGCCCAGCAAACCAGCCCACCAGCGCCGCGCCAGGTGCGAGACGATGGAGAACGCTCCCGTCAGCACCAGCGCGAAGAGCGTCGGGTCCGCCAGATTGAAGGCTATCGTCGGCATCACGCCGGTCAGGCGCATCCAGACGGTGAGCAGAAATTGCCCATAGTAGTAGTAATTGATGTAGCCGCCCGAAAACCAGGCATCCAGCGGCGGCAGGTAGCGGCTGCGCAGAATCCCATCGATAAAGGCCAGTTCCATCGGCTTTTCGCCGCCGCGCCAGAGGTGAAAGAGATCAGGATTCTGGGCGCGAATCACGGCAAAGGCGAAGAGCGCCAGAGTAAACAAGACCTCCGTGCCCAGCAGCAGCCGCCAACGCTGCCGGAAGAACGCCAGCAGGTCGGCGCGCGTGGCCCAGCCAACGCCTAATCCGGCGACGCCCACCAGCGCGAAGGCTCCCAGCGTCGTCGCCTGCGTATAGGGCAGCAGGCTCAGGCTGGCTGGCAGCCAGACCAGAAAGCCGATCAGCAAGAGCGAGATCGTCTTGGCAAAGGCCCAGCCGCGATCTCGGAAGCGCCGGAAAATGAAAGCCACCAGCGGGAAGATCAGCAGCCCCATCAACTCGATCACCAGCCACCAGACGAGCAGCGGATGCTGGTTCGCCAGGCTATCAGCCGGGAACTGCGCGCCCAGCGGCTGGCTCTGCTGATTCGCCGCCATCTGCGCGGGTGTCAGCGTCAGCGGCTTCTGCGTGCCGGTCAGTGTGGTTGGCGGCGGCAGGGTCAAACCTTCGGTCAAAAGCTGCTCAAGCTGAGCCTCGCTGGGCCGCGTCGCATCCGGCACAAAGATATGCACCGTCGGATGGTCAAAAACGTAAAAGCTCTCGTCCGCGCCGCTGTCATCAAACGAGACGCCAAAGAGGTTCGGGCTGTTCTGGAAGACAGCCGCCAGATGAAAGCCCAGCTTGCCCCCAAAGAGCAGTTGATAATAGCGATTGCTCAGCGGATAGCGATCCGGCAGGCGCGGGATCGAATCGGGATAGAGCCTGGGGCTGGAGATCACGACGGCGTCGGCCTTTGCCAGCGTCTGCGCCAGAAACTGCGCCTTCTGCGGCGTATCGTCGTCGTAGAGCGGCAGGCCCACGCAGTTATACACATAGCAGCCAGCCTGCCCATCAATCGCCAGCGGCAGGCTATCGTCCCAGACCTCGAAGGTAATCGTTTTGACCGATGCCCCAGTGCCAGGGGGCAGATGCTGATAAATCCAGCGCGACGCCTGCACGCGCGTCAGCGGCTGGCTATAGATATTGTCCAACGCCAGCGTGAACAAAAACGAGCAGCCCAGCACGACAATTGCCAGCCCAGCCGCCAGCCAGCGCGCGTGCCTCAGCAGCCATCCCTTGCGGCGAATAAATTTGCCGCTAAGGGCGGTCCGCCAAAAAGTCGGCGCTGCCGACTGAGTGGCCCTGGGCGGGGAGTCCGCGTCGGCGGACCTGGTGGCGCCCGCAGGCGCCCTTAGGCGCGGTTTTAACCGCCAGCCTGGGGTCGGGGAGTCCGCGTCGACGGACTTAGTGGCCGCCAGGCCCGTAGCGGCGGATGAATTCGCCGACGGGCCTGGTGCCGGAACGCCCCTGGCGGCCATTTTCATCGCCGAGGAGCGGCCCAGCCGCCACAGCGCCAGCAGGGCTGCCGCGCCAAAAATCGCCAGCAGCGGGAAGATCGGCAGCGTATAGCGCGAATATTTGGTATAAAAGCTGCCCGTAATCGCAAAATAGACTACTACCCAGGCGAACGGCACCAGATAGTCATCGCGCCAGTTGCGCCAGAGGCGGCGCGTGATCACCAGGCAGCCAGCGAAGCAGAGCAGCGCCAGCGGCACGCCCATATCGTAGAGCAGGATATTCTTCAGTTCATACACATACGGCGTGGTCCCCGCAAACTGGCGCACATAGGGATAATCCAGCAGGCCCTGCGCAAGTTGGCCCTGCTGGGCAATCGCCGCCTCAAAATCACGCAGGTCGATCAGCGCGTAGGGCATGGCTATGAGAAAGGTAAGCAGGCCCGCGCCCAGCGACATGAACAGGCGCGGCAGCGCCACCTGCCAGTCGGAGCGCAGCCAGAGCAGCAGATACGCCACCACCAGGGGCAGCAGCAGCGGCAGCGCGCTGAACTTGCTCGCCAGCGCCAGGCCCGTCGCCACACCCGCCAGCAGCCCCCAGCGCAAGCCGCCATCCTGCGCGACGCCGACGCAGCCCAGCAGTGCCAGCGCCACGAAAAAGGTCAGCGCCGTATCCACCGTAAAGAAATGCGCCTGCTGCACCTCGAAAGGCGTAAAGGCCACAAAGGCCCCCGCTAGCAGGCCCACCACCTTGCGTCCGCTGAGGCGTCGCCCCAGCAGATAGGTCACGAAGACCGTCCCCGTATCGAAGAGCGCCGAGAGCGCCCGGCCCACCAGGGTCAGATGATCGTAATCGCTGAAGCTGCCCTGCCCGGCGGCGATCCAGTGCAAGCCAAAGGTCTGTTGCAGCCAGTTGAGCAACCCGGCCACCAGCCAGAGGAGATACAGCGGGAACGTCCCATAGGCGAAGAAGGGCGTGCCATCGGCAAAGTGCGGGCTGAGCGGCGAGGTGGTCGAGGCAAACTCGGCCAGGCTGTGCGGCCACTGGAAGTTCATCACCACCATGATGATCGCGCGCTCGTCGGGGTGCTGATGCTGGTTATCATCCCAATTCAGCCCATACAGCCGCAGCGCCAGCGCCCCAACCAGCAGCGCGAAGAGCGCGATCAGCGGCCAGTTCAGCCGCGCCGAAAGATTGCGCGCCGCGCGCGCAAACTCCGCCAGGCGCGGGTGTGCAGCAGGAGCAGCAGGTTCTGCTGGCGCCGCGCGCGCGGCATCCATCTGCGCGCTCCTGGCCGCGTGTCCACCCATCCGGCGCCCATTCTGCGCGCCCGATGTTTGAAGCGATGAAACTATAGCAGGCGCCTCGGCAGGCGCAGCATCACTCGCGCGTTCAGAACCTGGCTCTGGCGCTCCCGCCGCGCCGCTCGCTACTGGACCTTGCTCCTCCACGATGCCCCTTCCTCACCTGTACTTGGTTGCTATGTTCTGTGTAGAACCCGGCTATC
>JBJKSJ010000356.1:0-2590 GCA_046704085.1 Ktedonobacterales bacterium | reverse complement strand
CGCCAGCGCGATTTTGTGGCCGATGCCTCCCATGAACTGCGGACGCCATTGATGCTGATTCGGGCCGATATTGATGTACTGGGGCGTGAGCTACGTGCGATGCGAGCCAGGCTCCCTGAATTCAGAGCTCCTGCGTTGTCATCCGCTGAATCTGCTGCGTTGGGAAGGTTGGCGTTGGAGCTACCAGAAGAGAAGTCTGGTCTGGGGGATGCCGGGCAACTGGACGATCAGCTTGAGCTGGTGGATGATGCGTTGGGTGAGATTGATCGCATGACCCGCTTGCTCAAAGACTTGCTCCTGCTGGCCCGTTTGGATGCAGGCGTTGTGAAGGCAGCGCATCAACCTGTGTCCCTGACTGAGCAACTGGAGGGCTTGATCGATCAGGTACGCCGCCGCGCCGAGGCGCAGGGGCTGACCGTACAAGCGTCTCTTGAGCCGGACATTCAGGTGATGGGCAATGCCGATCAGTTGCGCCAACTCTGGCTCATCCTGCTCGATAATGCTATTCGCTACAACCGGCCTGCCGGCAGCATTACGGTGGCAGGGGTCGTCCAAGATAATCATGTGCGTCTCTCGGTCGCTGATACGGGGATAGGCATTGCTCCGGCTGATCTTCCTCGCCTGTTCGAGCGATTCTATCGGGCTGATAAAGCGCACTCGCACGCGCCTGCTTCGGGGAAGGAAATGGGCCTGGCCTCACCAGAAGAGTCCCCCACTGTTTCTCCAGAGATGGTTGGCTCTGGCGCCGGTCTGGGTCTGGCTATTGCTCAGGAGATTGCTCAGGCGCATGGGGGACAGATCAGCGTAAAGAGCGCGCCCGGCGAAGGAGCGGTTTTTACCGTTCGACTGCCAGCGGCAGAACGAGATTAAGCCCCTAAATGTGCCGCTTCTCTCTCTGAGGCTCCTGATAGTCCCTCTTGCTCATGTGATCAGCAATAAATTGCAGAGCTTCTTCACGGGTCTGGATGAAACCTTCAAGCTGAGCGTAGCGTGCCTGTGCCAGCAAGGCTCCTATCTGTGGGCCACTTGTGAGGCCCAGGGAGGTCTTGAGAGTCTCTCCATCAATGAGGAGCGGAGGAATCAGAGCCTCGCGCTGCTGGTAATAAGTGTCGATGAGAGCAATGATGGTCTGGGCACGCGCCTGCCAGGAAGGGTCTGGTGAGGCGCCTTTCAGGTGGGCGATCTGGCAGATGAGGCAGAAGAGCGCGAGGTCGATGCCGCGCTCACCTAAGCGTTGCAAGTAGTGGCGCGCTGCGCGCCAGGACGTAGCGCTCATCGGGTCAGGTGGAGGTTCCAGTGCCCAGGCCACTCCATTTTCCTGAAGCAAAGAAATGACAAAAGCGACTGCCTGATGCCCCCAGGATAGCCGTTTGAGATCTGTGGAGATGCCTTGTAGCTGCTCTGGCGGGTAGGTAGCGGGCTGGGTATGGGTCGGGCGCTCTGTGGGGAGAGAACCTGTGAGAAGGTCGGAGAGCAGAGCGGCAAGCAAGAACAAGATGGAGCGGGGATAAGCTCGTCCAGGAGATTTTTTCCAGCGCCTCCTGAACTCGCGCTTCTGGCTCATCTGGAGGAAAGAGGCCATACCCGCTTGCTCTGGCGCAGAGAAAGCGGGAGCCTTTCCTTGCCAGGCGCGGATCAATTGACTTGTTGTTGCCAGTGTGACCCACTCGTTCCTAGTGGACTGCTGAGTCGTGAGCGGCGTGGCTGTGCTGTCGTGCCCATCATGCCTATACAAGCTGGGGAAGATGGCTGGGAAGAGTCGATACTCTTCCAGCGCGCGGGCGGCTTCTATAGTGTGCGGAAAGCGAAGCATCTGGCGCAGTTCGTCGCGGATGCGCTCTGGCGCTACCAGTCTCAGAAGCCGCGCATCGCGGCGCATCAGTGAGGCGGTTGAAGGGGTGATAAGGAGTTGATGGGTCAGATGCAAACGAATGGCGCGCAGCAGGCGCAGCGGGTCGTCTTGGAATACGGTTTCCTGCACTACGCGCAGGCGCTTGCTGCGTAGATCTGATAATCCATCAGCAGGATCAAGAAGCAGCGCGCAAGCTTGTTGGTCCTGATGGATGAGTAGTTGTGCAAAAGCAGGCGCCTCCAGAGCCGGCAATGCTTCCAATCGGAGCGCCAGCGCATTGATAGTGAAATCGCGCTTCTGTAAGTCGTCCAGGATGTCCTCCCCGCGCAAGGCGGCAATATCCACATAGAGCTTGCCAGAGAACGTTGGCGGAAGCATGACTCGCCAGACGGCTTTTTCTGGACCAAGCGCGGCAAAGTCGCCTGTAAGGGTATCAGCAAGCCGACGAGCGATCTGCGCCGCGTCGCCAGGAATGACCAGATCAAGGTCTTGGGGCGTCCGCCCCAGCAAGAGGTCGCGCAGGGAACCGCCGACAAGGTAACACTCGATAGTTTGCTCCTGACAGAAGCGCTGAAGGCGCTGGAGTATTGAAGCAAGAGGCGCCGGCGGCGGCGCCGCGTTGCCTGGTGAAATCCTCCGCGCGATCAAGGATCGGTTTAACATTCCACTCATTGAAGGTTATGGTTTGACTGAATCATCGCCAGTAGCAACCTTCAATCCACCCAAAGGGGTTCAAAA
>JBJKSJ010000355.1:0-14769 GCA_046704085.1 Ktedonobacterales bacterium | reverse complement strand
ATCGAAATCTTCGATGACGAGCCAGCCCCCCGGCTTCAACGCCGTCACCAGCCGCTGCAACGCCTGCTCGCGGGCTGGCACATGGATGAACACCAGGCGGGCGTGGATCAGGTCAAAGGGCTGCGCGGGCAGGGGATCGACGCTAATATCGTGGAGCTGGATCTCAATCGTGGGGTGGTTCAGCGTGGCGAGTTCTACGAGATAACGCGGATCGATGTCAGTAACCAGGACATGGCCGCTGGGGCCGCTGCGCTCTCCAAGCCAGGCCGCAATCGACCCCCCGCCGCCGCCGACCTCCCAGCACTGCCACCCGGCGCTGATTCCGGTGGCCTCCAGGTGGCGGATCGTCCAGGGGTCGTAAAGCGTCTCCAGGCTGGTGAAACGCTGTCCAGCTTGCTGCGCGGCATTATCAAAGATGTAGTTGCGCATGGGTCGCTCCTTGTCTCGCCCACAGCTATTGCGCTCAGTGCTTGCCAAAATGCGCATAGTTAAGCAGGTTGTGAGCCTGATACGAGGCGTTTTTTAGAGTGTATCAGCATCCCCTAATGCGGGCATGCGCAACTTTACCCATTTTGACGCGCGCAAGTTGAGGTGGTAGCATGAAGGCGGAATACAACCATCTGCGCCCGCAAGCGCGGCGCGGACCAGAGTGGCATTACCCAACGAGGAGAACCTATGGCTGATCGAAATGACTGGAACCGCCAGACCATCGAGGCGTTTCGCGCGAATGGAGGCAAGGTCGGGGGAGTGTGGGAAGGCAGACCTTTGCTGCTGCTTACGACCACTGGCGCCAAAAGCGGCCAGCGCCGCACCAACCCGGTGATGTATCTGGCCGATGGCGACCGTCTGCTCATCTTCGCCTCCAAAGCGGGCGCCCCTACCAACCCGGACTGGTATCATAACCTGCTTGCAAACCCGCGGGTCACTGTCGAGGTTGGCGCCGAAACTTACGACGCTGACGCTACCGTCCTCACGGGCGAGGAGCGCGACCGATTCTACGCCCGGCAGTCGGAACTGAACCCGCAGTTCGGGGAGTATCAGAAGAAGACCAGCCGCAAGATTCCGGTGATCGCGCTCTCCCGGCGCGCAAGCTAAGAAAACAAACGCGAGGAGCCATCGTGCCGGGATGGCTCCTCGCGCCTGGCCTGGGCAGGGCCAGAAGACAGGGAAAGCCTGAGAGGTTTGCAAAGCTTCCTTATAATAAGAAAGAGATAATAAGGAAGAGCGATGAGAAGAGGCGCCGCTCATCTCGCTCCACTCACCGCCGCTTCTGCGATCACCCACTTGCGTAAGTGTTCACGCTCACAAGTATGCCTGACATCCGCGCCAAAGACCACACACAACTCACACAATCACTCGCACAATCACTCACACAATTGGGCCGTCCCGCGTCGGATAGCTGGAACGTCTGATGCGTACACCTCCCTGGAACATCGTCCTTCCAGGCGGCGAAACGTTGAGCCGCCAGAACAGCAGTGCTACTGGTGATCTTCATCCAGGAGGCGTGCGTGGCGCAGGCGCGAGAGTCGCAAACACAGGAACCCGGCGCGGGTGAAGGCGCGGCGTCTGGGGGAGAGTCGTCTGGCGCGCCAGAGTCCCCGGCGCAGGAGCAGGTCGAGCGCGAAAAGGGCTGGATGGCCGTCATGCTGGCGTGGGTGGCTGGCTTCGTTGACGCCGTTGGCTACCTGACGCTGTTGCAGCTTTTCACCGCGCACATGAGCGGCAACAGCGTGGCCTTCGGCGCGTATCTAGGTCAGGGCAATTGGGGCGAGGTGCTGCGGCGCGGCTTTCCCATCCCCCTCTTCGTGCTGGGTGTCGCCTTGGGCACGATCATCATCGAGATCATCTGTCGCCGGGGCGTGCGCTCCACCGTTGCGCTGATCCTGGCGCTGGAGGCGCTCTTGCTGCTGGTCTTTCTGTTTTACGGCAGCGCGCTGCTGCGGCAGGGGAGCGTTCCAGTCGGCTGGCAATTTTACCTGCTGACCGCGCTCTCGGTCTTGGCGATGGGCCTGCAAACGGCCACGCTACAGCGCGTCGGTGGGCGTATCGTGAGTACTACCTACGTCACCGGCATGCTGACCCACCTCTCTGAAGATGTTGCCGGATACGCGATCTGGCTCTTTGATCGCCTCTTCCTGCGCCGCGTCCAGCCATCGCCGTCTTTGCAGCGGGCGGCCCTGCTCACCGCCATCTGGTCTTCCTATGCCTGCGGAGCCATCATCGGCGGCCTGACCGAACTGCACTGGTCGCTGTACTCGCTGGGTCTGCCGCTGGGCGTGCTGGCTGTCGTCATCATCATCGATCTGATCCATCCGACCAGCATGCCCAGCGGCTCTCAGGCCCAGCGCCGCTCGCTGAGCGTATAGAAGCATCTCTCCCTGTACCGCCAGCCTCCGTGCCAGCAGGGGTGGTGGGTTTGGCGCACGGGCGAACGTTCGCTCTCAGCGCCTCACGTCCCACTCGCCCACCGATGCGCCGCCAGGGACGGCGGCGCTACACGCAATGGCCCTGCCTGGAGCGCCAGCGTCTCGCTGGCCCGCGCCAATTTGCCCCCTTGACCCGCGCGCCCCGTTGCTCTAGAATAGAACCATTCAGGGGGCAAGTCTCTCTCTACCAGACATCCAGGAAGGGGTGGCGCAGATGGCGGATCGCACGGGGCAGCAGCTAGGCAAATATCGGCTCATCCACCTGATCGGCCAGGGTGGCTTTGCTGAGGTCTACCTGGGTGAGCATGTTCACCTGGGCACGCAGGCGGCAATCAAGGTCTTGACGACGCGGCTGGCGACCGAAGACATCGAAAAGTTTCGTAACGAGGCGCGCACGATTGCCCGCCTGATTCACCCCCACATTGTGCGCGTCCTCGATTTTGATGTCGAGGATGGCACGGCTTTCCTGGTGATGGACTTCGCCCCCAACGGCACGCTGCGCCAGCGCCATCCGCCAGGGGTTCCGCTGCCGCCGCAGGTCATCGTTCCCTACGTGCAGCAGGTGGCCGAAGCCCTGCACTATGCCCACGAGCAAAAGCTGGTGCATCGAGACATCAAGCCGGAGAATATGCTGCTGGGGGCGAACCAGAACGTCTTGCTCAGCGATTTTGGCATCGCGCTGATCGCGCAGACCTCGCGTTCCGATGTACCCAGGGACATTGCGGGGACGGTGGCTTACATGGCCCCGGAGCAGGTGCAGGGCCACCCTCGCCCGGCCAGCGATCAGTACGCGCTGGGCATCGTCATCTACGAATGGCTGACCGGGGCGCGGCCCTTCCAGGGGTCGTATCAAGAGATTGCTGTCCAGCACGCGGTTGCCACGCCGCTGTCTATGCGTGTGCGCGTGCCGACGATCTCGCCCGCGCTGGAAGAAGTGGTGATGATCGCCCTCGCCAAAGACCCGCAGCAGCGCTTTGGGAACGTGCTGGCGTTCGCTACCGCCTTGCGCGAAGCCAGCCTGTCGGATCAGCCGACGATGCTGATCACGCCGCCCACGCCTGGTGGCTATCCTGCGGCTGCCCCGCCCGCGCAGCCCCTGCTGACGCCGGTCGTGCCCTGGGGACTCAATACGCCCCAGCCGGGGCTGCCTTCTGGGGCAGGCTATGCCCCGCCCGGCTGGCCCGCCGGGTATCCAGCAGCGCAGATGACGCCCAATGCTGGCGTACCCGTTGGCTGGGCCGGGCCACCACAGCAGCAGATCTATTATGTGCTGCCCACGCCCGCGCCTGTCGCGCCCGCGCCCCAGCAGACCCCGCCGCCCAAGCCGGGCATCTCGCGGCGCGCCGTGCTGATCGGCGGCGTCATCGGGCTGGCCGCCGCAGGCGCGGGCGCCTGGTGGTTCACGCGCTCCAGCCCTTCCTCGCCGGCCTCCTCTACTCCTGCTGCTTCAACGGCAACCGCAGCGGCATCGGCGACAGCCTCCGGCTCTCCACCACCGCCCACCACGCTCTTCACCTATCGCGGGCATACCAACCTCGTGCTGGATGCCGTCTGGTCGCCCATTGGGCAGCGCCTCGCCTCGGCAGGCTTCGACCAGACGGTGCAGGTCTGGGACGCCCTGACCGGAGGGAACCCCCTGACCTATCGCGGCCATCTGGATCAGGTTGAGACGGTGGCCTGGTCGCCCAACGGCAAATCTATCGCTTCTGGCGGCAAAGACAAGACCGTGCAGGTTTGGGACGCCACCAGCGGCGCGCCGATACTCACCTATTCTGGTCATACCGATCATGTGCTGGGCGTCGCCTGGTCGCCCGATGGGGGGCGTATCGCCTCGGCCAGCTTTGATGGGACCGTGCGTATCTGGAGCGTCAGCAGCGGCACCACCCTCCTGATCTGGCCCGGCCACAAGGGTCGGGTGCAGTGCGTGGCCTGGTCGCCCGATGGAAAGTTGGTCGCCTCTGGTGGCTACGACCACACCGCGCAGGTCTGGGATCCCTCGGTCGGCAATGGCCTGACGACGTATACAAGCCATTCCGATGTGGTCTCTTCGGTAGCCTGGTCGCCCGATAGCACGCGTGTGGTCTCTGGCAGCAACGACCAGACTGCGCAAGTCTGGCAGGCGCGCGGCGGCACGAATCTCTATACCTATCTGGGGCATAGTTCGCTGGTCTATGCGGTGGCCTGGGCGCCCAACGGGCGGCGCATCGTCTCTGGCAGTTTCGACCAGACCGCGCAGGTCTGGGACGCCACGACTGGCGGACATGTGGTCTTCTATCGCGGGCACAGCAGCATTGTCGAGTCCGTCGCCTGGTCGCCCAACGGCAAATATATTGCCTCGGCCAGCGACGACACCACCGTGCAGGTCTGGCAGGCAGGTTGAGGAGGCCGCCAGCGGCATGCACCCGTTTACTTATCGGAGACACACGCGGGCGGTCTGGACGGTGCGTTGGTCGCCCGATGACGCGCTGCTCGCTTCGGCAGGCGCCAATGGCGGCGTGCGCGTCTGGCAGGGAGCATAAGAGCGCCGCCAGACGGGCTGCATCTGGCGGCGCTGGCGCTTACGTTCGCGTCACGCTGGTTGGCGCGGATACGTCCCAGGCGCGGCGGGCATCCTTGAGCAGTTCAAGGACCAGATCATAGGCGGCGACCTCGCCCGCCAGGCGCGCCACCGCGCGCTCGTCTTTCGTCGCCTCCCAGGCGCGGCGGGCCGCCTCGCGGTCATCGATCAGGCGCAGCCGTAGTTGCGCGGGCGTGTAGCGCGCGCCCTCGCCGTTCATAAACATAGCAATCCCGCCCAGCACGCTCTGCTGGCCGCGCCAGCTTGCGGCAATCGCGCCATCCGTGTTTTCGACCTCGTGCGCGGCGCGCGCGCTCCAGACACGCAGCCGCTCCTGAAAATGCTCAAGGCTTAGAGCCATGCTCTCCTCCTCTGTCTCCTTCTGCACTTCACGGGACGATAGACCAGCCTGGCGGAAGTTCATACTCGAACTCCCGTCGGCTGAGAAAACGCCCATTATGGTAATTCACCTTGCCCGCGCGCTCGATAGTATCATACATATTCTGGATTTGCACAATGCGCTTGCGGGGCAAATTGAAGAGAACCACGCCCGCTTTGACGCTTTCCAGGCTGACATCGCGGGTACGCTCATCCACCACGCGAAAGACCGGCGTCTCCGGCGCGGGAAGGCTATCAAGCTGATTGTGAATCGCCTGCGGATTCTCCGGCACATTATACTCATCAAACACGGCCAGGCCGTTCAAAACATAATCGCGTAGGGTGCGGTCATAGCGTTGGGACGCTTCAAGCAGTTCGCGCAGCGTCGCGGGGTCTTCGGCGCAGGCGGCCACCAGGGCAGTCAGCGCCGAACTATGCACGACAAAGCTGACCGTGCCCTGTTCGTCCAACACCGTAAAACGCATCACATCAGGCACAAGCGGTTCCTTTCTGGAAATGAAGCAGCGCGAGGCGCGACTGAGCCGGTAATGATATTATATGCTTTATGGTCCCAGCCAACAAGCATCGGCCCATAGGCGAATGTATTCGCCGCTACGGGCCTGCGGCCAGGAAGGCCCTTTGGGACTTGATGGCGCCCGCAGGCGCCCTGAGCGGCCATTGTAATGGCCGCTGGGGTGGGGTCTGGCCGCATCTAAATATAAAACTCATTATTCGCCGAGTTATGCCCCATCGATCAGCGCGTGGCCCTGCGCGGTGACGACCAGCACTTTATATTCGCTGCTTTCGTCGCGCTCAAGATAGCCCGCGTCGATCATCCCCTGCGCCATCTTTTCGATGCGCGAGGCGCTGTAGGCAGCGAGTCGCCCGTAATAGGCCGAGCGTTTGCCACTGATCGGCGCGGCAATCGAGCCGGTAAGGATGCGCGCCAGGCCCGTTTTGCCCACGCCATTGGGCAGGCTCAGCAGACAGAGCAGGATCATCTGCTCGATGGCGTCCAGGCTGGCGCCGCTGCCGTCGCTCTGGTGGCGGGCTGGCCTGCCAACTCTGCTCGCCCTGGCCGAAGGATGTGCCGGGGCGCAGCGGTCACAGACGCCGCAGACGCGGCTCAGCGACTCGGCGAAGTGGCGGGCAATCGTCTTGTGGCGGCAGAGTGTGCTGCGGGCATAGCTGGCAAGGCGCTCGATCTGCGCCTCGCGCTGACTTTGGAGGATGTCCAGCAGCGTTTGCAGGCGCTGCGTACCATCCGGCGGCGCGGGCAGGAGTTCCAGGAGCATCTGCCGGTTGGCGCCGCGATACTCCAGCAGGTCTGCGTCGCGCCAGGTGAGCAGGCGCTCCTCCAGATCGGTGGCGCTGACGCCCAGGCGCGTCGCCAGCGCGGTCAGATCGACGCTCTGGGGGATGCCGGGCCTGAGACGGGCCGCCGCGATGAACGTGCCGCAGTCTGGCGGCGGCTGGTGGCCGTTGGCGCCTGCCCAGGTGATATACGCCGTGCGCGGCGCGTCGAAATGCCGCGCCAGCAGGCCGCCATGCTCCAGCAGGCTGATGCCCACGCGCACCATTGTCTCGCTGGCCTCGCGCTCGTTGGCCTGCATCAGCGCATTGATGCCTCGCTCCAGTTCTCCCGAAGCGAGCATCCCGATCTTGCCGCCGCCGATCTGGCGCTTGATCTCGCCGTAGATCAGGCGCAGGAAGGGCAGGTCCAGCGCCTCCTCGCGCAGCCACTGGCTCAGGCGCGATTTGTCACTGCTGGAATAAAACAGCACACAGCGGGCCGGGCGGCCATCGCGCCCCGCCCGGCCCGACTCCTGGCAGTACGCCTCCAGCGAGTTGGGCAGATTATAGTGGATGATGAAACGCACATCGGCCTTATCAATGCCCAGACCAAAGGCGACCGTTGCCACGATCACGCGCATCTTGCCGCTCATAAAGGCGTCCTGCGTTCTGGCGCGCTCCTCATTCTGCATGCCCGCGTGGTAGTGCGCCGCCTGGATGTTTTGCTGGCGTAAGAAGCTCGCCAGCTTCTCGCAACTCTCGCGGGAGCGCGCGTAGACGATGCCGGAGCCGCTCGTCTCCGCGCAGAGCGCGGCAAGCGTGCGCAGCTTGTCTTCCTGCGTGCTGAGGTGTTCGACTTCATAGCGCAGGTTGGGCCGGAAGACGCCAGTGGTGATGACGCGCAGCCGTCGCCCCAGGGCGTTGCCGATCTCCTGGCGCATGGGCAAGGTGGCCGTCGCCGTCAACGCCAGGATGGGCGGCGCGCCGGTTGCGCCCGCGCCGTCGCGCGCCTCTTGCGCCATCGCGCGCAGGGCTTTGGGAATGAAGAGATAGTCCGGGCGGAAGTCGTGGCCCCACTGCGAGATGCAGTGGGCCTCGTCAATCACAAAGAGCGAGACCCGCGCCCGACGCAGCGCGTGAATAAACGTCGGCTGGCGCAGGCGTTCCGGGGCGACATAGATCAGCTTCAGCCTCCCCTCGGCCAGTTCGCGCAGGCGGCGCTCCTGCTCTGCCGTGTCCAGTTCGCTGTTGATAAACGCCGTGCGGGCGCGCATGGATTCTGGCAGATTCTGCACCTGATCGCGCATCAGGGCGATCAGCGGCGAGATCAAGACCGTCGCGCCAGGCAGCAGCATGGCGGGCAACTGATAGCAGAGCGACTTGCCCGCGCCTGTGGGCATGAGCGCCAATGTATCCTCGCCGCGCAGCGCCGCCTGAATCACCTCGACCTGCCCAGGCCGAAAGCTCTCATAGCCGAAGTGATCGCGCAGCGCCTCCAGCAGTTCCGGCGGCGCCTCGCTAGCAAGCTCGATTGGCTCTGGCGCCAGCGCCTCGTCGAACTCTTCCTCTGTCTCGGCATCAGCCTCTGCGGCTTGTTCGCCTGGCCGGGGGACGGGAGTGGCTACGCGCTTACCGAATCGCTGCGGCGTCTCCTGGCGGCGCAGCCCCTGGCCCTGGCGCGCCAGGTTCAGGCGCGCGGCCAGTTGCACATCGCCCCTGGCATCCACTTCGGCCAGCCGCGCGTTCAGTTCGGCCAGCCAGTCATTATCCCCAAGCTGCTCGGCAATCGCGCGGGTGGCGCGCAGCACCCAGGCCGAGGGGTGGTCGCCATAGGCGGCAAAGACCGAGGCGATTTCACGATGCGCCGCCTCCTCATCGCCTGCGGCGGCATGGTAACGCGCCATGCCCAGCAAGCCGCTGGTGCTGGTCGACGAGCGCTTCAATATCTCGGCGTAAGCCGCACGCGCCGCTTCCAGATCGCCGCGCGCCAGAGCGACATCGCCAATAATGCTCTGGGCAGTGATCTGTGTGCTATGTGTCTGCTGAAGTTGCTCAGAGAGTTGATCCGCTTTGTCTTGTTGACCCAGGGTCAAATAGACCTGGGCGAGCAAGCGATAAGCCATGACCGCCTCGCTCTTTGCCAGCCGCGCCTCCAGCAGTTCGCGCGCGCGCTCGGCGTGCCCCAACTCGAACATCACTTCGGCGCACTGGTTGGCGAGTGTGACGGTATCATAGGCAGCGCGCCAGGCGCTCTCCAGCGCGCGCTCCGCCTCATCGGCCTGGCCGCGCCGAAAGAGCGCGCGCGCCAGCGCCAGGCGAAGGTCGGTGGAGAGGTCGTCAAGCTCCAGGCCGGTGAGATTGAGGACCACTGCGGAGGGTTCAGAGGATGCGGCATCTCCGTCCGCTGTGGAGGGGTCAAGGGATGCAGCATCCAACTCTGCCGCGAGGTCGCCATTCCGTGCCAGGTCAGCCATACATCACTCCCGCGCACTCGCTACGAACGGACATTCAAGGGGCTTTCGCGCCTATTGTAACACACGCGGCAAGAGGCTTCGCGGTTATTCTTGACAATTCTTGCGCTCTGCGTCTACACTTCCTTATGGGAAGTATTGGCTAAGAATAGAAAGCGAGACACTTATGAAGGTGGAAATCTGGTCGGACGTCGTTTGTCCCTGGTGCTATATTGGCAAGCGCCGCTTTGAGTCTGCCCTGGCTGACTTTGAACACCGCGATCAGGTTGAGGTCATCTGGCGCAGCTATCAACTTGACCCGCAGGCTTCGCGCGCTTCAGGGGAAAAGGTGACAGAGATGCTGGCGCAGAAATACGGCGTCAGCCTGGAGCAAGCCGCGAAGATGCACGCGCGGGTGAGCGCAGTTGCGGCCCAGGAGGGGCTGGTGTATCATCTGGACCAGGCCCAGCATGCCAATACGTTTGATGCCCATCGCCTGCTTCACCTGGCTGCCGAGCGAGGTCTCCAGCAGGAAGCCGAGGAGCGCTTCTTCCACGCCTACTTTACCGAGGGCAAGGCGCTGGGGGATGCCGAGACGCTGGTGCAGCTTGCCTCCGAGCTTGGCATTGCGGAAGATGAAGCGCGCGCGGCCCTCGACAGCGATGCCTATGCCGACGCGGTGCGCGCCGACATCCGGCGGGCGCGGATGTTTGGGATTCAGGGGGTGCCGTTCTTTGCGATTGACGAGCAGTATGGAGTGTCCGGGGCGCAGCCATCCGAGGTGCTGCAAGAGGTGCTGGAGCAAGCCTGGGCCGAGTCGCACCCGCTCATCAAGGTTGGCGGCGCGTCATCGGATGATGATGCCAATGCCTGCGAGGGGGATAGCTGCGCCATCTCGTGAGAGAGGCTTTGCTCATGGGCGCTTGAGCAGGACATCCACATCATGCCCACGCTCTTTGAGCAGCGCCGCCGCCTCGCCACGAATGAGCATCGCTCGCTCATACTGACGCATGAGCCAGTTCAGGCGTGCTTGCTCAGCAGTCATCAGCCCCTCGCGCTGTTGTCGGAAGTGCAGTTCTTCAATTTCTTGCCACATCTCCAGCGGCAGGTGGCTGCGGGCGGCCTGTTTCAACGTCTCATCATCCAGCACCGAGAGGGAAGCCAGGGTCTTCTCAAGCTCCGGCGGGATGTCCTCATCTTCTGCTACGCCTGCGGCGGCGGCTTCGATCAGTTCATCCTCTACCGTGCGCTGGTGCTGCTCGGCGCGCGCCTTGAGCCGTTGATAGAGCGCATCAGGAATATTCAGCGAATGAATCTCAACGGACATGGGGCGCACCTCGCTTTCTGTTGCATCACGGGGTATCAAAAATGTCATGTCCACCAATGCGACGCCAGATAACATGCTGGTCGCCAGGATTGAGAGATGGGCCATACTCGAAGGTCGCCCGGCCATCTGGTGCCCAGGTCATCTCCCAAACGCCCTGGCGACCTTGCACGGCTTTGACGCGCAAGCCTGGTCGGAGGTGGCCGCTTCTCAGATCAGCTACAAATTTGGCGACTGCTGTCTTGAAGGCTTGTTTCTGCTTCCTGGTGAGTCGTTTATAGTCCTGTCGAAACCGTTCTGTCTGCTCATACGTCGGCATCTTCGCCCTCTAGCTCCTGATCGAGGTCATCAAAAGAGCGCAAAAACTCCTCATCGCTGTAATAGACTTTCCCCTGGCCGCTGGCAATCTCCCGATCTGCCTGACGCTCACCTTCTTGCCATTCGGGCGTCCAGAACCATGCTTGCTCTGGGTCAATTTTCCCCGCCGGGCGCAGCAGAATGCCATGTGAGGTCATCTCCACCTCAAGAAGGGAATGCTCTCCCAGCCCAAGCGCCTCACGAATCTCGCGTGGGATGTTGAGGTTGCCTTTGGCATCCATAACCGTCTTGAACTCGACCATAGCGCCTCCTTCGGCTGCCCTATTCTGCTTTCCTTCGTTCATTATCCCATGCTGCCAGTCAGGGAGCAAGGCGAACGCCATGCGGAAAATACCGCTTTTCAGGGCGAGCGATCATCATCCCTGAAAAAGAGCCGGGCAATCAGGTGAAAGAACGTCCCCAGTAATTTCAGCAGTTTCCACAGCAACTTCAGAAACAGCCAGAGCAGCATGGCAACCCAGTCGCCAGGGACTATCCAGGCCAGCACAACCCCCGACTCGGCGGCGCGCAAGCCGGTCAGCCTGCCATTGCTCCGGCGAATGCGCCTGCGCGCTCGGCGGCCCAGGATGATGGCGGGAATACCCAGCACGCAAGCAGAAAGCCCGCCTGCCATCAGCCCCCAGAATAGGCCCGTGTTATCATAAGTTTCATAACCACCTATGCAGCCATTGTTATTGTAATCATAATTATAGCAAGAGTCGTAGTAGGAGCCGGTCAAGTGAGTGAGGGTCACGATGGCTCCACTGATAAAACTTGCAGCAGCAGCCAGAGCCAGCAGCGCCAGAATCAGCGAGAGAATTGCCAGGGTGCTGACGCCTGACTTCTGCGGCGCAGGCGCCAAACCGGCTGGGGGCTGGGTGGCTGTTGACGCTGGCTCTTTTTGTTTCCGCTTCCCAGATGGCCCGGCAGGGAGCGCGCCAGCTTGCAGGGCGGGCGCCTGCGCGAGCTTGCGCACGGCCTCTTTCAATTCGGCGAGTTCTTGGTAGAGTTCGGCGGGAACCGTAGCAGCGGGCGGCTGCCCGGCGCGGAGGGTGGGGTCGGAGTAGAGTTGGGCAATGCGGGTCGGCGTGTTGGGGTCCGAGATAAAGCCGCTGCTGGTCGGGCCAGTCGCTCCACCCACTGCGGCCTTGAAGTCGGCCAGCAGCGCGCCTGCCGTCTGGTAGCGCAGGTTGGGGTCTTTGGCAAGCGCCTTGTTGAGGACATCTTCGAGCGACGGCGGCAGGTCCGGGCGCGCGGCGCGCAGCGGCGGGGGCGGCTCGTTAAGCTGCTTGACCATGATGATGGCTGGCGTGGACCCCTCAAAGGGCATGCGACCCGTGAGCATTTGATAGACGATCACGCCGACGGCGTAGACATCGCTGCGGCGCTCCGGGTGGCCTTGCAGGTGTTCGGGGGCCATGTAGGCGGGCGTGCCAAATTGCAGGCTGGTGCTGCCCTCGACGGCGCCCTGCTCCATCAGGTGCGCCAGTCCGAAGTCGGAGAGCAGCAGGCGCCCATCCTCATGCACCAGCAGATTGCCCGGCTTCAGGTCCAGATGGGCCACATTGCGGGTGTGCGCGTAGTCCAGCGCGAGGCAAATTTGCTCCAGGCAGCGCCAGATCGCGCCCAGGCCCATTGGCCGCTGGCTGCCGCGCAGCATGCTCTCCAGCGTGCCCCCGGCAATATAGGGCATGACCAGATAGGCGCGGTCTTGCTCAATGCCGAAGTCATGCACCGGCAGGATGTTGCCGTGATCGAGCGTTGCCAGAGTGCGCGCCTCGCGCAGAAACCGCTCGCGGAACTTGGGGTTGGTAAAATGCTGTTCCAGCAGAATCTTGATCGCCTGCGGGCGGCCCAGCAGGGTATGCTGCGCCTGATAGACGACGCCAAAGCCGCCCTGGCCGATAAGCGCGCCGAGCAGGTATTTCTCGCCCAGCGTGTGCCCGGAAAGTGGTCCTGGTACGGCCATAACTGCCCTCCCCTGGTCGCATGACTGTTGCTCGCACGCGAGTCATGCTCGAAGTGCGGCCAGTATAGCAGACGAAGGGCAGCTTGTCCAGAGCCATTGACGAACGCATGCAAGTGTGTCAAAATGTCGGTAGATATGCATAAGTACCGACGTTTTAACACACCTGGAGCAGCATATGGCAGCTACAAAAACAGAGCAGGCGCTTGAACTGGTGCGCCAGATGGGCATCCTTCGCCCGCGTGACCTGAAGGCACACGGCCTGTCACCCGAATATCTGCGCCGCCTGGAGCAGCGGGGGCTGGTGCAGCGCACCTCGCGCGGCATCTACTTCGCCACCGACGCTGGCCTGACCGAGAATCACAGCCTGGCGGAAGCCTGCAAGCGCGTGCCGCATGGGGTCATCTGTCTGCTATCGGCGCTCCAGTTCCATAACTTCACGACGCAGTGGCCCTTTGAGGTCTGGATGGCAATCGATGTCAAGGCGCGCCTGCCGCGAGTCAGCTATCCGCCCCTGCGTATCATGCGCTTCTCCGGCGAAGCCTTTACCTATGGCATCGAGGAACACTGGCTGGAGGGGGTGCTGGTGAAGATATATACTCCGGCCAAAACCATTGCCGACTGCTTCAAATACCGCAACAAGGTTGGAACGGATGTCGCGCTGGAAGCAATGAATGACGCCTGGCTGAAAAAGCTCTGCACTATGAGGGACATCTACCGGGCTGCAAAGGTATGTCGTGTGGAGAATGTCATGCAGCCCTACCTGGAGGAGATGGTTGCATGAACCCACGAAAGCCGCCCACAAACGTGGTTGCCTCTGTCCATCAGCGGCTGCTCAACCTGGCTCAGCAAGGAGAAGAGGACTTTCAGACGCTCCTGACGCGCTACGGACTTGAGCGCCTGATGTATCGGGTCACGCGCCTGGATACTGAACGGCGCTTTATTCTCAAGGGGGCGCTGGCGTTTTGTCTGTGGGAGGGCAAGCTCCATCGCGCCACCCACGATCTCGATTTCCTGGGCAGCGGAGAGAGCAGCGCTGCCTACTTTGCCGAGCTTTTTCGCGCTGTCTGCCGCCTGGAAGTCGAAGAAGATGGGATACGCCTGGATGAGCAGAGCCTGGAGGTGAGACAGATGCGCGAGGATGAGGACTATCGGGGCGTGCGGGTGCAACTGGTGGCGCGGCTGGGCGCGGCACGTATTCCCCTTATAGTCGATTTTGGTTTTGGAGATATAGTGACGCCACCACCTGCTGATGTGGAGTTTCCGGCGCTGTTGGGTTTTCCTAAACCGCGCGTGCTGGCCTATCACCGCGAAACGGTCATTGCTGAAAAGTTCTGGATTATGGTGCATCTAGAGAAGGCGAATACCCGGCTGAAAGATTACTTCGATCTCTGGACACTCGCCAGACATTTTTCCTTTGAAGGCGAGACGCTTTGCCAGGCCATCCGCGCTACATTTGCCAGAAGAAACACCGCCATCCCTTCGGAAATACCTGTAGGGCTGACCGCTGATTTCAGCGATGGTCCCTTGAAGCAGAGTCAGTGGGCGTCCTTTCTGAAAAAGGGTCGCCTTGTGAAAGAACCCATTGGCCTGGCCGATGTGATTCTGGTCATCTCTGATTTTCTGACGCCGCCTGTTCAATCGCTGGCAGCAGAGCAGCCGTTTGCGCAGTTCTGGCCGACAGGTGGTCCCTGGCAATCTGCGGACGTGTAGGCGCGGGCAGTGTAGGCTTCCAGCACCAACGTAGTTCGTGAAGGAACGGTCATTCGCATCGTCCTGAGTGCCCCTCAATCTGCTCCATTGAGCGGTGTACGATGGGTGCTGGTATAGATAGTGAGCGCCTCCCTCGGCTTTGCTGGTGTCCCATAGTGTCCCACTGAAAGGAGCGCTCGCCCTGGGGAGTCTGGGCAGTGTGCGCACCGAGACCCTGCGCGCGTTCACCGATACCGAAATGGGAGCCATCCTGCGGAAACTATAAGCGGTTCTTGCATGCAGACCGATTTCGGCGTATACTATAC
>JBJKSJ010000354.1:0-7386 GCA_046704085.1 Ktedonobacterales bacterium | reverse complement strand
GTTGGCGTGGTCGCCGCGCGTGCCCCCGCCGATCCCTCCATCCGGCTGGAACCGGTGGAACCCGCCGAGCAGCCAGAAACCAGCGCGACGGCAGCCCCCGGCGACAGCGAGCCTGGCCGCGAGCGCGGACGCCTGCGCGAGTTGCCGCTCATCCAGGCAGACATTCGCCTCTATCCCGGCAACTCTGGCGGACCCCTCGCCGACGCGCGCGGGCGGGTCGTTGGCGTCAACTCGATGGTTGGCGGCGGCCTGGGCTTTGCCATCCCCAGCCGCATCGTCGAGCAATTTCTGAGCGAGGCCAGCCAGGCGCCCACGCAGGGCTATCTGGGCGTCCAGGTACTCACCGTGCCCGTCCAGGCCAGCCTGCGCCAGCGCCTGAATATCAGCCAGGAGTCAGCCGCGCTGGTGCTGGAGGTCGAGGCAGACAGCCCGGCGGAGCGCGCAGGGATCATAGTTGGTGATATAGTGCTGGCAATACAGGGCCAGGCCGTCCAGGATGTGCGCCAGATCGCGCGGCTGCTGCGCCACGCTGGCGCTGCTCAGTCCTACACGCTCTCGTTGCTGCGCGGCGGCGAGCGCCTGGAGCTACCGCTGCGCTCTGAAGTACGCGCCGCCGCCTAGCATTCCCTGTAGCGCCGGCTTCTAGCCGACAGGGGTAGGGCGCGGCCCTTGTACCGTCGGCTTCCAGTCGGCAGGGGTGGGGGTGTGGCGCAAGCCGCACCCTCTGCTCCAGAGCGCCACGCCCCGGCAGCCCGGCAGGGTTGGGGGTCGGGCGCACACGCGCGCGTTCGCCCCAGAGCGCATTAACATGCATAGATAGTCGCCAGACCATACATGCTCAAAGCTCAAGGCGACTTTTCCGGCAATTTATTGAGAGGCAAAAACAACCGTGCGTGTCTACGTCGTCTCAATCTATCCTACCGTGCGCGCCGGACTCAGCGCGCTGGTGCGCGAGCAGCAGGGCTGGCTGGTCATCGGCGAGATGGCCCCGGATGCCATCCTGCGCGCGGGCGCTGCTGGCAGCATGACCAGTGACTCCGACGCGCCCGATGTCGTCCTGGCCGACCTGGACGGAACCGAGGGCGGCGATGTGCTGGATGCCTGGCTCGGCGCGCTGCGCCCCCAGCAAGGCGTAGTCATTCTTGGGGCATCTCAGCGGTCCTCTCCAGAATCTCCGCGCGATCAAGAAACCTTCCGGCTGCTGGGCAGCATGGCCCGCGTCGTCACCGACCAGAGGCTGGGCTTTGGCGCGCTCCAGCGCGACGCCACCGGGGAAGAGATTGTAGCGGCCATCACCGCCGCCGCCGGTGGCTTGATCTCCCTTGACCGCCGCTTTGCCAGCGATCTCCTCGCAGCCTCCGAGCGAACGCAGCGCCCCCCACCTGAGCGCGTCTCGGCCATCGAGGAGCCACTGACCGCACGCGAATCCGAGGTTCTGCAACTGATGGCGCAAGGGCTGCCCAACAAGCTCATCGCGGCGCGTCTGCATATCAGCGAACACACCGCCAAGTTCCACGTCTCGTCGATCATGCTCAAGCTGGGCGCGGCCAGCCGCACCGAGGCCGTCACCCTGGCCGCCCGTCGAGGGCTGCTCATCCTCTAAAGCATCGGTCCAAAAGGCGTGTTTCGTCTTAGCCTGCGCAGGCAGGCTTGGCGGCGCAGCCTCCAGGCGCGGCCTTCAGCCTCCAGCCCTTCCAGTGGCGCATGTACGGCATCAGCAGAATCACCCGGCGGTGATGGTAACCGTGCTGGCGGAACTGGCAACCTCGATGTCATAGCCCGGCGCCGTCCCGGCGTAACCAGGGCTGTTCAGCCGCACGTCGTTGCCCAGATTGCTGAAGGACTGATCGTCAAAGATAAACACCGAGACCCAGCCCTTGAGGTGGACCCGCGCGGGGACGCCTGCCGGGCGGCGAATGGTGATGACTGATGCGCCACCGCTGATGCGTATCGGCACCACGCCAGAGGGCGCGGGGAGTTCCACGCGCAAAATGCTCATCCCCCCCTTGACCTCCAGCCGGGCAAGATCAAGCCTGTCCAGTTCGGCAGTGATCTCTGCTGCCGCGCCCTGGATCACGATCTCCCAGGGGATGGCGGCGCTGAGCGTAACCTCCGCCGCGCGTAGCTTCCCGCTCAGGCCCCACAGCCGGCGTGGATAGCGGATGCTGACCACCCCCTCTTTGGCCTTCACCTCCGGCGGCGACCCCTCGAAGCGCGCCTGGTAGAGTTCATCCTGGCCCTCTTCCGCGCGCAAGGTCAGTCGAGGCGCCCCGGAGACAACAAGCCGACCATTCGCCAGATCGCCCAGCGGAGCGGAGGAGACGCCCCCCTCGCCCTCCGGCGCCGCGCGCAGTCGGCCCAGTTCCTCCCTGGAGAGCGCGTTGCTGCGCTTGAGAAACTCTACGAGCAGGGCAAGCTGCTCATCGTCATACTGCGCCGCCAGTTCCTCCCACGCGCTCCCAAGGGCGGCGAATGCCGGGTCGCGCTCACGCCCGTCGTCCTTGCCGCTCTGGAGCCGGACGATGACCCGGCGAGCGTCGTCGGGATCGCGCTCCCGGCGCACGCGCCCGGCCTCCTCCAACCGATTGAGCATCCCAGTGATCGCTCCGGTCGTCAGTCCCGTCTGATCGGCAATCTGACCAGCGGTCATGGGACCGCCGCTTTCTAGCAACTCAAGCACCTGCACGTCCGTGTCGGTCATGCCGCTGCGAGCCGCCGCCGCCCGAAAGAAGGACGCGCCAACTCCATACAACTGCCGAAGCTCCCGCGCAAGTTCGCCAAGAATCTCTGCGCGTTTATCTTGAAAACCTCTTGACAAGTTTACTTCCTCCTGGTATATTTAACTTAGTTACTAAGTTATTTTAGTTCAATTTTCGCTTAGGTGTCAAGGTGATATCTTTCAGATTTCATTTAGCATCTCAGTGAATAAATTGTAGCATCAGGAAAGGGTGCGATGCCATGCTGATGATTGAAACACGCTGCTTGCGCAAAGCGTTCGGCGACCATGTGGTGCTGGACGGCATTGACCTGAACGTGGCTGGGGGGACGATCTTCGCGCTGCTCGGCTCCAACGGCGCGGGCAAGACCACGATGATCAAAATCCTCACCACGCTGCTCAAACAGGACGGCGGAACGGCCATCGTCAACGGCTTTGATGTGGCGTCACAGCCAGACCACGTCCGGCAATCCCTCAGTCTGACCGGGCAATTTGCCGCCGTAGATGAGCTGTTGACCGGGCGAGAAAATCTGATCATGATCGCCCGGCTCCGCCATCTCACACAGCCGCGCCAGGTGGCCGACGAGTTGCTGACCCGCTTCGGTTTAACCGATGCCGCCAACCGCAGGGTTTCGACGTATTCAGGCGGGATGCGCCGCAGGCTTGACCTCGCCATGAGCCTGGTGGGAACACCACAGATCATTTTCCTTGACGAGCCGACCACCGGGCTTGACCCAGAGGGACGCCTCGAGGCGTGGAAGGCGGTGAAGGAGCTTGCTGATGGCGGCATCACCGTCTTCTTGACCACGCAGTACCTGGAAGAGGCGGAACAGCTTGCTGATCGCATTGCCATTCTCCATGAAGGCAAGATTATCGCCTGCGGCACGCTCGTGGAGCTACAAAAGCTGTTTCCAGCGGCTTCGGTGGAGTATGTGGAAAAACAACCTACCCTGGAGGAGATCTTTCTTGCCATCATCGGCGCCAAGGAGGCCCAGTAAATGGAAACGATCCAGAACCACTTTTTCAGCGATCTGAGCGTGATGCTTGGTCGTTCCATGCGCCATATTTTGCGCAGTATGGACACCATCCTCACGGTCCTGATCACGCCTATTGCGATGATGTTGCTGTTCGTGTATGTGTTCGGTGGCGCCATTCAAACCGGGACCGGGAACTATGTCAATTACATCTTACCGGGAATCTTGCTGATGGCGCTGGCGACCGGGACATCCTATACATCTCTGCGTTTGTTCACCGATGTGCAACGGGGGATATTCGAGCGATTTCGCTCCATGCCGATTGCCCCTTCCACCCTGCTGTGGGGACACGTCCTGACCTCGCTGGTCTCCAACGCGATTTCGGTGGTGGTCATCGTGTTCGTCGCGTTGCTGATGGGCTTTCGTTCGTCAGCGGGCATCCTGTCCTGGCTGGCCGTCGTCGGCATCCTCGCGTTGTTTACGCTGGCGTTAACCTGGGTGGCGGTGATTCCGGGACTGACCGCCAAAACGACAGACGGCGCAGCCGCCTTTGCGTATCCGCTGATCTTCCTGCCCTTTATTAGCTCGGCGTTTGTGCCCACCAGGACAATGCCGCTGGTCGTCAGGGTCTTTGCCGAAAACCAGCCAGTGACGGCGATCGTGGATACCATCCGTGCGTTACTGGCTGGACAACCCGTGTCTCAGGAGATATGGATTGCTCTGGCATGGTGCGTCGGCATTCTGGTGGTGGCCTACATCTTTGCGATGCGGGCCTATAAAAAGCGCGTGTGAAAAGAAGGCCGTATCCGAGGACGGGTGCGGGGCCGGGGGCCGCCTTAGCCCCGGCGCCGCACCCCCCCCCCGCGCTTTTGGCAAGAAACTGACAGATTTACCCCATGACAAATTAGATCTTTTGTTCTATAATGAATACTGGCCCTTGTTGGCGCTCCAGCGCCTGCGGCGGCGGCTGCGCCAGAGACGCGCGAGCCGCAGGCGAGCGAGAATGGCCGAACCCAGTGAGGCCAAGCGGCTCTGGCGCTTGCTCCAGATACCCCCATGCAGAATCTCGCGCTCTTGAGGAATGCGCCTCCTCTATGACATTCGCCATTGCCTGGGCCACGAAGACGCCATATCCTGCATGGCAATCATCTCGTCCGCCATCGAAGCGCGCCTCTCTCCTCCGCGCTGGTTCATCATACCATGCAGAATGTGCGCCAAACGTCTTGCATCTCGCGCTCTTGAGACGCAAGAGCCACTGCTGGTTGCACCTTTCGGTAGATCGGCAGATGAGCCGATCTACCACGAGCAGACCAGCCGCTCGTTCCCGCAGCGTTCCGGCCAGCGAACCGACGACGGCTTTTTCTCGCGCCCAGGCGGGCGCAGCCTGCGTTGCCAGCAGATTGAGCAGCCCCAATCAGAGTGGTTATGACCATATCGGGTGCGCTATAGTATGTCTACTAAGCGATCCCAACCCTGAATACCTGCCGGGAGAA
Organism: Ktedonobacterales bacterium; assembly: GCA_046704085.1. Taxonomy (GTDB): domain Bacteria; phylum Chloroflexota; class Ktedonobacteria; order Ktedonobacterales; family DATBGS01; genus DATBHW01. Next base: position 2,203 of record JBJKSJ010000354.1, on the reverse strand, counting down.
ACCAGATGAGCGAGTATGATGAGCTACTCCAGGAGTTGAGGCAACAAGAGGCTGAATTGCAATTTCCGCGCTTCACACATGACATGGCGCTGGCGCTGGGGCTGGCACTGGTCGAGGCAGCCCGAAGCAAAGGCAAAGCCGTCACGATTGACATCAGCCGCAACGGCCAGCAATTGTTTCACTACGCGATTGAGGGCACCGCGCGCGATAATGATGAGTGGGTCCGACGCAAAAACAACGTGGTCAACCGCTTCGGGCACAGCTCCTATTACATGGGTATCTCGCTCAAAAAAGCCGGTCAGACCATCGAAGAGAAGTATCTGATCTCCTCCCAAGACTACGCCGCTCATGGCGGCGCCTTTCCGCTGATCATCAAAGAGGTTGGCGTGGTTGGGACCATCACGGTTTCCGGTCTGCCACAGCAAGAAGATCACGCGCTGGTCGTCTCCGCCATCAGGCAGGCGCTGGCCGATAAGGCACAGCGATAGACTTGACAGCGCCCTCCAGATCGGGTACAGTGTTCACATGGCAGAACAGAATGTTCAACATAGCGTACAGCAAGAAGAGCCTCCAGCAACGGAACCGGCGGCATCCGCAGCGGTGGCGCCGATGGTCGAGCGCGCCTTCCGCCTGCTCGACCTGCTCAGCATCTCCGAGGAAGGGCTGACGCTTTCGGACCTGGCGCGCGCGCTGGGCATGAGCAAGGGCAGCGTGCATGGCTTGCTCAAAACCCTGGAAGGCAATCGCGTCATCGAGCAGTCCGAGGAGCGCCGCTACAGCCTGGGGCCGCGCATTTTCGATCTGGCGCAGGCGTATGGGCAGCGCCCGAACCTGCGCCGCCTCGCGCTGCCCGCGATGCGACGCCTGGCATTCAGCACCGGCCAGACCGTTTTTCTGGGCAAGGTGGAGCAGGATCGCATCCGCATTCTGGAATGCCTTGAGGATGAGAGCGAGCGCCCATCGCTGCGTATCTCCGCCCGGCGCGGCGCGCGCATCCCGCTGCTGGCCGGGGCTACCGCCCGCGTGGTGCTGGCTAGCTGGCCGCTGGCGAAGCGCGAAGAGTTTCTACGCGCCAACCCGCTGCCACGCTTCACCGAGCATTCGATCACCGACCCCGCGCAGTTCCTTGCAGCCGTCGAGGAGGCCGCCCGCGTCGGCCTTGGCACGGACCACGAGGAGTATCTGACCGGCATCAACGCGGTCGCCGCGCCGATCTACGGCCCGGGCGGCGCGCTGCTGGCCCTGCTCTGGGTGGTTGGCTTTGCCTCCAGCTTTGGCGCCGAGGCGCTGCGCCGCGCCGGTCAGCAGTTGCGCGCAGATGCCGAGACCATCTCACGATCATTGGGAGCAAGATAGTTCGTTGCGATGTTATGTATGAAGGAGGCCATCGTCGATGCGCTCCAGACCAGCGGCATCCACCCAGACAGGCGCGGCGCAGGCGGCCTTGCAAACGGCCAGCCGCGATGAGATCGTGGCGCACCAACTGGCGCGCCTGCGGGCCGGTTTGAGTCACACCCTCGCCAGCAACGGATTCTATCAGCGCAAACTGGCGGGTATCGATCCACAGAGCATCACCGATCTGGATCCCTTTCGCGCCCAGCACTGCACCACCAAGAGCGAACTGGTCAGCGACCAGATGGAGCATCCGCCCTATGGCACGAACCTGACCTATCCGCTGCGCAGCTATCTGCGCCTGCACCAGACCTCCGGCACCACCGGCCAGCCGCTCAAGATTCTGGATACGCCCGAAAGCTGGGACTGGTGGGCCGACTGCTGGCATCTGATCTATCAGGCAGCAGGCGTCACCAATGAAGACATTCTTTTCCTGGCTTTCTCCTTCGGCCCCTTTATTGGCTTTTGGTCCGCGTATGAGGGCGCCAAGCGCGTCGGCGCGCTGATCGTCCCTGGCGGCGGCCAGACCTCCGTGCAGCGCATCCAGACCATGCTGGCGCTCAATGCGACGGTGCTGGTCTGCACGCCCACCTACGCGCTGCATCTGGCCGAGGTTGCCCAGGCCGAGGGCATCGACATTGCCTCCTCCGCTGTGCGCGTGACCATCCACGCCGGCGAGCCGGGCGCGTCCATTCCCAACACTCGCCGCCGCATCGAAAGCGCCTGGGGGGCGCGCAGCTACGACCACCTGGGCATGACCGAGATGGGCGCCTATGGCTTCACCTGTCTGCATCAAGACGCCGTGCATATC
>JBJKSJ010000353.1:0-2087 GCA_046704085.1 Ktedonobacterales bacterium | reverse complement strand
CCTGAAACGTTGGCGCGCGCCTTGTTGCCAGGCAGTTTCGAGACATTCTGGCGCGTGACCGAAGTGGAGGGTTTGGGCTTCCCCTTGAGCGGGGACACGCCGCTGGACGATGCGCTACTCGCTGGATGGCTGGCCGCGCTGGCCGTGCCAATCGAGGAGAGATGCGCCAGTGAGAAGAGGGTCATAAGGACGAGAAGAGGAACCCAGAATGATTTGAGCCGCGACATCCTCGCATGCTCCTTTCTTGTGGGGCGCAAAAGCCCCTGGCCGATCGGACTGCTCCTTGCTAGGAAAGGCGCCTTTCACAGAACAATCTCTGCTTGCGCGCTATAGTAACATAGAATGTCAATACATGCAAGCGTGCCATGACTTTTGGAGTAGGACTAGATCGGCCAGGTACACAAGATTCTTTGCGGATCGAAGGGTCAAGCTGAAGAGGTAGTCCAGGGAAAATTGAGCAGCCAGGCAAGCAGTTGCACAAGGAGGTAGGGAAATGCTGTCAGCTTAGCCCGCCTGCTCGCGGGGATTGGGGGCTACGGTGGCGAGGTAACGCTGGGCGCGCTGGCGCACCAGGGGGTCGTGAGATTCCTGGGTGAAGTGCGGGGCCAGGTCCAGCGCGGCGGGCGAGCGCATCTGCGTCAGCGCCCAGAGGAAACTGGAGGCGCGATAGCGGGCCGAGGGATGGCTGGTAGATTGGCGATGCCTGGAAAGCTCGCGGACCAGCAGTGCATCGAAGTCCGGGATGCCCATGCGGCTCAAGGTTGGCAAAAACTGCTCGTGGAAAAACGGCTCGCTGAGCGCCGCCAGCATGGGCTTGATGGCGCGCTGGTCGCCAAAGGCGACCAGCACCCACGCCGCCCGATACAGCACCGCTTTATTGTCATCAAGCAAGAGCAGACCCACCTGATCGCAGACCTCCGGGCCAAAAGCGCGCAGCGCCTGCGCCACCGAGTAGCCACACTCATCCTGCGCCAGCAGGCGCAATAGCTCCGGCAGCGCGTCCCACTCGCGCTGCTCACACAGGCGGCGCGCCGCCGCAACCTGTTGATCGGTATTCGCGGAATAGAGATCAGCCCGAACCTGTTCCAGCAGCTTTGCCATACCCACTCGCTCCCTCGCTTTTCCTCAAGATAACCAGACCTGTTGCTGACCTTTAGGATACCACATCTGTGTAGAGCGTCAGCCTCCGCGCTGGCGATTGGCCGGCTAGAAGCCGGCGCTACAAGTCCCCGCCCCACCCCAGGACGGCCTGGCTAGAAGCCGAGGGTACACAGAGCTAGTATGCGGCGTTGGTGCTGCGGCCATAGCGCGCCGTCGGGTCGGTAATGACATTGACGCAGGCAGGCTTGCCAGAGGCAAAGGCGCGTTCCAGCGCCGGGCGAATCTCCTCTGGCCGCTCGACCATCTCGCCATAGCCGCCCAGCGCCTCCACCATGCGATCATAGCGAATCTTCGGGGCCAGATCGGCGGCAGTGCTGTGGCCCAGCGCGTCTTTCTGGGGATGCTTGATCTGCGCCCACTGCCCATCGTTGCCGATGACCGAGACAATCGGCAGATGGTGGCGAGCCATCGTCTCGAACTCCATGCCGTTCAGCCCGAAGGCCCCGTCGCCGTGCAGGATCAGCACCTGCTTATCCGGCTTTGCCAGCTTGGCGGCAAGGGCGTAGCCGGTGCCCACGCCCAGGCAGCCCATCGGGCCGGGGTCCAGCCAGTGCCCTGGCTCAGCCATCTGGATGACGCGCCCGCCAAAGCTGACAATATCGCCGCCGTCACCGACGACAATCGCGTCGCGGTCCAGAAAGTCTCGAATCTCCGCGCAGAGGCGCATGGGGTGAATCGGCGTTTGATCAGAGCGCAAGAGCGGCTCGTCGGCCTGGGCCTTCTTTTGCTCATCCTGGCGGATGGCTGCCAGCCACTCATCGTGACAGAGTGGCTTTGCCAGCGCCTCGACGATCTGGCTCATCACCGCGCCGACATCGCCCGCCAGCCCAACCGTCGCGCCGCGATTGACGCCAATATCTTCTGCCGCCATATCCAGCCAGATAATCTTCGCGTCCTCTGGAATCAGCGGGGGTTCGCCAAAGTTC
>JBJKSJ010000352.1:0-8749 GCA_046704085.1 Ktedonobacterales bacterium | reverse complement strand
CGCAGGTCACTGCCGCAGCCACCAGGTAGCTGTTACTATTGCGAATCTGTCCGGGCCGCAGAGCCTCGTGAACCTCGACCAGTTCATCGCCAGTTGCCAGAACGGCAACCACTGGTCGGCGATAGACCCTGACCTCCGCGATACCTAGGGATGCCAGTACCCCAATCTCAGAAGGACCGATCAGCGCGCCCGCCTCAAGCACCACCGTTCCCCGTCGAATATCCTCGCCCGCGTGGCGCACGTTGTTACCCTGGCGCACTGCCACCTGCGCCTCCACCCAACCTTCGCCTGTTTGCGTCAGCTCTTGTTGAATCACCGCGTCCGCCCCCGGCGGCAGCGGCGCGCCGGTCAGAATACGCATCGCCTCGCCTGCCCCAACAGCCCGTTCGGCAACACGCCCGGCCTGCACAGTTCCCACCAGCTGCAACCGGCGTGGCGTCTGTTCCGAGGCTCCCTGGGTATCGCTGCTGCGCAGCGCGTAGCCATCCATTGCCGAATTGGCAAAGGGAGGCACCTCTTCTTTTGAAGCGATGGACTGCGCCAGCACCCGCCCCAGCGCCTCCAGGAGCGGCACAGTCTCAGGCTCCAGACGACTGATTTCAGCCAGAATCCGCTCAAGCGCCTCTTCAACGCGCAACATGCAAACCCCCTTCATTTCAATGTAGGACTCCAGAGATTACGTATAGCCCAACCTCTGCTCTACTCGCTCTCCATATCTAGCATCATACTGCGCCCGGAGGCCAAAGGTCAAAAAGAACGCCAGCCACAAGGGTCCTTGTGGCTGGCCGTTTTGGAGCGATAAGTGATTCGCTGGTCCAATTAGCCCGTGAAGACGCGGAAGATTTTGCGGATCAGTCCCTGATCCTCACCCTCTTCCTCCAGGTCTTCGACTTCTACGTCGTCGAGGGAGTAGCGCGGATCGGAGTGTTGCTCCGGTGTGCCCCAGGTTGATGCCGCCGGGCGCGGGCGTTGCGCAGCAGCGTATTGCTGATGCGCTGGTGTCTGTGCGGCTGCCGGTTGCTGTGGCTGTGGTCGGGGTGCGGACGCAGGCTGATCGGGGCGTCGTTGAGGAGGTGGCGGCATCGGCGCGGCTCCCATCGGTTGCGCGGCTGGCGCGTACTGTTGGGGCGCGGGCGGTTTCTGCACGGGCGCAGCAGCAGGTGTTGGCCGCGTGGGCGTATCCGGCAGGCTCGGCGTAGGCGCTCGCTGGGGCGCCTGGGTGACGGGCGCAGCCGGGCGCGGAGGTGCGTCGGGTCGCGGCCCTGACGCGGGCAGCGGCGCGGTCTCCTTCAGCATAACCTGCTCCGGCGCATCCGATGGAGGCTGTGCAATTGCGGGCACTGGCTGCGTAGACGGCTCAGAAACCTCCTGCGCGCGCGCGGCGGGCGCTGGCTTAGACGCGGCGGGCGGCTCGGCGCGCTGTGGCTGCGGGGCCGAACGCGCAGGCGGCGGAGGCGCCACCCGCTGTTGTCCTCCTGTTTCTGCCTTGCTTGCATTGATTGCAGCCAGGTCCGAGGGTCGCACAGCGCGCATCGGCCCGGTTGCGCCGCCCTGGAGCGAGAACATCCGCTTGCTGGCGTGCAATCGTGTGGCGTCAATCCAGTCGTAGGCGCCGCTCAGGGCATGTTCACACCAGCCAGGATAATCATTTGGCGACAGCCCGGCGCGCTCGAAATAATCCAGGCGGTGCATCGTCAGCACCAACCATTCCTCTCCGCGCTCAACCAGGCGATCAAGGAGGTCAACATCACTGACTTTGTTTGATTGGAGGCGCCGCATCGCTTCCAATTCAGCCGCCGATGGCTTGAAAAGTGCTTCCTGCTTATCGTTCTCTTCCAGTTCAGCCCGCAGTTGAGTAATCGTCCCGTCAAACTCGCGGGTCACTTTATCGACATACCACGCCATGTAGCTATCAGCGACCTGCTGCATCGCCTCCAGCGGAATCTGCTCGTAGAGTTGGGTGATCGTTGTTGCGTCGGAACTCATGGCATCCCCTCTTAGCTCTGCTGCCGCCAGCGTTGCCACCAGCGTTCCACTGATTCATGCAGGCGCATATCTTCTTCATTCTCAAATGGCAAAGAGACGCTGAATCGCTGCTTGCCATCACCCTCTTCGCCGTCCTCGGCTTTCTCTCCATCCTGGTTCTGGCTGAGTTCCATGCTCTTCAACCATTGAGGCACAATCAAGCGTGGTTCCGTATACCCTTCGGTGGGGCGGGCCGCCACCAGTTCATCGGTATCCGAGCGCGCCTTCTCTACCCGTGCGGCTGTCTCGGTACGCACGCTGGCCTCGGCAACGGCAATCGTTTCTACTCCAACAGCAACTGGAGCGGATGCTGGCTCACTTGTCGCCTTCTGAGGGTCGGCATTGCCCCTGGATTCCCCCAACAACGCGCTCAGCGCAGATTGTCCTGTGCTGGCCGCAGGCGCCGCTGGCGGCATTACCAGCGGCTGTGGCGCTTCGCCGCGTGTCAGGTTCTGCCCCTGGCTGGCGAGCAAGTTGAGCGCCGCCAGGGGATCGGCTGGCGCCTGTTCTGCCTGCGCCAGCAGTTGCTCCAGGAACGGATCAACCGTCTCTGGTTGGGCCGGTTTATCAGCGCCTGGCGCTTCAGCGCGGGGCGAAGCAGCCGCAGCGGCAGGCTGCTTCTCGGCGCTGCTTTTCGCTGGCGCCACTGCTTTCAGTTTGCCGGTCGTCGTCTTGACAGGCGCGCTCTCCCCTTGCAGAACCCTGGCCTCCGCTACCACCGTCTGCTTGGTATCCTGAAGGGTCTCGCTGGCTGCTACGCCTGGCGCTGCTGCCGCCGTCACTTCAGCCGTGCTTACTTCGGCCACCGCCGCTCTCTCCACCTTAGCTGCTGCCGCGCTCGCACCGTTCTGGCTGCTCTCGACTTTTGCTTGCGCAGGTGCTTTGAGAACTGGCGTCTGGCCCAGCAGCGCCGCAATAATCGGATTCGTCAGATCTGGTAGAGGGGTCGTTCTGGTGGGCGCCAGTTTCAGCACCCGCTCGCGCTCCGCTTCGTGGGCGGCAATTTCGTCACGTAACCGCGCGCCCACTTCCTGGTGATGGAGCCATTGTTTATACTTGCCCATGCTCACCGCCTTATCGTAAACGTTGCCGCGCTTCCAATTTCGTAGGGCGCGGTCTGGCGCGTGCCTGGTGAATCACGAAGATCTCAGGCCAGCGTCTCTGCCCGCAGGCTCACGCCAGTATACCATAGGCCCGCTGCCTCAACAATCAGAATAGCCCGAATGGGGGGCACCCTACGAATTGCCGCTCTATTTCTTGCGAGCGTTTATACTATCAGCGTGGATCTTTTCGAGAGGAGGAAGAACTGTCATGGCCCTGGAACCCCTCATCGCCGCCGTCGGCTCAACCAATCCTATCAAGGTCGAGCCGGTTCGCTCTGTGCTGGCTCGCGCCTTTCCAGAGGCTCGCGTTGTCTCAGTCAATGCCCCGTCGGGCGTGGCAGAGCAGCCCATTGGCCTGGAACAAATTCGCCTGGGCGCGCGCAACCGGGCCGCTGAGGCTCTCAGCGCCTTGCGCGCCCAGATGGTCCCAACCACCGATGCTCTCTGCTGGGGTGTTGGTCTGGAGGGCGGAGTCAATTTTGAAGACGATGTAGCCTGGCTGACGGGCGCCGTCGCTATTGTCGCCAGCATGGGTCGCTCGTCCCTGGCCTGGAGTCCTCGGATCGTCTTGCCCCCGCGCATTGCTGCTGAACTGCGCGCTGGCCGCGAGCTTGGCCCGATCATGGATCAACTCACCGGCATCCCCGACTCTAAAACAAAGCAGGGCGCGCTCGGCTACCTCACCAATGGCCTCGCCCCGCGTAGCCTCTCCTGGGAGATCGCTTTCGCCTGTGCCCTGGCGCCTTTTTTGCACCCTGAACTCTATCCCTGAAACCTCTTGTCCCACCATCCTTGAGGAGTCTTTCACCATGCTTACGCTTACTCCGCCCGCCAGCGACCCGCTCGGCGTCATGACTTCCACCCTGCCGGTGGTTCAGGCTGCCCGCCAGGTGCGCCTCGATCTCGACCGCGTTGCTGCCCTTGCCGCCCGCTGGGCCAATGCAGGCTGGCATGCCCCCGAATGGGACGCCAGCCTGCACTTCAACGATGGCACAGAACGCACCCTCAACTGGATGCTGCTCGTAGACGCTATGAATTTCTGCTTCTGGGCCGAGGCCGATCAGCCCCGCTGGGCCGTCACCTATCGTGGCCAGACCTACAATGGCTATCTGGCCGAAGCCGCCAGCCTGACCCGCGCGCTGGACGAAGGCCATCCCCTCTGGGATGCCGCCTATCTGGCCGAACTCAGCGAAGCCGATCTCCGCCACATCTTTCGCCCGGCCCCTGGCGCTCCCGAAATCCCCCTCTTTGCCGAACGCCTCGCCAATGCCCGCGAGGTGGGCCGGGTCTTGTTGGCGAGCTATGGCGGTCAGTTTGCCCGCGCTGTTGAGGCGGCTGGCGGCAGCGCCGTCGCCCTGACCCAGCGCATCGTCCAGGATTTTGCGTCCTTTCACGATGTAACCACCTATCAAACCGCCGAGGTGCGCTTCTACAAACGTGCCCAACTCTGCGTCGCCGACATTCACGGAACCTTTGCCGGTCAACAATGGGGCCAATTGAGCGACCTCGAACACCTGACCGTCTTTGCCGATTATAAAGTGCCCCAAATATTGCGCCGCGAAGGCATCCTCGACTATACCCCCGATCTGGCCGCTCGCATTGATCGCCTGGAATTGTTGACGCCAGGCAGCCCTGAAGAAGTCGAAATCCGCGCCGCCACCATCTGGGCTGGCGAGGCGCTACGCCTCGCCCTGAGCGAACGCGGCATTCGCGCCCTTGCCTCTGAGATTGACTATCGCCTCTGGACGCTCAGCCAGACGCCATCACCCAATGACCGTCCCTACCACCGCACGCGCACCATCTATTACTGATCGCGCCGCCGCCTCCTCCTTGCCTGATTGTTTGCTCTCGCGCAAACCTTGACAGCGCCAGCCTCAGCATGGTATTCTTGTAAGGCACACCAGAATGCAGGGGTGGTTAGCTCAGTTGGCAGAGCGCTTCGTTCACACCGAAGAGGTCATTGGTTCAAGTCCAATACCACCCACCATCCATAGGACCATTTCTCCATGCCTGAACTTCCTGAAGTCGAATATGTCGCCCGCCAGCTTCGCCAGACCTTGATTGGTCGCGCCATCAGCGCCGTCCGCGTCAACTGGCCGCGTGCCATCGCCCATCCCGATGCGCAGACCTTCTGCGCCGAACTGCCTGGCGCCCGCATCCTGCGTGTTGATCGCCGCGCCAAGTTCCTGCTCATCTCCCTCAGCGGCGAGCAGACCCTCGTCATCCATCGGCGCATGACCGGCAATCTCCTACTCTTTCCCCCCGCCGATCAGACTCCCTGGGAAGCCGTCCCCGACCCCTATGATCGCGTCGTCTTTTTGCTGGATGAAGGGTGTCGTCTCGTCTTTACGGACCCGCGCAAGTTTGGCCGTATCGCCCTCTATCCCCTCAGTGAACTTGCCGCCGCGCTCAGCGGCCTCGGCCTGGAGCCGCTCAGCAACGAGTTCACTCCTGCCGCGCTCGCCGCGCTCCTCGCCGTGCGCGCCCGCCAGATCAAACCGCTGCTCCTTGACCAGACCTGCATCGCGGGCCTCGGCAACATCTACGCCGACGAATCGCTCTTCCGTGCTGGCATCCATCCCCTGCGCCGCGCCGACACGCTCACCCCCGCAGAGATCACCCGCCTGCATGCAGCCATCCGCGCCGTCCTAGAACTTGGTCTCCAGCATGGAGGCACCACCTTTGGCCGTCATCAAGACCTCTGGGGCCAGGCAGGCCGCAACCGCGATCACCTGGCCGTCTATAAACGCGCGGGCGAGCCGTGCCTGCGTTGTGGCACGCCCCTGGTGCGCATCGTCGTCGCCCAGCGCAGCGCCCATTTCTGCCCCACCTGCCAGCCCACCCCCGATGCGGCGGATCCCTCTCAGCGTTCAGCCTCACCTCCAGACGATGAGAATCTAACTGTGAACCTGCCGAGCGCCTCAGCAGATTAAAAAAAGCGAGGAACCGTTCTACCGAGTTCCTCGCCTGGCATAGCCCATTTTGGCTATCGGCCTTCGTCGCCATGAAGCGTTAACCGCCCGTTGTCGGTGATGGTGTGGGCGATACCTGCACAGGCGTGAAAAACGCTGCATTCCGCTTGGAGTAGGTCTGCCCATTGTAGACGACAGTCACATCTACCAGCACTGGCGTCTGGTTGGGCAGGCCAGTGTAAGTAATGGGAAAGGCAGCCCAGCCGTCTGGTGTTGTTTGTTGCGTGCCAACCAGGCTGTTCAGTTGAATGATGGAGTTGCCATAGTAGGTATGAAAATAGAGGTTGACCGATGCTCCCCCCACTCCCCTGGATGTCGCGCCATCGTTGAGGTGGAAGATTACATAGATGGTCAGGCTATCATTCACGTTGGGCGTAGGGCTGGTAGAAAACGCGCCGATGCTGAAGGGGGGAGCGGTAGGCGTTGGCGTCAGGTTTGCCAGGGGCGTATGCAGCGCAATGGTCGGCTGATCGCTGCCTGGATTGTTGACCGGCGACGCGGAGCAGGCTGAAACAAATGCCGTCAGTAATGCCGCCAGCGCCAGCAAAAGGATACGCTGTTTCATGCTCTAAACCTCCAACACGTTGCTCGGCCCGCATCCTGCAATCCAGCGGTAGGTGGGCCTCTTCTATTATACTCAAGAGCCTCATCGGGTTCCCCAAAAGCCAACTTGTATAGGAGAAGATGCCTACGATAAGCCGGGCTTGCCGACCCGGTTGCCAATTTGCATTCCGTGTGGTATATTGAGGTTGGTTGTATTAGAGCCTCATGCTCCAGCACACCACAACATTCTGGAAGGTTGTATTGAATGAGTGAGAGCGCCGAGCGCGAGGGATTGAGCAGCGTAGTGCAGCACATCAACAACGAGCTAGAGCTGTTCTCTCAGCTTGCTGCTGATGACGTGGCTCAGCGCCCCCAGGCTGAGCCATCCCAACAGACGCTCTCGCGCGAGTTCCAGAGCCAGCCTATCGAAGACGCCCATCTGGATTTTGGCCGGGAACGACGCAAGGGCATTCCTGAAGTCATTCTCGCCGAAAACAAGACCGATACACAGGTGCTATCCATCGCGCATGCCTTCATCCGCACAACGGGCCGTGCCCTCATCAGCAGGATGCAGCCCGACCTGTTCGGACGATTGTATGCTGAGTTTGCGGATTGTGTTATCACGCTGCGGGAACCCGCCCGTGCGGCAGCAATCTACCGCCGGGACAGCCCGCCTCCCAGCACAGGTGGGCGGGTTGGGCTGATCAGCGCCGGAACGTCTGATATTCCGCGTGCTGAAGAGGCCCGCCTGATCGCTGAAGCAATGGGCTGTCTTGTCACCCCCATCTATGATGTGGGCGTGGCCGGACTACATCGCCTGCTTCAGCCCCTCCGGGCTTTGCTGGAAGAAGGCGTGGATGCAATCATCGTGGCCGCAGGCATGGATGGCGCCCTCCCCTCGGTCGTTTCTGGGCTGGTGGACGTGCCTGTTATTGGTCTGCCAACCTCGATAGGCTATGGCCTGGGTGGAAAGGGCGTTAGCGCCCTGCTCTCCATGCTCCAGACCTGCGCTCCGGGCCTGACGGTCGTCAACATCGACAATGGCATCGGCGCTGGCGCCACGGCAGCCCTGATTGCCAATCGTGTCGCGCGGGCACGCCGGGCGGCCCAGCATCCGGGGGAATATCCATGAGGAGGCGCCATGTGCGGTCTCGCGCATGTAGACTCGATAGGGTGCAAGGCGCCAGAACACGCTCGTGTCTGTCCAATGCTGAGCTTCTCACCAGTTGGGCGGCATGATTCTTGCAGCTTGCTCCCAGGTGCAGCCGACCCAGTGGCCGCAATCTAGTGAAGGTTCCCACCAGACTGGGGTTGAGGGAACACGTTGTATCAACACAAAACGTAGAGAGGCGGAGAGAGACAATGCCCAACAGCAAACGGGGGCCAGAGCCTGGTTCCCAAAAAGCCAAACACGGTGGTCAAGCAGTACGCGAAAAATACGGTCCAGAGTTCTACTCGCGCATCGGCAAAAAGGGCGGCGAGGCGGTGAAGGAAAAGCGCGGGCCAGCATTCTATGCTGAGATTGGCAAAAAGGGCGGCGAGTCCACCAAGCGTCAGCAGGGACCGGAGTTCTACTCCCGTATTGGGAAAAAGGGCGGCGAGCGTGGTCGCACCGCTCCCAAGCAGCAGTAAACCTCTTCCCAGTTCGTTGTCTGTATTTAGAGTGGGCGAGCGGAGACCTTCTCCTGAAGGAGCGATCCGCTTGCCCTTTTTATTCCTTCCGCTGGCGCCTCGCCAGCTTGAATGGTGCTTTGGCCTTCGCGCCTCAGCGTTTGTCGCTCGTCTTCTTCGCCTGGGGCCGCCATGCCAGCCGCCACCAGCGTCACCCGCACCTGATCTTCCATCGCCGGGTCCAGCACAGCCCCAAAGATCATATCCGCGTGTTCATCCACCGCCTCGCGCACCTGCTGGGCAATCTGTGTCACCTCAAATAAGCCCAGGTCTGGCCCACCTGTAATATTAAGCAGCACTCGCTGCGCTCCTCGGATCGATGCGCCCAGCCAGCCGCCCGCAATTGCCATCTGTGCGGCCTCTTCGGCGCGCTGCTCCCCCCTCCCTTCACCAATGCTCATCAGGGCCGGTCCTGCCTGCTGCATCACCGTGCGC
>JBJKSJ010000351.1:0-13845 GCA_046704085.1 Ktedonobacterales bacterium | reverse complement strand
GGCCTATGCCGACGGTCCGCGCAGTTGGCGATAGCGACGAATGAGCGTGTTGGTTGAACTATCGTGGGCAAGCTGCGGCTCTGCGGAGCTTTCAAGCTCAGGGATAATCCGCTGGGCCAATACCTTGCCCAATTCGACCCCCCATTGATCGAACGAGTTGATGTGCCAGATCGTGCCTTGTGTGAAGACCTTATGTTCATAGAGCGCGATCAGCTTGCCCAGTGTCTCCGGGGTGAGTCGCTCTGCCAGGATAGTATTGGTCGGATGATTGCCCTCAAAGGTGCGATGCGCTACCTGGAAGTCTGGCACGCCATCGGCTTTCACCTCCTCTGCCGTCTTGCCAAGGGCCAGCGCCTCCGTCTGCGCAAACAGATTTGCCATTAGCATAGCGTGGTGAGGGCCGAGCGGATTCAGGGTCTGGCAGAAGCCGATGAAATCACACGGAATCAGCCGGGTTCCCTGGTGGATAAGCTGGTAGAAAGCGTGCTGCCCGTTCGTCCCCGGCTGCCCCCAGATGATTGGCCCGGTCTGGTAGTTGACGCGGTTGCCCTCCAGATCGACGTGCTTGCCGTTGCTTTCCATATCAAGCTGCTGGAGGTAGGCGCTGAGCCGCCCAAGGTAGTGATCGTAGGGCAGGATCGCTACCGTCTCTGCCCCGAAGAAGTTGATATACCAGATGCCAATCAAGCTAAGAAGCACCGGCAGGTTCCGCTCGAAGGGGGTGGTACGAAAATGCTCATCCATCGCGTGAAAGCCCCCCAGCATCTCGCGGAAGTGTTCCGGGCCGATGGCGATCATCAATGAGAGGCCAATGGCTGAATCAAAGGAGTAGCGCCCACCGACCCAATCCCAGAATACGAACATATTCTCCGGGTCGATGCCAAACTTTGCCACTTCGGCAGTGTTGGTCGAAACGGCCACAAAGTGCTTTGCCACTGCCTGCTCATCGCGCAGGGCGCGCAGGCTCCAATCGCGGGCGGTGCGCGCGTTAGTCATCGTTTCCAGGGTGGTGAAGGTCTTGGAGGAGACGATAAAGAGCGTCTCTGCGGGGTCAAGGTCGCGGGTGGCTTCCACAAAGTCCGTCCCGTCGATATTAGAGACGAAGCGGAAGGTCATCGAGCGATCACTATAATATTTGAGCGCCTCGTAGGCCATGACCGGGCCGAGGTCGGAGCCGCCGATGCCGATATTGATGACATTGCGGATGCGCTTGCCGGTGTAGCCCTTCCACGCGCCGCTGCGCACCCGGTTGGCGAAGTCAGTCATCTTGTCCAGGACTGCATGTACCTGGGGCACGACATCCTCGCCATCGACAACGATATGCTCACCCCTTGGCGCGCGCAAAGCGACATGCAGCACCGCGCGCTGCTCGGTGACGTTGATCTTCTCGCCCCGGAACATGGCGTCGATGCGCGCGCGCAAGCCACACTCCTCGGCGAGATTCAAGAGCAGACGGATGGTCTCATCCGTAATCCGGTTCTTTGAGTAATCCAGATAGATGCCAGCCGCTTCAGCAGTGAAACGCTCGCCACGTCGGGCATCCTCAGCAAAGAGCGTGCGGAGATGTCTATCGCGGATGCTCTGATAGTGCGCTTCCAGTGCTTTCCACGCTGGGCGTTGGGTCAATGGTTGTGTCGCCGGGGTCAGGCCTGTCGTCATAGGCGTTGCCTCCTCATCAAGTCTTCAATCCTGAGCCGGAATGTAGCTGCTGTGTGGTAACTAGAGTCGCATTTGCGCTGTGCGCTGTCAAGCCTGAGTCCCAATCACTGTTGGGTTATGCCAGCCCTCCACGTCTGCGATGATTCGGTCTGCTTCAGGTGGTCCCCAGGTATTGGCCTCGTAGAGAGCGAGTGGTGTTACATCCCCCAGAACCCATTCAATGACGTGCCAGGTTGCCGGTTGCGCCGAAAAAGACCAGGGCATCCAAAGTAGGCAGCATCATGCTGAACCCCTTTGCTGCTCTGCCCCCATTTCCAGATGCCCGCCGAACTCGAAGCGCATGGCAGAAAGTAGCCTATCGGCGAAGTCGCCTTCTCCGCGCGAACTAAAGCGTTCATAGAGGGCGGTGCTGAGGACCGGGGCAGGCACCCCCTCGTCAATGGCGGCTGAGACCGTCCAGCGACCCTCGCCTGAATCCGAGACGTGACCTGAGTAGTCCGCCAGCTTGGGATGCTTCAACAACGCCAGCGCCGTGAGATCGAGAAGCCACGACCCGATCACGCTGCCGCGCCGCCAGAGTTCCGCAATATCAGGCAGGTTCAATTCATACTGATAATATTCCGGGTCGCGCAGCGGCGCTGTTTCGGCATCTGACTCTTGTGAGCGTTTGCCAATATTGGCACTGCACAGGATGTTCAGCCCTTCCGCGTAAGAGGCCATCAAGCCATATTCAATGCCGTTATGGACCATCTTCACGAAATGGCCGGCGCCGTTTGGTCCACAGTGCAGATACCCCTGCTCAGCGGTGCTGTGAACTTGCTCTCTTCCAGGGGTGCGCGGCGCGGCAGCGATCCCTGGCGCCAGCGCGGCGAAGATCGGGTCCAGATGCTGGACGATCTCTGTCTCGCCGCCGATCATCAGGCAGTAGCCGCGCTCCAGTCCCCAGGTGCCGCCACTGACGCCAACATCGACATAGTGGATGCCTTTTGGTTGTAACTCAGCGGTGCGCCGAATGTCGTTGTGGTAATAGGAGTTGCCACCGTCGATTATGATGTCGCCGGGCGCGAGCAGCGGGACAATCGCCGCCAATGTCTTATCAACGACTGCGGCAGGGAGCATCAGCCAGATGGCACGCGGCTGATTTAGCTTCGCCACAAATGCTTCAGGCGCCGTTGTTCCGCTGGCGCCTTCCTGCACAAGCGCCTGTACGGCGTCTGGGTGAATGTCGTAGACAACGCACTCATGGCCTGCGCGCATCAGGCGGCGCGTCATGTTCGCGCCCATGCGCCCTAATCCAATCATACCAAGCTGCATGCAGCAACCCCTTTCAGCCAGTCGAAAGCCGCCACGAGCGAGAACGAGCGGCAGCACAGGTGTAAGAATCTGTACATCTTTCAGCCCTTTTTAAGACAAGGAGCGATGGACGCCCAGCAAACCTGCCGCAAAGACTATGCCATATCTTCAGGCGGCTGGATGCTTGGTGGCAAGCAGGTATAGATCACAGCGGCCCTTCGGCAATTCAGGCCGGAGAGCCGCTGTGGTAGACAGCTTGAAGCGAGCAGTATGAAATGGTTGTCTGGCGCGTCCCTCAATCCTCTACCACTTGCAATATAGGCGCTTGCAGGCGCTCGGAGTAGGGCGCGGAGGCCAGGCCGTTGAGGATGGCCTGGATCACCTGCTGGCCGTGCATGCCTGCCAGCACATGATGGGCCGCCAGCCCGCTGGCAACGGCGGTGGCAAACGACGTGCCGGACCACCAGGCCCAGCCAGAGGTATTCGCGCCGCTGGCGCCAGAATCATCTGCATTCAGCGGCGGATAGGTTGGAGTCAGGTAGAGGCTGCGCGGCGCGTCGGGTGGACCTGGCTCCGTTGGGGATGTGCCCAGATACCAGGCGAGTGTATCGCTGTCGTCGTTGGGTTCCTCGCCGCCATAGGTGGCGATGCCGCTGCCCCAATAATCCACATTGGCCTGATTGGAGTAGGCCGCAGCCTCGCCCAGACGATTCACGGCGGCGACCCCTAATACTTCCTCATAGCGCGCCGGGAAGCGCGGCCCATGTGGAGGGTTCTTGCCTATTGAATCATTGCCTGCCGCTGCAACAACGACTACCCCTTTTTCGACCAGCGAGCGAATAGCTATGCGCAGAGCCAGGTCCAGTTTTTCGAGCGCGCGCAGGGCATCGCTGAAAGCTGGCGCCTCGCAGCAGCAGCCAGAGCCAAACCAGACCTGATGTAGTTCTTCTAGCGGTGGGAGGGCGCCCATGCTGAGGTTGAGGACGATCTGCTTCGTATCGTGACGCTGCGCCACGTCATCCAGCGCGTCGAGGAAGACGTTCATGTCTCCCGCGCCGAAAGCGTTTTGCGTGCGCACCAGCTTCATCTCTGCCTGGGGAACGATGCTGCGAATGATTCCGGCGATAAAGAGACCATGATCGGACATGTTATACCCAAAGGGACGCCCCAGATCATCCTGGCCCGCGATAAAGTGATCCTGAAGCAAAATGGCTGCATAGGGGTCCGAGATGATCATCTTGCCCGTTTGCAGATCACTGACAATCTGCCCAAGCAAGCTATTATCGGTATAATCAGCAAGACTCATCGCTCTGGTAATGACATCCTTAGCCGTTCCGGGCGCAGTATCTAACAAGATCACCCGCACGCTCCCTGAAGACGTGGCGGCATTTTGCTGAGCCAGCGCGGCAAATTGCGGTTGTTGAAATACCCATGAGCCGCTTGGTGGAGAAGCATCAGGAGACCACATCGGCGGCGCTCCTGGGCCGCTCTCTGGGGTGCCGCTTGTATGGAGGGAATAGGTGAGCCAGTTGGGCATGGCTGCCAGCGCCCGCAGCGAGTGTTCTCCAGGATTGCGCAGATGGAGATTTTGATTGATGTAATCGACAGCGACCTGCACACTATCACGTTGCTGGTCTGGATGGCGGCGATGGGTGAGCAGAGTATAAAAGACGACGGCGACGCCGGTTGGCCCGCTGCCGAAGAGATGGACTCCGGGCAGGCGGTTTGGGCGTCGCTTGCTCTCAGCCTGCCACTGGTCCTCAAGCGCACGCTCTACCAGGGTTTTGGTGCGCGTGCGGCCCACCTCAATCTCTACCGAGACGTACTTTTGCTCACTGCCCGATGGGTCTTCTTTGAGGAGTCCGGGCCTGGAAGTGGCCCGCGACAGCCTCTGCCCGCCAGCGTAAAAGGGAACAACACTGATGCCCACTTCGCTGAGCAGGCGCTTGAGGCGGGCGCTCAGGTCTTGCAGTTGCTCCAGGGTTGGAGGCGTTGGCGCTCGGACGGTGACGGCCAATTCATTGGGCGCCCAATAGGCCGGTTCAAGGATACGTCTATCAGAAGCCGGGATCGGCTCCTTCAATGCCTGGTAGTGCAGGGGTCTTGGCTGGTCTATCATGGGAAAGCCCTCCTCGAAGGTTGAACAAGAGATCGTGTTTACCTACGCATAGGAAACGCGGTTCAGGCCGGTTTTTGCACGTTGCCCGCTGCTCAAAAGGCGATGGAGTCGGCAGCGCCCAGCAGCCGGAAGGGCGCCCAGAAGTAGGGATGCTGCCATCCCATCCGGCTGCTCTCCTCACGCGCAGCTTGAAGGAGTGCGCGCTGCGCGCTGCGCAACGCGCCAGCTCTCGACTGCCCAGCGAGCAATCCATGATAAAACGTTTCCATCAGGTGAGCCGTGCTGGCATCTTCTACACGCCAGAGGCTGATCAAGAGCGAGTGCGCGCCTGCATAGAAAAATCCACGACTCAACCCCAGCAGTTCATCGCCCCCACCGATGACCGCCAATCCGGTTTCACACCCGCTCAGCGCAATGAGGTCGGCGGGTAAATCCAGGTTGAAGACATCGATCATACTCAACTGCCCATCGGCCAATTGCAGGTAGGAGAAATCGGGAGCATCGGGCCGGTTTTGTCCATGCGCAGCAATATGAATGATGGCATAGTTGCTGCTCGCTTTGCTCAGGCGCTCAATCGTCGCTTCGCCTTCCAGATAGCAGTCTGTGCCAAACAGACGGGCAACGTCTTGCGCTTCGCGGAGGGCGTAGGGAAGCTGTCCGTTGTACGAGTGTCCCAATACCAGTGGCTGCTTCTGCCCACTTCTGGCCTGGCGGGATGGTCGATGAGCCGCCTGGATAGCGAGCATGGCAGCGGCAGGCAGGTAAGCGACTTCGCAGCGTTCAATCAAGTAGCCTGCCTCGCTCTGAAGCGCGTGAAAAGGCAGGGTGTGGAGGGGACCATAGGGAACAATGATGAGGCGCCCCTCCGACGGAAGATGCTGCTCAACAGGCCGCAAGAGGACATCATAGAGTTTGCGCGAAAGACCCTGCGCGTTGGCGAGCAGCGCGGGGTTGAGGCCCGTTTCGCTGGTGTGTGTCGCCAATTGCTGGGCAACCAGATCGATATTAGCCCGAAAGAGGGGGAGGAGCCGACTCAAGCGGCTGGCCGCTTGAGAAACGATAGTTATCTCTACAGAACGCTGTCGGGCGTGAAGGGTGAAGATCAGCAGATCATCACCCTGGATGAAATACTCCAAAAGCGTGCTGGCCTCTGGCAGAATTGCCGCCAGGTGTTCAACCGAGACGGGGCTGTGTCCAGGGAGGGCGCTTTGCCCGGCGCCGTTCTTGTCAAGGGAGTCAAAACGTGAGCGGTCATGTCGAAGGAAGACCCGTTCAAGCAATGTACTGATCGCCTGTTCACGCCGGTGCTGCTCAGCCCGCTGCTGATTCAGACTGTCGGGCTGTTGTGCCAGGTCCGTTTGGTCCGGCGCTCCTCTGATGGCCATCGCTGGTTCGGCGGGAGATTTATCTTGCAATGCCTGCTCAGCGAGCGCAACCTGGGCGCTGTACCAATGAAGCTCTTGCCGCAGACGATGCAGTTCTTCCAGCAGGCGGGCTTCTTCAGGATCGCTGGCTTTCAGACGAATGTCAGCCGAGCGGGTGAGATACTCGCGCAGCACCTGCGATTTCATCCGTTCCAGATACTCTAGCGCGCCGTTGGAGTTGTGATGCTTCAGCGAGAGCGTAATCAGCGCGCTGAAAACGCCCTCTTTGTCGGCGAGGAAGCTGCTGCGCTGATCGCGTACCAGCCAGGTCATCAGCCCTTCGAGCAGCGCAAGCGCAGCTTGATAGTGTGTTTCAGCTGCTGCAAGGTCTTTTCCATGCTCTGCCAGCCGCCCCAACAGATGCTCACAACCAAACTCTAGCCAGGGGAGCTGCATGTGTTGGGATTCATTACGGGCTGCTTCTGTAAACATCTTTGCCTGGGTATAGTTGCCTGCTGCTTCGTGCGCGCGACCCTGAAGAAGATGGGCTTCGGCGATCCAGGACTCCATCCGGTGTCCCTGAAAGATACTGAGCGCCTGCTCAATTTTATCGAGCGCCTGTTCTATTTGCTTTGCTGTGAACAGCAATTCAGCCCAGGTAAGCAGCGCCAGCCCAGTCGCTGCGATGGCGCCGACCTGTTGAAACTGATGCAGCGCTTCTGCCAGCGTGCCGAGTGCTGCCGTGATTGTCCCACAAGCTGCTTGCGCTCTCGCAAGATGGATGAGCGCCCAGCCAAGGTCGGAGGGTTCATCCAGCGTGCGATACAGAGCCACCGCCTCTTCAGCCAATTGCAATGCCTGCGGTGCCCGATTCAAGCGCATGAGACAATCTGCCATGTTATCAGTGACCAGCGCCAGCATGTTGGGGAGGGAATGCTGGCGATAATACTCGCGCGCCTCGTGGTTGAGGTGCAATGCCGCGCTATACTGACCAAGACTGGCGCGCAGCACCGCCTGATTGTGATCGGCTGTGGCAACAGCAAGCATCTTGCCCTGCTCTGCAAAGATAGCGCGGGCCTCCTGCACGCAGCGGATGGCGCCAGGCAAGTCACCTAGCATCTCTAAGATGGTCACTTTATTCGTCAGCACCCTGGCTCTGCGGTTGGCTGGTGCCTGCGTATCGCCCCCTATGGTTAACGCGCGGTCACAGGCTGCGAGGGCTTCCTGATAACGTCCTACTCCGGCCAGGGCAAGGGCCAGGTTAATTTCGAGACTGGCTGCCCGCTCGTATTCTCCATGGCGCAAAAATATGTCGCGCGCCTGCTCAACCTGCCCCAGCGCCCGCTCGATCAGCCCGACCTTTGAGGCGCTCCAGAGAAAACTAATCCGCGTGCGCGCCCAGCCGATCTCATCACCCGCTTCCAGGAAGGCATCTCTGGCGGTGTCGAAGCACTTGATAGCTTCGCGGTGGTGGCCCTGACGCATCAGGACGTTGCCGCGCGCCAGCAAGCCGAGCGCCTGGTGACGCGGAGCCTTTGTCCAGCGGGCGAGGGAGAGCAACTGATCGGCAATCACCAGCGAAAGCGCAACGTCACGAGTTTCCTGTATCTGGGCCTCGTCTTTCAGTTGCTGGGCAGAGGCATCGAGGTCATCGACCTCAGCCGCATGCTTGGCAATAAATTGCTCGATGGCCTCACCGCGCAGGGGCAGGAGGCTGGAGACGAAGGTGGGGGCATCCATCAGAGTTTCATCCACTCAATTCTAGCCCTTCGATCACCAGATCACCCTCCGCCAGCGAAATAAGCAAGTCGAAACGCCCGGCAGGGACGGGGCTGAGAACGAAATTGCCAAGGTCGTCGATCTGTTCAGTGACCAGAGGCGGCTGATCGAGAGAAGCTACTAGCCGTACCTCTATGCCAGTGAAGGCGTCGGGTGGCGCCTCTGCGCGTGCGATGAGTCCAAGCAGCATCGCACCGTCCCCGCCAACTGCCGGGGCAGCGCGATGTAACGAAACAGAGATGCCATTGACCTGATACTGACGAGGCCAATCTCCGTCCTCACTGCTCCCGCCGCGAATCCCTGCCAGGGCCGGGCCTGCCGCCCGGCGCGGCAAAAGTTGTGCTATCAGCCGTAGGCGCGGCGCTTGGGATGAGGCTGACGAGGAGGCGTCGGATGCTAAAAATTGACGGCTGATCTCCAGTTCCTCGGCGCAGCGTGGGCAACGCTGAAGATGCAAGGTCAGCGCGCGCCGACGCTTTCCAGTAACTAAGCCTGCGGCATACTCGCTGATCTCTTGAGTATCGGGACAGTCCCAGCGGTAGAGGCGGGCTGTGAGGGTTTTAGCCAGGCGCTGATAGGGGGCGACTCGCCCAGCGCATATGGAGCAGGAAGCGAGATGCTGCCGAACCTCGGCAGACAATTCATCAGGATTCAGGGCAGCGATGACCAGATCATCGTCGCTCAGCAGATGAGGGGCAAGGTCATCCGTCATTGGCTACTCCTTCCACAAGGTGCT
Source organism: Ktedonobacterales bacterium (assembly GCA_046704085.1). GTDB lineage: Bacteria > Chloroflexota > Ktedonobacteria > Ktedonobacterales > DATBGS01 > DATBHW01. Next base: position 4,895 of record JBJKSJ010000351.1, on the reverse strand, counting down.
GGAAATGGTGGCCCCTCATATGGGTACGCCTGCTCATGCCAGACTGCCCTCTTCTGTGAGGCGCACATCTCTCCTGGTAGAGAGCGTGTCTACCGGAACGTCGGGTGAGGACGCCGGGGCATCGTGCGCTCTCAGTATCCAGAGAAACGGGCCAGCATTGCCTTTTTTGCATCTGGTTTCTCATTGGCGTGCCTAGCCTTCTTCTAGCCAGGCGCGCAAGGCTGGATTTCTGCGCAAGCGATCAAGCACATTGCGGGTCAAACGGTAGACTTCCTGGGCTGTGGGGAAGTCCTTGGGAGCCATACGTACCAGATCGCGTGGCTCGTACCCAAGCACAAAGAGCAGATGTACCAGGCGGCGCTCGCGGCGGTCTGGCAAGGCGCGCTCGATAAGCGTCCAGAGTTCGTGGACCGACCCCGAAAACGACTCCCCTGCGGGAATATCGAGGATGGTATCCAGAGATTCCTCAAGCTGACGCTTCTTAAGCTGGCGCATCTTATCTTGAACAGCGCAATCAATGCAGGTGCGCAGATAGGCGAGCGCGCTGGCGAGCGTCAGAAAGCGCGGCTGAGGGGTGGCAGAGGAGGTGGTTGCGCGCCAGAACCGCTGGAACGCATCGGTCACATAGGCATCTGGCTCCTCATATTCCAGCACCCTCATGGCGCAGGTGTGCTGGCGCAGCCATCCCAGGACAGTGCTGGAAAATTGCTGATAGAGCAGTGCCCAGGCTTGCTCGTCGCGTTGGTGAATAGCGCGCAAGAAGAGCGCGAGGCAATAGCGATCATCGGAATGGGCACGCTGATGGTAATGGTCTTGCTCAACGGCACAGCGTTGGGCAAGCTGGCTTGAACTCCAGGAGGCGAGATCGTCTTGGCGTGGTCCGTTGAACATCAGAATAGACCCTCTTACCATCTGCGGTAAAAATGCAAGCATAGCTGCTTGATGCTAGAGCAGAGCCTATCATATCGGTACACAAGGGTCAAGAGTTTTGGCCCTTCTCGAAGTCCTCTTCACTCTATTACTCACTCTTCGCCCCTGCGAACATCTGCTAGCAGCGCGCCAATCCAGGAGCCGAAGATTGCGCCTAGCACGCTTACCAGCAAGAACGGGAGGGTGAAACAGCCGAAGAAGAGCGCGGAGCCATTGCCAGCACCGACGATCCGCACGGAGACAATCACAAAGAGGATGATGCTTCCCACTAGCCCGGCCAGGGTTGCCGAGCGTCGCTGGCCTATCCAAGCAGTTGGTGAGAGAATCCCGGCTGCAACTCCCAACAGCAAAGCGGACTGCATAAAAATAAAGATATCCAGGGGCTGCGCGGGCGAATCATTCAGCGGCGCATGCTCGAAGATCAAGACCAGCAACCCGGCGCCCGTTCCTGCCAGCCCTGCGCCCAACGTCCAGAGCCAGATCAGGCCGCTTCTTGAATGGCCTCTGGCGGTTTCTTGTTGTGATGATTTCATGATGGCCCTTTTTCTAGTGGTTTTCTCATAGCCTGTGACACTGCCTACGAGTCTGTGGGCAGAGGGCGCCAGGGGCGTACAACATCTGGCGCCCTCTTTAATTATTGTACATCCCAATTACGGGGTCAGTCGCATGAGATCGCGGGGAAAAAGCGTGACCAACTTGAGATTGGGAACGCCAGTGAGCAGCATCAGCAGCCGCTCCAGGCCCATGCCCCAGCCGCCATGCGGAGGCATGCCATAGCGATAGGTTTCAAGCAGCGCCTCAAATGGCTTGATGGGCAGGTTGGCCTTGCGCAAGGCGGCCAGATAGTCCTCGTAGCGGTGCAGGCGCTGCCCCCCTGTGACCATCTCTGTGCCGCGAAAGATCAGGTCAAATGAGTTAGAGTAGTCGGGCTTTTCAAGATCAGGATGGGTATAGAACGGGCGCTTGCGCATCGGATAGCCCGTCACGAAGAGGAAATCACTGCCATATTCCTGCTGCGCCCATGCGCCCAGCCAACGCTCGCCCTGCGGCGAGAGGTCTGGCTCCACGCGCTCGTCTACGCCATGACGAAGCCAGATCAGCTCCTGGGCTTCGGTGAAATGGAGATATGGAATCTCTGGTGGGACCGCCGGAACATCTACGCCCAGCAGGGCCAGGTCAGCCGCGTGTTGTTCCTGGAGGCAGGCAAAGATGCCCGCAACGACATCACGCAGGAGGGCCATCACAGTGAAGTGATTCTCTATGAAGCCGAACTCGGCATCCAGGCTCACATACTCGTTGATGTGGCGCGTGGTATCGTGTGGCTCGGCGCGAAAGACGGGGCCAACCTCGAAGACGCGCTCGAAGACGCCAACCATCATCTGCTTGTAAAACTGTGGGCTTTGCGCCAGATAGGCGGGCCGTCCAAAGTAGTCGAGACAGAAGACATTGGCCCCGCTCTCGGTGGCGGAGGCGACGATCTTGGGCGACTGGATTTCGGTGAAGCCCAGCCCGCTCAGCGTGGCGCGGTAGCCAGCCATGACGCCCGCGCTGAGCCGCAGGATGGCCCGCCGATCCAGATGGCGGTTTGTCACCATCGCGTGATCGAGGACGGTGCCAGGCGTGGCCTTGAGCGCGCGCTTGTTAATCGCCACCGGCAGCGTTTCTGTCACCGGGGTGATGATCTCGATCACTAACTCGTGCAGTTCAAAGCCGCCGGGCGCTTGCAGATTGCTGACGACCAGCCCCTCAACCGCCAGCACGGTCTCTACGCCTGCTTCGGCTGTCACGAGCGACGCAAGCTCAGCCTCGTTTTCGGCGACGGCTTGCACAGTGCCCCACCCGTCGCGGATGATGAGAAAATTGACGGCGCCAAGCCGCCGGATCGAATGGAGCCAGCCAGCCACACGGACGCGCTCAGCCTGGTGTGCGCTGACCTCACTGCTACGGATGCGTTGCATAGCTCATTCTCCCTGTTCTGTTCATCTCCTGCCTGCCCTTCGTTCTGGCGGGAAGCGCGTCCTGGGCAGGCCAGGCAGGGTCAAGAGACGCCTTCCCAAAGATCGGTGTCGTGCATAGGGTTCGCTCCGGCGCGTGCTGCGCAACAAAAAGCCCTCGTCCACTTGGAGGACGAGGGCCAACGGCCATATCGTGGTGCCACCACCATTTACCCCAGCAGGGGTCTCACTGGTTTACGCCGTCGCAGAGCGAAGCTGACACGGCGACAAACCATCGCGCGATAACGGGCGCGCCCGAAACCAGCTACGCCAGAGCCGCAGAGGCAGCCAGTTCGCTGATTGGCTCAGGGGTGTCATTCGTGAGGGCCAGCGGCAATGCTCTCAGCCTGGGCATCGCTCTCTGCGCGCTGGGGATGCTCCGAACCTGTCCCCTTCACAGCCATTGCTTTATATAGGACACACTCTATCATACCAACCAGGAAATAGCAACCAGAGGAGCAAAAAGTCGCCAGCAATGCGGGCGTGGAGGCACTGCTGGCGACTTTGCGTGGTGCTTCATGTCGGTTGGTTCTGGAGGTGGATGCGCGCCTTCAACCGCCCATGCCAGGCATGACGAATCACGCAGCAAAGCAGGCATCTAAGCCCTCAATTTCGCCTGGCGCGGTGTTTCTCCGCTTGAGCGCAGCGCGACAGAGGTTTGCCAGTGTCCGGTGATAACCGGCGACTGGTCAGTTGAAGGAACGATCCATCAGCGCCTGCCCGGCATTGGGCCTTTTGGCGCACTCCTGCTCCTCACCGATCTGGTGTGCCTCTCGCTCTCTCCGCGCTGCACGCCGTTGTACCGCGCGGGATAAGAGCGATGGCACGTTGTCCGCACTATAGGCTGGCGTTCCTACACTTGTTCGCACTCCCTGAGACACGCTACGATAGAACTGGCACGGTATAAAAACACGCTACGAGAGAGCTGGCACGCTATGCCCAATCATCGAATGAGAGAGCGGGCGGCGCCTCGTGATACTCAGGCTCGATGTCGGATGCCTCTTCTGCCCAGGAAGCGCGGTTACGCGCAATGGTCGGAAAGACAGCCCTGGCCACATCTTCATGCACGCTGATGATGTCTCCATCACCAGCCAGGATCACCACTGTTTGCTCTTCAGGAATATGTACCAGCGTCTCGCGCCCACCAGCCTGGCCGCTCACGGCCTTCTGGTGGAAGAGGCGCGCAGCGCGGGAGGATTCCAGGAGCATCGGCGCAACGTTCAGTGGTTGCCCGGTCCGCGCGTGATAGCGGTGCAGCAGGATACGGGGTTCGCGGTTTGGCCCAACGGCAACCATCTGATGGGCGACAAGAGTCACAGGTTCTCGCGCGGCGCCAGCCTCGGCAGGAGCTTCGGCTTCTGCCTCGGCTACCGCTTCTTCGGCAGGAGCTTCGGCTTCCACTTCAGCCACCGCTTCTTCAGCCGGTTCGGCCTCGGCAATAGCCTCTTCGGCAGGCGCTTCCGCCTCGGCTACCGCTTCTTCAGCCGGTTCAGCCTCCTCCTCAGCAGGAGCTTCAGCCTCTACCTCAGCAGCGGCCTCTTCAGCCGGTTCGGCTTCCGCCTCGGCCACCGGCTCTTCCGTAGGCGCTTCCGCTTCGGCTTCAGCCTCCTCCGCGGCTTCGGCCTGCACCTCGGCCTCTTCCAATGCCGCTTCGGCAGCTTCGGCAATGGCAACCGCTTCGGCTACGACTGCTGGTTCTTCCGCTTGAGTCTCGGCCTCGGCAGGCGCTTCGGCCTCCGCCTCCCCAACTGGTTCAGCCTCGGCCACTGCCGCTTCTTCGACAGGCGCTTCGGCCTCTGTTTCCTCTACCTCGGCAACCGCTTCTTCCACAGGTGCCTCGGCGCTCACTTCAGCGGGCGCTTCAGGCGCCTCCTCGGCTTCGGCCTGCGCTTCAGCCGCTTCCTCCGCTTCAGCGACTGCTTCCGCCGTCTCAGAACGATCTATGGTAAGTTGCTCCGCATGCTCCTGGGC
>JBJKSJ010000350.1:0-10282 GCA_046704085.1 Ktedonobacterales bacterium | reverse complement strand
GCTGCATGATCGCCGCCGCTGCCTGGAAGATCACCAGAAAGCCGATCAGCCCCGCTATGGTCTGCTGCGTACTCATCAGGAAAAGGCCGAGCGCCAGCCCGGCAACCAGCAGCGCCAGCAGTCGCCGCCAGGGAAGCACGCGCATGAGGGCAGGCGCGGCGGCAGGAAAGAGCGTCTGGCTGACAAACGCTCCGGCCAGAATCAGGCCCACCACACCCAGCGAGAAGCCTAGCCCTCGAAAGTACAGTTGGTTGAAAAAGAAGACGGTTTGCCAGCAACTCGCTGTCAGCGCGCCCAGGACCAGCAGCGCCAACAACACCGGATCACGCCAGACGGCGCGCAGCCCCGCGCGGAAATGCGCCAGCGGGCGCGGGCGCTCGTCGGCTCGCCCCTGCTGTTCGGGCAGCGCGAGCAAGGGTGCGATGCCCACCAGGGTAAGCAGCGCCTGGCAGACAAAGGGCAGCCCTTGCAGCGCCTGGCCGAGAAAGCCGCCCGTCGCCAGCCCGGTCATCTCGGCAAAGCCGCCAACCACATACATCCGGCTGATCAGTTGGCTATAGCGGGCGCTCTGGTTCGCTGGAGCCATCCGCGCGGCCAGCCCCCACAGCAGCGCGGCGTTTGCGCCGCCGATGAACGCCTGGGCGACTCCGGCCAGCGCCTCGCGCACAATCAAGATGGGCACAATGGGGAAGAGATAGAGTAGGCTCGCCGTCGCGCTGATCAGCGCGGCCACCATCAGGCTCCGACGACGGCCCACCAGATCGGCAAAGATGCCCGTCGGAACCTCGGCCAGCAGCTTGGCAACCTGATAGACCAGCTCAAACAGCCCAATCGCCAGTGGGCTGTAGCCATGCGCGGCCAGATAGATCAGCGAGATGGCGTTGATAAAAAGCGTGTTGGTGGCAATGTTGTAGCCGTCGTAAGACAGCAGCCAGCGGCGCTGCGTCGCTTTTTCGGCAGCCGGACCGATAGACGGCCCAGATGGGGACACGTTCATAGCAGGAGATACTCCCTCGTTCACACAAGCGATTTCTTCGGAAAAGAAGCGTGACGAGGGGAGCATCCCTTCAACGGCCATGCTCACAGAGCGCACCGAACCGCAACTCACACAAGCCAGCGCCTGCGGTGAGGAACAACGGATGGGCGCGTCTGGTCCCTCGCCACGTAAGCCTGACGCGCATGCTTACGCGGCGAGAGCATGAATGCGCATACCCATATGGGGGAGCAGGTGGGCAAAGAGCAGGCGACGCCTGTCCTGCCGTGCAGAGTCGTTCATGCCAAGATAGTAGCGTGCGGCGTGATACCCTGTCAAGCACATACTCCAGTTCCACGCCAGGTGAAGCGTGCCGCATGGCTTGGACACCTTCCACCCCTGGGAAACTTGGGAAACTTGGATTGCCCTGGAAAAAGAGGAAAAGCAGGAAAACTATATGCTATACACCCGCCAGCATCTCATCACCGAGTAAGGAAGAGAACATATGCGATAACTTGTGACCGGCGGGGCTGGATAAATTGGGAGCGTGATTGTGGAAGAACTGCTGGCGGCGGGGCATCAGGTAGGGGTCTATGATTCGCAGATGAAGGGGCATCTGGAAGCCGTCCATCCTGAAGCCGTCTTTGTCCGGGCGTCTCTGGCCGAGCGCGATCACCTGCGTCGAACCCTGGAAGATCAGCAGATCGAGGCAGTCATTCACATGGCCGCTTTCAGCCTTGTGGCCGAGTCCGTTGCCCATCCAGAACAGTATTTCGAGAACAACGTGATGGGCAGCCTCGCGGTTGTCCAGAGCATGATTCTGGCGGGCGTCAAGCGGCTGGTCTTTTCCTCCACTGCCGCGCTCTATGGCGAGCAGGAACAGATGCCCATTAGCGAGGACGCGCCGACGCAGCCGACCAATCCCTATGGGCAGGCCAAGCTGATCGTCGAGCAGATGCTGCCCTGGCTGGCGCAGGCGCATGGCCTGGTCTGCACCTCGCTGCGTTACTTCAACGCGGCGGGCGCCACCGAACGCTATGGCGAAGATCACCAGTCAGAGACCCACCTGATCCCGCTGGTGTTGGCCGCCGCGCAGGAGGACCGCCCGGTAGACATCAACGGCACTGATTATCCAACGCCAGATGGCACCTGCGTTCGTGATTATATCCATGTCGTCGATCTGGCCCAGGCGCACATCCAGGCGCTGGGTCGCGCCGAGCCAGGGCTGCGCATCTATAATCTGGGCAACGGGCAGGGCTACTCGGTGCGCCAGGTCGTGGAGAGCGCGCGTCGCGTGACCGGGCTGGCGATCCCCATCCGCGAAGGGCCGCGCCGCGCGGGTGATCAGGTCATCACCGTTGCCAGTTCGGCGCGTATCCGCGCGGAACTTGGCTGGCAGCCGCGCTATCCCGACCTGGACACCATTATCGAGAGCGCCTGGCGCTGGAAGCAGGCGCATCCGCGTGGCTACGCGAAATAGCACACAAGAATTTACAGAATTTACAGAATTTACGGTAATGCCAAGAATTGACGGTTTTGACGGAATGCTCTCTCAGGCTTGCATTTTTGCGCGTGTCCAGCTAAGCTAGGCGCACCATTGTAGCTGAACGTTTTGCAAGGGAGGCATTCTATGTCAGAAGAATCGCACGGCCTCTTCCATCTCGGCAAAAAAGACGACGAACCAGAAGCAGCGCCCAAAGAGGCAGCGCCGCCAGAGGCAGCGCATCACGGGCTATTCCACAAGGAGGAGGCGCCTCCTCCGCCTCCGCCAGAGGAGCATCACGGCCTCTTCCACCTGGGCAAAGAGGAGGCGCCTCCTCCCCCGCCGCCCGAAAAACACGGACTGTTTCATCTGGGCAAAGAGGAACCACCACCTCCGCCGCCGCCGCCACAGGGATTGATGGCGCGGCTCTTTCATTCCGCCCCGGTCACACCGGAGCCAGCCAGTCCGCAGCGCCCGCAGCTTTTCCGCCATCATAGCTTCCGGTCCGCGCTCTATATCCTGGGTCTGCTGATGCTGCTGGCGGGGATTGTGAATGCCATCCCCGATTACCGCTCCGTCATCGTGGGGCTTGGGTTCGCGCTGCTGCTGGGCGGCCTCCTGCTGACCGGCGACTGGCACCCCCTCAGCGGCATGCTGGGGCTGCGCAAGGTGCGCGTGCCCACGAGCGCCAGCGGCGTGGCAACGGTAGTAGCCGAACACGAGGCCAAAGACGTGATCGGCAAAGTGACCAAAGAGGATGGGGCAGACGCACAGGCCAAAGCAAGCACCGCTCAGCGCCTGGCTCCCTGGAACTGGCCTTGGTCGCATCACGCGCAGGAGCAAAAGGCCGAAGAGGCCAAAAAGTTCAAGCACATCGGCCTGGGCGGCAAAGTCCTGATGGGCGTGATGGCGGGCACCATGGGGCACGGCGCCAATACGGTGCTGGATCAGTCGGCGCCCCCAGCCAACCTCACCGGCTTTGCCACCTATGCCCATTGGGCTATTGGGGTTCTGACCATCGTCTTGATTCTCTGGATTATCACCACGCACATCCGCACCTTCCGCCATCACTGGCTCAGTCCCTTTGGCATCATCCGGCGGCTGATCGTCTTCCTGGTGGTCTCCGCCGTCGTGACGCTGGGGGTTGGTCTGCTGACCAGCAACCCGACACTCGGCCAGGGCTATGGCGAACTGGTTGGCGGATTCGTTGGCCTGCTGGCTGTCCTGGTCTAGGGTATTGAAAAATTAACAGTCCTCCAGTGGCGCTCGCCATAGTCTATCATCACAAAATAGAGTATGCTATAGGCGCAGGGGTTCACGGCGTCGCGGGCGCCAAATCTCTGTAGAGGGATGCCGGGGTCATGGGGACCAGTGTCCCTCTTTCATGCAGGGCTGTGCCGGGCAGCGCAAGTGCTGGATGCAACCGGCCAAAAGTCCTGCCTGATGCAACGCTCTAGACATCGGCTCGTATAATTGATCGGCGGGGAAAACAGAGCGATGTTGTTCTGCTGATTCTCGGCACGAATCTTGGTAAAAGAGAGTATCGCCCGCCCCAGGCGGGCAAACTAGACAGAAAGGAGACCTTTGCCGCATTAGAGGCACGTACTCTATTCGCTACGTTGCTGGTAGCGGCGTGAGGACACTTGTAACGCTGGCTGTTAGCGCAAACATTACCTTCGCGGCATTGTGGCACGTTTTGTATGGCAGTGGTGAATGTAACGCGGACTGAGGCCGCGTCGCGCCGCGACCTCGTGATTGGCCTGGACTGTGATGGCGTCCTCGCTTCTGGTCAGGAACTCTGGGAAGCCCTTTACGCGGCCTTCCCCAACTGTATCCCTAACTCCTACTCCTCGTTGACCAGCTATGACTGGCCTCGAACAACGCCTGAAACCACCGAACTCTGCCTGCGGCTGAGCGCCGACCCGGAGTTTACCCGGCGATTTAGCGCCATGCCCCACATGGCCTGGGCGATTCGCACCCTCCATCAGCGGGGCTGGGAGATTCATATTATTACCGCTCGCCCCACCAAAGTGCGCGAGGCCACCCTTGAATGGCTGCACGCGCAGCGTGTCGGCCATTTGATCCACGCTGTGTATTGCACCCAGGACAAAGCCCCACTGGCCCAGGAGCTTGGTTGTCGGGCATTTGTGGAGGACAACCTGCGCACCGCCGAGAACCTCGGCGCGCTGGGGATGCGCAGCTACCTGATCGACGCCTCTTATAACCAGGCGCCGCTCGAACATAGTGTCCGCATCAGCACCTGGCGTGCTCTCATGGCCGACCTGGGAGCGTATCAGCAGTCGCTCCAGCCCGTGCTGGTTCCGGCCCTGGCGGGCCGCCTGCCGCGCCGCCCACCAGAGCGCGGCATCAGTCGGCTGGCCGATCTGCTCTTGCCGCCTATCGCCGAGCCGCAGCCCGCGGCGTAGCTTCGGCGGTGAAACAAGCAAGACGCCGAGACGACACAGAAGCTATGTCGTCTCGGCGTTCGCTCTTCTTGCGCTCAATCAGCGATTATTTCCCGGCGCGCCTTTTGAGTACCCGGCGATAGATCGCCTTGCGCATGCTGTCGCGGATGATGGCTGCCAGTGCCATAGACAAAACGATGACCACCAGGGCCACAATGAGCGCATCCTTATGATTCTCAGAAAGATTAATGTGGGTAGCCCCTGCCCAGAAAGAGGTGTAGAGCAGCCAGCCAATAGCGCCCATGATGACACCAAAGATCACAAAGAGAATCCAGAAGACGGTGCGCGAGAGACAACCAATCGGACGTTCAATGTCTACCGCCAGCTTTTCTAGATCGCCCGCCATAAAAACCCTCCTGTATGCTGATTTCCGCCACACCAAACCTCAGCCCTTCTTAACTCAGCATACAGCAAAGCACATGCCGATGCAAGCCCTCGTCGCGCCACCCTGGCGAATACATTCGCAGCTAAGGGCGCCTGCGGGCGCCCGTAGGCCGAATCGTTCCCACCAGCCGACTTTAGTCGCCGCCGATGATGCCTGAGTAGGTCTGGACCTCTAATCCTTCCTGGCGCAGCCGGGCAACGTAGGGCAGGAGGCCAACGCTGTCTCCAGCAATGTGGCCCATCACCAGCAGATTGCCCTGAATGCCTTCGTTTTTCAGGCGCTGCGCGTCTTCGGGCGGAAAGTGGATACAGCAGACGGTGTTGACGCCGTTGAGGAAATAGGCGCGGGCGACGTGATAGCCGCCGTTGGTATAGGCGCCGTGTGAGACGACGACGCGCCCGGCGGGGGCATCCCAATCGCCCAGGGCAGTCAGCATCTCGGTCTTGGAGGCGCGATAGGCGGGCAACTGGAGCAGGGCATCGCGCACATCACGCACGGTCGCCCCTGGCTGCTGCGTCAGGCGGGCGTCAATCGTTTCCTGCATGATGCGCCGCCCCAGTTCATCCAGCGGCGCGTGAATATTCAGGAACGGCATTTCCAGCAGGCGCGCAACCGAGGGCACATGATCGTAGTTCTGCGTCTGGGCGCGTGCCTGAAGATCGCGCACGCGCCCGGCCACTGCCGCCTCGGCCTGGTCTGCGGGGACGCCCGCCGCGACCATCTGGCGCACATGATAGCGATAGACCTCCCAGGTGGGGCCGGTATAGCCAGCCGGGTGATGGGCAATCACCGCGTGAAAGCCAAGCTGGCGGGCCATGAACAACTCGCCCGCGCCCACATCAATGCCGATCAAGAGATGACTGATGCGCGAACCGGCGTAATAGATCGCGCTGTCGGGTGGGATGTCGCTCCAGCCGACCAGATCGAGCGCGAGTTGCATCAAACGTTCGGTGGTGACAGCGGCCATAGTCTGCCTCGCTTTGTTGCTAAATCAGGACGCCACCAGGCGCCCGGCGGACGGCGCAAGCGTTGACGGGAGTACCTCGGCTTCGGCATCGTTGGCGCAGAGATGGTCAGCAAAGAACGCCCCGACGCGCTGGCAATAGGCGCCACGATCTTTGAAATAGGCGCCACAGTGGTCCATGCCCTCGACCAGCCAGAGTTCTTTCGGCTCGCCAGCGGCGGCGTAGATGCGCTGCGAATCCTGCGGCGAGATGATCGTATCTGCCAGGCCATGAATCAACAGCAGCGGGCGCGGCGCAATCTTGACCACATCGCGCAGCGGTTCCACCTCGCGGAAGCGATAGCCCGCGCGCCGGGCCATCAGCCGATCAGCCACCAGGAGAAAAGGCGTGGCGGGGAGTGGGGCCACGCGCTTGAAATTATATTCGACCACGCCCCAGTGGGTGGCGAAGGGGCTGTCGGCGATAACGGCGCTGACCTCCGGCCTGCGCGCCGCGCCCATAATGGCGACAGCAGCGCCCATCGAATAGCCCAGCACCCCAATGATCGCGCCTGGCACGCGCCGCTGGACGTAATCCAGCGCGCCTAGAAAATCGTTTACCTCTCGAAAGCCGAGCGTGACGGGCACGCCCCATCCGGCGCCATGCCCGTGATAATCAAAGAGCAAGACATTATGGCCCTCGCGCCAGAGGTACATGCCAATGCCAAGCAGATCAGCCGCGTGCCCCCGATAGCCTGGGCAGAGGACAATGACCCTCCGGGTCTCCTCGCGCGCCAGAAACCAGCCATGCACCTGATGATCGCCCTGCGCCGGGGCAAACGTCACCCGCTCGAATGGGACACCAAACTCAAAAGGGGTAAAGGTGTAGGTATCCCGCAGCGTTGGGTGGACCGGGCGCGTAAGCTGGCGAACCACATAATAGGCCACCGAATATGCGCCTCCCAGCGTTCCTAAAAGTGTGGCGCCACTGCCAATTAACAGCCGTTTGTGGTGGAGAAAGCGTTTTTTCATTGTGTTAGCCGACCTTTGACTTTCTTTGCCTGACTCTCGCTGGTGAGAGGGCACTCCTCAACGACTCTGTTAGCGAGAGTATAGCGGGGAACCCGGCTGAGGAGCAAGCAAGAACGTCACTACGCAGGGGTGAAGTGGGACACATTTTTGCTTGTTCATGCTCACACGCATCGCTTGCTTCTGCCGCGATCATCAGTTGCCCGCAGGGTCGTTATTGGAGATACTGGCAAATGCCAGGCCAGGACAAAAGATGAGTGGAGCAAAACGGTCCTTTGTTCAAATTGTACCATAGATCAGCTTGCAGAGCCATCTCAGCGGAGACTTGACAATTGGCTGTTCGCTGGGTACGCTAGGGCTGTTTGATGCAGCGCAGCCTCAGTTCGCGCGAGCCTGAAGCGAGCCACAGGACGCGCATCGCAGGGTTGCACGCTGCGCAAGGGGAGAAAGAGATGAACGATACGGTTCTTATTCTTGCTATCAGTGTCATCATTATTGGCGTTCTTATTCTGGCAGGTCTCGCCTTCTGGCTGGCGCTCGATCGTCGCCGCACGCACACGTCGCTTCAGAGCCAGCCGATTCGGCAAGGAGACCAGCAGGCGCCTGGCGGGCAGAGACCGGCCCAGGCCGGGCTGCCTGGCGGGCAGAGGCCATCGCCAGCCGCGCCAACGCCTGCGGTGCCGCAAGCGCCAAAGAGGAACCAGGGTGGCAAAGCGGACCCGGCGGCCCAGCCCCCCAAGGATATCGGCTCCTCCGGCGAATATCCAGCGGCGGCGCTCTACGACCAGACGCTCTTGCCGGGCCAGCCGGCCAAACGACGAAACAAGCAGCAGTCCTCATAATGTGACCCAAACAGCCTGGCCTCTCATCCAACGTTTGTGACGATTGAGGATACCGGCGTCAGCGCCCTGACCTGGCAGGCGAGCATCCAGGGCAAGTATCTCTCGATCTCGCCGAAGAGCGGCAGCCTGGGGGCCGGGCAGACCAGCCAGATGCAAGTGACGGCCTCCAGTGTGATTCTTCCTACGCAGACGATCTACGACCATATTCTCTTTACCTCCAATGGCGGGACGGCGGATGTGCTGGTGACGCCTAACTTCTCCGGAGAGATTCTTGACGATAACCGCTTGACAGAATCTCTTGGAAGCTGTACCCTATAGCGGGGAATCTTAGTTTTTCTTCTGCGAGGCACAGCATGGCACGACTCGAAGGCATTAAGCTAGGGGCATATGAGATCGGTGAGCGAATTGGCAGCGGTGGCATGGCGGAGGTGTATCGCGCGAAGCAGCGTACCGCCTTTGACCGTGAAGTCGCCATCAAAGTCATTCGGAAAGGCTACGCAGAGGACGAGGATTTCCGCGCCCGCTTTCTGCGTGAGGCGCGCGCCATCTCCCAACTCTCACATCTCAATATTCTGCCCTTGATCGAATTTGGCGAAGGCAAAACAGGCGAAGATGAGATTCTCTTCCTTGTCATGCCCTATGTCGCCGGAGGGACGCTGCGCGACCGCCTGAAGAAGCAGGGCGGTCCTCTACCCTTGCGCGACACGATTCGTATTTTTAGCCAGCTTTGTGAAGCGATTGATCACGCCCATCAGCATGGGCTGGTTCACCGCGACATCAAACCCAGCAACGTCCTGCTGCAAGATGGGCGCAACGTCTTGCTGGCCGACTTTGGCATCGCCCTGGATACCGGCGACGCCCGCCTGACCAGCACCGGCATGGGGCTGGGCACGGCGGAATATATGGCGCCAGAGCAGGCGAAGGGGCATGCCGATAAACGCAGCGACGTGTATAGCCTGGGCGTGGTTCTCTACGTGATGCTCACTGGCAACCCGCCCTACGTGGGCAACACGCCGTTTGATGTCTTGCTCAAGCATGCCACTGAGCCGCTGCCCCCCATCCGCGAAGCCAATCCGCAGGTGCCACCGCAGATTGTGCAGGTGGTCGAGACGGCGATGGCAAAGCAGCCAGCAGATCGCTTTCAGAGCGCGCAGGCGATGCTCAACGCCTTCGAGCAGGCGGTCATCCAGATCGGGCCGGAATCGCTTGCCGCCATGCAGTGGAGCGGCTCCATCCCGTCGGTGCGAATCCCTGGAACCGGGAGCGGCCCCAGCGGGGGTTCCACGCCGATCTCCAGTCCAGGACAGACGCCGCCCGGCTCCGGCTCGTATGCCAACTCGGCCAGCGGGGCAGGCTCCGCGCCGGTTTCTGGCCCATCTGGCTCAGGCTCTGCGCCCATTTCCGGCCCATCCGGCGGAGTCAGCATGGAAGACTTGCCGACGCTGCGTACTCCACCGGCGCCAGCAGCCAGTGGAACATTCAGTGGCTCCGGCCAGGTGGACCCGCCGACAGCCCTGGCCGCCGACCCGCCCACCAGCATCTCCAATACGAGCGCGACGGTCAGGGCGCCACAGCCATCGATGTCCCAGAGCAGCCCCATGCCAGCGATCAACATGGGGCAGAGCGGCCCGGTGCCAGCGGTCAGCATGCCACGCTTGCCCGCCGTGCCGCCAATGGGCGCGCCGCCATCCGCTCCGTTTGCGCCGCCGCCCCCTGCGCCCAAACCCAGAAATAAAGCTTTGATCGCCGGGCTGATCGTGCTGGTGGTCGTCATCCTGGGAGGCGCCGGACTGGCAGCGGGCCTGATCCTCACGCACAAATCGCCCACGACCAATACCGGCCCAGGCGCGACCGCCTCGCCCGGCGCCGGCCACACGGCCACGCCAGGCGCCAACATCGTTTTTACCGTCGGCTCACCCTGCGCGCAAGCCGCTGCCCACCCCAGCGGCCCCAACGCGACCCCCGGCAGCTACAGCGCCCCCGCGCTGGTCTACCAGGCCGTTGGCGGCTCGCCCGCCTTCCTGGCCGCCAGCAATGGCAACGGCTCGATTTACTATAGCGACCAGACCGCCCAGTCCATCTATGTCCTCTCGCCTGGCATCGCCAATCCCAAAGCCTATTCCTTGTTCCAAGGGGTGCCCCAGCCCAGCGGGGTAGTGATC